>NZ_CP080590.1:3941937-4296375 GCF_019504385.1 Devosia salina
TACCGCGTGCGCGGCAACGGTCAGACGCGGCCCTGATCCCTTGACCCTGCGACCGCCCCTCCGCATCCCCGGCATCACCACAATGCCGCCTTCTGCGCCCGGCATGCGCATTGGCCTGTTTGGTGGCAGCTTCAATCCCATGCACCAGGGGCATCTGCTGGTGATGGAGGAAACGCTGCGGCGGCTCGAACTGCATGCGCTCTGGGTGCTGGTGACGCCGGGCAATCCGCTCAAGGACAATTCATCGCTGCCCTCGCTGGAAGCCCGGGTCCTTGCGGCGCGGGCCATGATCACCGATCCGCGCATCCGCGTCACCGGTTTCGAGGCCGAGCGGGGCTTTGCCTATAGCTGGCAGACCGTGGATTTCCTCACCCGGACCATGCCCGACCGGCGCTTCGTCTGGATCATGGGCGCCGATAGTCTGGCCAATTTCCATCGCTGGCAGCGCTGGCGCGACATGGCCGCAAAAGTGCCGATGGCCGTCTATGTCCGCCCCGGGGCGGGCCGCCGGGCCCTGGCCTCCCGGGCCGCGGCAACGCTCGATCACGCCCAGCTCGACGAAACCGATACGGCCCTCCTGGCGCGCTGCCATGCCCCGGCCTGGATCTACCTCCAGGGTCGCCAATCCCCCCTGTCTTCGACCGCCATCCGGGCCGCGCAGGGCACAAATTAAGGCTCTTGCGCGCCCCGACCTTGCGAAATCGGCTCCGGAAGCGCATATTCAGCCCCAAGTGTGATCATTGTCACCGGAACAGGAACAGACGGCTTGCCGTTCTCACGACGCCGCAACATTCCGATCAACAACCAAGGATGCTCATCTTTCGCATGACCCATGCCCGCGCATGGGCGGAAGGCCGTTTTTGATGGCCGCGCTGCCCGACAATTCCCTCTCCGCTTCGCCCGCCCCCGTGGCCGGTGCGCAAAAGCCCCTGATCGACCTCATTCTCGACACGCTGGATGACGCCAAGGCCGAAGAAACGGTCGCGGTCGACATCACCGGCAAGTCGTCGCTGGCCGACCACATGATCGTCACCTCCGGTCGCTCGCAGCGCCATGTCGGTGCCGTCGCGGATCAGGTCATTACCGCCCTGCGCGACAATGGCTATGGCAAGCCGCGCGTCGAAGGACTGCCCCATTGCGACTGGGTGCTGGTGGATGCGGGCGATGTGATCCTGCACATCTTCCGCCCCGAAGTGCGCGAGTTCTACAACATCGAAAAGATGTGGCAGGCCGATTTCGCCGCCGACCAGCACTAACGTTCGGGCTTATCCCCGATGCGGATTGCGATTGCGGCCATTGGCCGGATGAAGAACGGGCCAGAGCGCGAGCTCGTGGCCCGTTATCTTGAGCGGGCCAATGCCAGCGGTAAGCCTCTGGCCCTGACCGGCTTCGAGGTCAGCGAGATCAACGAGTCGCGCGCCGGGTCGGCCGCAGCCCGCAAGGCCGAGGAGGCCAAGGCCCTGCGCGCCGCCCTGCCCGAGGGCATCACGGTGATGCTTGACGAACGCGGCAAGGGCCTCAATTCGGAAGGCTTTGCCAACCAGCTGGCGCGCTGGCGCGACGACGGCCGCCCTGCCGTGGGCTTCGTGATCGGGGGCGCCGACGGCATCGACCCGGACTTCGTGCGCACGGCCGACCTGACGGTGAGCTTCTCGCCCATGGTCTGGCCGCATCAACTGGTGCGCATCATGCTGGCCGAACAGCTCTATCGCGCCACCACCATTCTTTCGGGCCACCCCTATCATCGCGGCGACTAAGCCCCGCCGCTTATGGTTAAGCATTGTTAACCGGCGGTTTGCCCGCCTCTTGCTAAAGTGCCCCCGATTGATTCGGGGCCCGGCCCTTTTTCGAGGAGACGCCATGCCCCTGCGGCCGGCAAGTACACTCAAGGCCCTGCTGGCGGGCAGCGTCGCGGCATGTCTCGTCGCAATGCCGCTTCTGGCGCAATCCGAACCGGCTCCCGCGGCCGTCGAGGATGTGGACCTGCGCCCCTCGCTGCCCCTCGAACCCGCGGAACCCGATGCAGTAGAGAGGCCGGCAACCGCCTCCGAAGAGGCCGCACAGCCTTCCGAGGCCGCCGATACCGAGCCCGCCGACAAGAATGTCATCGATCTCGAAGAGGTAGAGGCCTCGCTCAGCCTCAGCCGTGAACGCATCGACGAGCTCAAGGCCGAGATCGCCGCCATGGAAGGCGATCGCACCCAGCAGAACGCCGCTCTGATCGCCGCCGCCCAGCGGGTCAAGCTGGCCGAGATCGAAGTGTCCGATGTCGAGGAACGGATTTCCGAGCTGATCGTGCGCGAACTGGAGGTGCGCGGCCGCCTTGACGGAGCCGATGCAGAGATCGCCAATGTTCTGGCCGCCCTCGAACGCATATCGCTGAACCCGCCTCCAGCCCTGATCGTCGATCCCGACGATGCGCTCGGCTCGGCGCGCGGCGCCATGCTGATCGCCGCCATCCTTCCCCAGCTGCGGGAAAAGGCCGACACGGTTGCCAATGACCTCAAGGCGCTGACCGACATCAAGACGGCAGCGCTGGCCGAGGAGCAGACGCTCAAGGCCAATCACCAGGTGCTCGAGGAGGAGCAGTTGCGCATCGCCACGCTGATCGCGGCGCGCAAGCAGGGCATCACCCAGATGAGTGCCGAATTGCAGGCCGAGGAGGCCGAAGCGGTCGCCCTGGCAGAAAAGGCCACGTCACTGCGCGAACTGATCGGCGCCCTGTCCGAACGCGCCGCCCAAGGCGCCAGCGCCGCGCCGGTCACTGCCGATCCCGACCTGCCGCAGCTCTCGGCCGAGGCCATCGAACTGGCCTTTGCCGATGCGGCCCGTACGCAACCCGCGGTCCCCTTCCCTCTGGCCCAGGGTTATCTGGCCCTGCCGGCCAATGGTGTCACCGTGGTGGATTTCGGCGCCAATGATGGCCGTGGCGGCATCGCCCAGGGGCAATCCATCGTGACCCGCGCAGACGCTCAGGTGGTGGCGCCGGCCGACGGCTGGGTGCTTTATAAGGGGCCTTACCTCAATTATGGCCAGATCGTCATTCTCAATACGGGCAATGGCTACACCGCCCTGCTCGCCGGCCTCGACACGATCACCGCCGATATCGGCCAGTTCGTGCAGATGGGCGAGCCATTGGGAACCATGGGATCACGCACAATTGGACGAACCGTGACCACCAGTGCTGGAAACGACCAGCCGACCCTCTATATTGAGCTGAGACAAGACAACGAGCCTTTCGACCCGGCCGGGTGGTGGGCCAACAGTGAACAGACGGGATAATAAACCCATGCGCCTGACCACCCTTCGCCTTGCCGCCATCTGCGCGGCAGTGCTGGTGCCCGCCACAGTGCTGATCGCCCAGGACCAACCTCCGGCTGATCCGGCGCCGGCGCCCGTGGAGGAGCAGCTCGACCCCAATCCCAGCGGCGAAACGCCGGAGCCGACCGCCGCCGAACGCGCCGCCGCGCCGCGCGACCCGCTGGAAATCTACGCCGATCTCAACCTGTTCGGCGAAATCTTCGACCGTATCCGCGCCGAATATGTCGATCCACCCGACGAGCAGGAGCTGATCCGCGCCGCCATCCAGGGCATGCTCACCTCGCTCGATCCGCATTCGGGCTATCTGCCGCCGGCCGATTATGACGAGATGCGCGAAGACACTTCGGGCCAATTCGGTGGCCTGGGCGTCGAGATCATCATGGAAGAAGACCTCATCAAGGTCGTCTCGCCCATCGACGAGACCCCGGCCGCTCGCGCCGGCATCATGGCCAATGACCTGATCTACGAGATCGACGGTCAACCCGTGCAGGGCATGACCCAGGACGAGGCCGTCGAGAAGATGCGCGGTCCGGTGGGCACCGATGTCACCATCACCGTTCTGCGCGAGGGGGTCACCGATCCCATCGAGTTCAAGCTGACGCGCGGCATCATCTCGATGCGCGCCGTACGCTGGAGCATGGAGGGAGGAGCCGAGGAAGGCGAGGGCGATATCGCCGTGCTGCGCCTGTCGCGCTTCTCTGAACAGGCCTTTGTCGGCATCGAGCGTGCCATCGAGGACATCTACAAGGCGCGCGATGACGTGGCCCCCAAGGGCATCATCCTCGACCTTCGGAACAATCCCGGTGGCCTGGTCGACCAGTCGGTCTATGTCGCCGACGCCTTCCTCAATCGCGGTGCTGTGGTGCTCACCCGTGGTCGCAGCGAGAGCGAAAGCGCCCGCTATGATGCGGCTCCCGATCCCCTCGACGCCAAGATCGCCGATGTCCCGCTGGTCGTCCTGATCAATGGCGGCTCCGCCTCGGCCTCCGAGATCGTCGCCGGCGCCCTGCAGGACCACAAGCGCGCCACCCTGGTCGGCACGCGGTCCTTCGGCAAGGGCTCGGTGCAGTCGATCATCTCGCTGGGGCCGGACGGCGCCATGCGCCTGACGACCGCGCGCTATTACACGCCCAACAATCGCTCCATCCAGGCGCTGGGCATCACCCCGGACATCGAGGTGCGCCAGGTGGTTCCCGAGGAGTTCCAGGGGCGCGACGAGATCATTGGCGAAGCAGGGCTGGAAGGCCACATCACCATTGAAGGCCAGGAAGAGGCGAGCGTCGGCTCCTCTGTCTATGTCCCGGCGGACAAGGCGGAAGATACCCAGCTGCAATATGCCATCCGGCTGATCAAGGGCGAGGAGACGGACCCCGCCTATCCCGCAAAGGCGGAATAAGCCGAGCGGGTACCGCTCGGCCTCCGCATGATGGGACCGCTCCGCGCGTTCCCGGAAACGCCGGAGACCATGATAGACTGGGGATGCGGCGGCTTGATTCGCGCCGCGTCCCGCACCTGCCCAGCCGGGGATGAGCACGCAGCCGATGGCCAATGACCTTTCCACGCCGCTGACCGGACGCCGGCGCCGGAATCAGGCCCGGTCGAAGCGGTTTCACTTCCCCCTTGCCCGGCTGCTTTTCGGCCTGATCTTCCTGATCATCGGCGGCATCGCCTTGCGCCTGATGCTGGTGGATGACCCCGATGGCGGTCGTCCCAGCGAGGAAGTGGCCATCACGTCCACCCGCGACAACAACTCCATTGCCAACGAGGCGGCCAGCCACCCGGCGACCATTACCGCCGACCCCGGTCAATACCCCGCCAATGGCTCGGTCATTGCTGTTCCCACCCCCTCCGGCAGCACCGCCGGCAGCGCCATGGGGCAGGTTCCCGACCAGTTTGGCGCGCTGCCAGACCTCAGCGAAGAAACCTCCGTCGGCACCATTCCGCGCATGTCCGGAACCGGTCTCACCCCCTTCGCGGCGTATCGCCGGCCCGTGGACAGTGCGGCGACCACCGGTCCGATGATCGGCATCGTCGTCACCGGCCTCGGCATCAATGAGCAGGGCTCGCTCGATGCCATCGACCAACTCCCCGATGATGTGTCGCTGGCCTTTGCGCCCTATGGCAGGTCGCTGCAATCCAGCGTCGCCGCGGCGCGCGCCGCCGGCCACGAGGTCATGCTCGAAGTCCCGCTCGAGCCCTTCGACTATCCCCAGAACGACCCCGGCCCCCACACCATGCTGACCGGGGAGACACCGCGCGACAATCTCGAAAAGCTGTTCTGGCTCATGGCCCGCTTCGGCGGCTATTTCGGCGTCATCAACAATATGGGCGCCCGGTTCACCGCCTCGGCGGTGGACATGGCCCCGATCATGGAAGAGTTTGGAGCGCGTGGCCTGGGCTATCTCGATGACGGATCGTCCAATCGCTCTGTGGCCGCTCAGCTCGCTTCCGCCAATCGCGTGCCGTTCGGCCGCGCCGGGGAAATGATAGACGCCAATCCGGCCCGGGCATCCATTCTCTCAGCGCTTGCCAGCCTTGAGACGGAAGCCATAGAATCGGGCAGCGCCATTGGTATTGTCAGCGCATTGCCCATCTCCGTGCAGACTGTGTCGGACTGGGCGCGCGAACTCGATGCCAAGGGAATTGCGCTGGTTCCGGTCAGCGCCCTGATGAAATAGAGACATTCCATGCCGACCAGCCGGCCCGACCGTGAAGCCCTGCCCTATCGCGATTGCGTGGGCGTTGCCGTGTTCAATGCCGATGGCAATGTGTTTCTCGGGCGCCGCAGGATCGAGGGCGACCCCGACCAGTCGGCGAGCCATGGCTCGGCCTGGCAATTGCCGCAGGGCGGCATCGACAAGGGCGAGGACCCGCTGCGCGCCGCGCTGCGCGAACTCTACGAAGAGACCAGCATCACCTCGGTCAGCCTGCTCGCCGAGGCCCCGGAATGGATCTATTACGATCTGCCCGACGACCTTCTCGGCAAGGCCTGGAAGGGCAAATATCGCGGCCAGCGCCAGCGCTGGTTCGCCTTCGCCTTTACCGGACCCGACAGCGAAATCGATGTGGAGCATCCGGGCGGAGGCAAGTTCGAGGCCGAATTCGACGGCTGGCGCTGGGAAAAACTCAGCCGCGCGCCCGCGCTGATCGTGCCGTTCAAGCGCCCCGCCTACGAGAAGGTGGTCGAGGCCTTTGCCGATATCCCGCAGCGCTTCACCCATGTCTAGAGCATCGGACCGAACAGGGCGTCGCGGTTTCCGGACCGATCCGATGCGACTCCCAGGAGCAAAGACCCGATGAAGACCATTGGCCTGATCGGCGGCATGAGCTGGGAGTCCAGCGCCCACTATTATCGCATTCTCAACCAGGAGACGGCGGCGCGCCTGGGCGGCCTGCATTCAGCACCGGTGATCATGCACTCGGTGGATTTCGCCCCGATTGCCGCCATGCAGGCTGCGGGTCAATGGTATGAGGCTGGTCATGTGCTCAACGAGGTCGCCCGTGGCCTGGCTGCTGCAGGCGCCGAGGTGCTTGGTCTGGCGACCAATACCATGCATGTCGTGGCGGAGGCCATGATGGCCGGCCTCGACCTTCCCTTCATCCATATTGCCGACCCGACGGCAGGGGCGCTGCTGGCGGACGGCTTCGATACAATTGGCCTTCTGGGCACCCGCTTCACCATGGAAATGGGCTTCTACAAGGAGCGGCTTGCGGGGCATGGGCTGAACGTGCTGGTGCCCGAGGTGGACCACACCAACCTCAACGGCATCATCTATGACGAGCTGTGCAAGGGCATCGTGCGCGAGGAGTCGCGCCGCGTCTATCAGGCCGCCATCGATCGCATGGCGGCGCGCGGCGCCCAGGCGGTGATCCTGGGGTGTACCGAGATCGGCATGCTGATCGATGACAGCACAAGCCCACTGCCCACCTACGACACCACCGACCTGCACGCCAAGGCGCTGGTCAGCGCCGCCCTGGAAACCTGAAGCGCGGGATTGTGGCGGTCAGGCGGCTCGGCGGCCTGCCGCCTGCTGCGGCGCCTTGCCGTCGTCTTCCAGCGTGAACACATCCACGATCATGTCGAGCGCCTGGGTCTGACCTTCGGTCTGCTCGATCACCGCATTGGTCTGTTCAACCAGCGAAGCATTGTGCTGGGTCATCTGGTCGAGCGTGCGCACGGCGGTGCTGACCTCCTCGATCGAGGCCGCCTGTTCGCGGCTGGCCAATGCGATCGAGCGCACCAGTTCACTGTTTTCCGCCACCGCATCGAGCATGGCGCGGAGCTTGTCACCGGCCGCCGCGACCAGGCTGGACCCGCCCTTGACCTCACCGGCGCTCTGTTCCACCAGCGCCTTGACCTCGGCGGATGCGCTGGCCGCGCTCTGGGCCAGGCGCCGCACTTCCACGGCCACCACGGCAAAGCCCTTGCCGGCATCCCCGGCGCGCGCCGCTTCCACCGAGGCGTTGAGCGCCAGCAGATTGGTCTGGAAGGCGATATCGTCGATCATACCGATGATGTTGGAGATCTTGGCCGAGGAGGCGGTGATCCGCTCCATGGCGCCATTGGCCTCACCCATGACGGCGCCACTTTCGGCTGCCGCCTTCGAGACGGTTTCGGCCTTGCCCGCGGCCTTCTCCGCCATGTCCGCATTGCCGGCGACAGTCGCCGCCAGTTCTTCCATCGCGGCCGAGGTTTCCTCGATGGTCGCCGCCTGGCGGGTGGTGCGTTCCGACAGGTCGTTGGCGCCAGAGAGCAGCTCGCCGCTGGCGGTGCGCAGCGAGCGCGTGGTCAGCCGCAACTGCCCCACCACATCGGCAAAGCGCGCGATCGTGCCATTGAGGGCCACCCGCAGATCCTCGAATTCGGGTGGGAAGCTCGTCTGGATCGGGCCGGTCAGGTCGCCCTCCGCCAGCCGCTGCAGCCCGGCGCCAATGGCCGCAACCGAAGTCTTGCGGGCCGTCACGTCGGTGGCGAACTGCACGACCTTGTAGGGCACGCCATCGGCGTCGAAGATCGGCGTGAACGTGCTCTGGATCCAGATTTCCTGGCCCGTCTTGGTGCGGCGGCGATATTCGCCACTCTTGAACGCGCCTTCGCTCAGGTCCTGCCAGAACTGCCGATAGCTCTGGCTGGCCGGATCGGCGTCATAAAGGAACAGGGCATTGGGGCGCCCCACGATCTCTTCGAGCCGGTAGCCCAGCAGCGCCAGGAAATTGTCATTGGCGGTCATGACCGTGCCGTCGAGTTCGAATTCCACCACCATCTGGCTGCGTGAAATCGCCTGCAGTTGTCCGGTATGGTCGGCCGCCTCGGCCAGGTGCTGGCGGGCCTGCGCGTCGAGGGCCGCCTTTTCCACGGCATTGGCGCGGAACACTTCCACCGCCCGGGCCATGGCGCCGATTTCATTGCGCTGCTCGGTATAGGGCACCTGGCTGTCCAGTTCGCCCTGGGCCAGGGTCCCCATCACGCCGGCAAGGTCGGGAATGGGACGCATCAGCTTGCGCGCCAAGAGCAGGGCCAAAATGCCGGTGACCACGAGGCCCGCGAGCCCCACGGCCCCCAGGACGATCATGGTCCGGCCCAGCACGGCCTGGATCGGCCCCTTGTCGACCGCCACCATCAGCGCGCCGATCACCTGCCCCTCCGCCGTGGCGATGGGCTTGTAGCTCAACAGATAGTCTGCGCCATTATAGCTGGTCTCGGCGCGCACGGGCTGATTGCCGATCAGGGCTTCGAACACCGGGTCGCCAGCAACCAGGCTGGTCTCCATCAGGCGTTCACCGGCGCCATCGACAAGGCTCGTGCTGCCCACCACCATGTCAGGGCTCTTCTCGGTGTCATAGACATAGACCGAGACATCGTGCCCGGCCACATGGGCCACGGAATCGATGACGTCATGGGTTCGGAAACGCGGCATGCTCCGCGCGGTCAGCGCGGAGACATTGCCGACATCGTCGACCACCACTTCGAGGTTCGGCAGATTGACCTGCAGGATTTCGGCGGCAATGCGGGTCGTGTCGCGCAGTGCGTCATTCTCGTCCTGAGCCACCGAGGCGCTCAAGCTGTAATAGAGCCCACCAAGCACCGCCATGATGGCCACGGTGATCGCACCGATAGTCATGCTGGATATGGCGAAGGTCAGCCGGATATTGCGCAGGAAAGAACCCATGATCATGCCCCCGAAGTCCGGCCGCCGGTGGCCGGCGTTCTGCCGTTCCGCGGGCACTGTGCACCGCAAGGGTTAATCACTGGTTGATTGCGAGAAAAGTACTATAAATATCAATGACTTGCACAAATATTGCGCTAAGTGCCTATCAGACAAGCAAAAGGCCGCCCCAACGGACGGCCTTCTTGAGGCGATCGTGCTGCCGCGCGGTCCTTAATGGACATGCGCTCCGTCGATATGCTGGGCCTCTATGGCCAGGTTCAACAGGCCCGATACCACTTCCTGGGCATAGGACTTGTCTTCCGGCGTCGCGGCGCGATTGAGCTCTTCTTCGGCCGCCTTGATCTGGGCCTGCAGATCGGCATGGTCGAAATCGGTGAACGGCACCGACTGCTCCGCCAGAATGGTCAGGCCCGAGGCCGACACGTCTGCAAAGCCGCCTTTGACGAAATAGACATCGGACGCGCCACCGGACTTGGTCACGGTGATGAAGCCGGGCTTGAGCGTGGTCATGAACGGCGCATGGTCGTCCATCACGGTGAAATAGCCTTCCGTGCCCGGCACGGTGACCGACATCACGGTTTCGGACAGCACCAGCCGCTCGGGCGACACGATCTCGATCTTGAGGCCTTCAGCCATTCTTTTGGTCCTTTGGCAACGAAGCCCGAATTCTCATCCGGGCCCCATGACGAGATGGCGGGCCACCGAAGCGGCCCGACCGACTTTAGGCAGCCTGGGCGGCCAGCTTCTGCGCCTTGGCAATGGCGTCGTCGATGGTACCGACCATGTAGAAGGCGGCTTCCGGCAGGTGGTCATACTCGCCGCTCACCAGGCCCTTGAAGCCCTTGATGGTGTCTTCGAGCTGGACGAACACGCCCGGCGAACCGGTGAACACTTCGGCCACGTCGAAGGGCTGGGACATGAAGCGCTCGATCTTTCGGGCGCGGGCCACGGTCAGCTTGTCTTCTTCGGAGAGCTCGTCCATGCCCAGGATGGCGATGATGTCCTGCAGGGCCTTGTACTTCTGCAGGATCGCCTGCACGTCACGGGCGACCTGGTAGTGCTCTTCACCCACGACCTGCGGGTCGAGAATGCGCGAGTTGGAGGCCAGCGGATCCACGGCCGGGTAGATGCCCTTTTCCGAGATCGCGCGGTTGAGCACGGTGGTCGCGTCAAGGTGCGCGAAGGTGGTGGCCGGGGCCGGGTCGGTCAAGTCGTCGGCGGGCACGTAAACGGCCTGCACCGAGGTGATCGAGCCCTTGGTGGTGGTGGTGATGCGTTCCTGCATCGCGCCCATGTCGGTCGACAGCGTCGGCTGGTAACCCACGGCGGAGGGAATGCGGCCCAGCAGAGCCGACATTTCGGCACCGGCCTGGGTGAAGCGGAAGATGTTGTCCACGAAGAACAGCACGTCCTGGCCCTGGTCGCGGAAATGCTCGGCGACGGTAAGGCCGGTCAGCGCGACGCGGGCACGGGCACCCGGGGGCTCGTTCATCTGGCCGAACACCAGGGCACACTTGGAGCCGGCGGCAGAGCCACCATGTTCCTTGGGGTCCTTGTTCACGCCCGATTCGATCATTTCGTGGTAGAGGTCATTGCCTTCGCGGGTGCGTTCACCCACGCCCGCAAACACCGAATAACCACCATGCGCCTTGGCGACGTTGTTGATCAGTTCCTGGATCAGCACGGTCTTGCCCACGCCGGCGCCACCGAAAAGGCCAATCTTGCCGCCGCGAGCATAGGGGGCGATCAGATCCACGACCTTGATGCCGGTGACCAGCACTTCGGCTTCCGGGGACTGGTCCACGAAATCGGGCGCTTCCTGGTGGATTTCACGACGGCCGGCGGTCGCAACCGGGCCGGCTTCGTCGATCGGCTCGCCGATGACGTTCATGATGCGGCCAAGGGTCTCGTCGCCCACCGGCACCGAGATCGAAGCGCCGGTATCGGTCACTTCGGTGCCGCGGACCAGACCTTCGGTCGTGTCCATGGCAATGGTGCGCACGGCATTTTCGCCGAGATGCTGGGCAACTTCCAGCACCAGGCGCTGGCCGTTATTGGTGGTTTCAAGTGCGTTCAGGATGGCGGGCAGGTGATCGTCGAACACCACGTCAACGACGGCGCCAATGACCTGCGAAACGCGACCGGCCTTCTTCTCTGCCATTTGTTCGTCCTCGCTGATGGGTTAGAGCGCTTCCGCGCCCGAGATGATTTCGATGAGTTCTTTGGTGATCTGGGCCTGGCGCTGGCGGTTGTAGCTCAGCTGCAGCTTGTTGATCATTTCGCCGGCATTGCGGGTCGCATTGTCCATGGCGGACATCTGCGCACCGTAGAACGAGGCGCTGTTCTCGAGCAGGGCGCGCAGCACCTGCACCGAGATGTTGCGCGGCAACAGGTCCTCGACGATTGCTTCTTCGCTCGGCTCGTATTCGTAGGGAACGGCCGGGGCATTGACGTCGCCTTCGGCTTCCACCTTTTCCAGCTTGGCCGGGATGATCTGCTGGGCCGTCGGCACCTGGCTGATCACCGAGCCGAACTTGGCAAAGTAGAGCGTGGCCACGTCGAATTCGCCGGCGGCGAACATCTCGAGCACCTTGTCGGCAACCTGCTGGGCCTGGGTGAAGCCCACCTGCTTGACTTCGCGGAAGTTGAACGTGTCCACGATCAGGTCCGGGTACTGCCGGCGCAGGATGTCATGGCCCTTGCGACCCACGGTCAGGAGCTTGACGGTCTTGCCCTGGGCAATCAGCTTCTGGGCATGGTCGCGGGCAAGACGGGCGATCGACGAGTTGAACCCGCCGGCAAGCCCGCGCTCACCCGTGGCAACGACCAGCAGATGCACCTGGTCCTTGCCGGTGCCGCCGAGCAGCACCGGTGCGTTTTCCTGACCATCATAGACGGCGCCAAGCGCGGCCAGCACCTTGCCCATGCGCTCGGCATAGGGACGGGCGGCCTCGGCGGCTTCCTGGGCGCGACGGAGCTTGGCCGCCGCGACCATCTGCATGGCCTTGGTGATCTTCTGGGTCGATTTGACCGAGTCGATCCGGTTTTTCAGGTCCTTTAGCGACGGCATTGCCTGTCGTCTCCTTCAGGGCTTAAGCCGCGTAGGTCTTCTTGATCTCGTCCAGTGCCGACTTGAGCTTGGCGCGGGTATCGTCGCTGAGCTGCTTTTCGGCTGCGATGGTCTTGAGAAGATCGGCATGCTTGGAGCGCATGTTCGAAAGCACGTGCTTTTCGAAATCCTGCACCTTGTTCACGGGGATCGAGTCCAGATAGCCCTGGCCACCGGCAAAGATCACCGCGACCTGTTCTTCGGTCTTGAGCGGCGAGAACTGCGGCTGTTTGAGCAATTCGGTCAGGCGTGCGCCGCGGTTCAGCAGGCGCTGCGTGGCGGCGTCGAGGTCCGAACCAAACTGGGCGAAGGCGGCCATTTCGCGGTACTGCGACAGCTCACCCTTGAGCGAACCGGCAACCTGCTTCATCGCCTTGATCTGGGCCGAACCACCCACACGCGACACCGAAAGACCAACGTTCACGGCCGGGCGGATGCCCTGGAAGAAGAGGTTGGTCTCGAGGAAGATCTGGCCATCGGTGATCGAGATCACATTGGTCGGAATATAGGCCGACACGTCGTTGGCCTGGGTTTCGATGACGGGCAGCGCGGTCAGCGAACCAAGACCATGGTCTTCGTTCATCTTGGCGGCACGTTCGAGCAGGCGGCTGTGGAGATAGAACACGTCGCCCGGATAGGCTTCGCGGCCCGGCGGACGGCGCAGCAGCAGGGACATCTGACGGTAGGCAACGGCCTGCTTGGTCAGATCGTCATAGGCGATCACGGCATGCTTGCCATTGTCACGGAACCACTCGCCGATGGCGCAGCCGGTGAAGGGCGCGATGTACTGGAGCGGGGCCGGGTCCGACGCGGTCGCGGCGATGACGATCGAGTACGGCAGGGCGCCGGACTCTTCAAGCTGGCGCACGAACTGGGCGACGGTGGAGCGCTTCTGACCCACGGCGACGTAGATGCAGTAGAGCTTGTCGGTATCCGAAGCGTCGGCGTCGTGGGCCGGCTTCTGATTGAGGAAGGTGTCGAGAATGATCGCGGTCTTGCCGGTCTGGCGGTCACCGATGACCAGCTCGCGCTGGCCGCGGCCGATCGGGATCAGCGCGTCGATGGCCTTGAGGCCGGTGGACATGGGCTCATGCACCGACTTGCGCGGTAGAATGCCCGGAGCCTTGACGTCAACGCGGCTGCGCTGGGTATGGTCGATCGGACCCTTGCCGTCGATCGGGTTGCCCAGACCATCGACCACGCGGCCGAGCAGGCCCGGACCGACAGGGGTATCCACGATGGCGCCGGTACGCTTGACGACGTCGCCTTCCTTGATGGCGCGGTCGGACCCGAAGATCACGACGCCGACATTGTCGGTTTCAAGGTTGAGGGCCATGCCCTTGACGCCGCCCGGGAACTCGACGAGCTCACCGGCCTGCACATTGTCGAGGCCATAGACGCGGGCAATACCGTCACCGACGGAAAGCACCTGACCAACTTCGGAAACCTGGGCTTCCTGGCCGAAATTCTTGATCTGGTCCTTGAGGATCGCAGAAATTTCCGCGGCTTTGATGTCCATTATCCGACCTCTTTCATGGCGATTTTCATCGCAGCGAGTTTTGTCTTGAGTGATGAGTCGATCATCTGGCTACCGACCTTCACCTGAAGGCCACCGATCAGCGAGGGATCGACGAATTGGTTGAGCGTGACGGTCTTGCCCAGCTTGGCCTTGAGCGTCTCGGCCAGGGCCTTGGCCTGGGCATCGGACAGCGGCGCAGCAGAGGTGACGTCGGCCGTGGCTTCGCCACGGGCGGCAGCGGCCAGCTCGCGGAACACGGCAATGATGGTGTCGAGTGCGAACAGGCGCCCATTCCGCGCCACCAGGCGCAGGAAATTGCCCACCAGCGGATTGACCTTGGCCTTCTTGAGGATCGCCTCAAGCGTCGACGCCTTGACGTCTCCGGAGATCACGGGGGAACGGAGATAGCGCGAGAAGTCGTCGCTTTCACCAATCAGCCGGGAGATGTCGGAAAGGCCGGTTTCCACCTGGGCCAGCTGGTTCTCGCCCTGGGCGAGATCGAACAGCGCCGACGCATAAGGCCGCGCGATCTGGGTAAGCACTGAATTCTGCGCTGCCAATGCCGCTTCACCCTCTTGGTTATCTGCTCCGGTCTCGCCCCGCATTTTCGTGCCGAAAACCGGGTCGTTGCCGACGCTTGTTTTTGTCCGGAAAGGGGGCACACCTCGACCCCCCAGGAAATCGCGCCCCCTCTAGCACAAGGCCGTTGCGCCATGCAAGGCGCGGCGGCGCGATTCAATGGCGGCAAAAGTGTCGCACTTCGAACCGTCCCGCAGGGCAAATCATGCCAGTGGCATGATTTGAGGCGAGAAGGCCATGAGGCCTATGGCCGAATGGCAGGAACCGTCCTGCAAGCCAAATCGCTCCGGTGGAGCGATTTCAGGCGAAGAGGCCGCGAGCGCTATGGTTGAGCGGCGGCGGCGGTCCGGCACGGGAGCTGCCGCGCCAGCGGCGCGCCATATCGGCCCCTCCGGGCCTACATAAAGCTCATCGGATCGATATCGACCTGGATCTTGAGGTCGCCCTTGGGCTTTTCCGCGTTGGATAGCCAGAAGCGCATATAGCCCGAGAGGTCGAAATCCTTGCCCGACTGGGCCAGTAACCGCACCCGGTGCCGCCCGCGGATCATGGCGACGGGCGCATCGGCGGGACCGAACAGGCGCACCCCCTCGGCCATGGGCGCCGCCGACAACAACCCCTTGGCAAAGGCCATGGCCGTCTGCTGTTCATTGGCCGAGATGATCAGCGCTGCCAGCCGACCGAAAGGCGGCATGCCGCCGGCCTCGCGCGCCAACAATTCCTGCGCATAAAACGCCTCGCGATCGCCCGAAACCATGGCCTTCATCACCGGATGGTCGGGATGGTAGGTCTGGAGGAAGGCCTTGCCATGCCTTGACGCGCGGCCGGCGCGGCCGGCCACCTGCGTCAGGATCTGGAAGGTCTTTTCGGCGGCACGCGGATCGCCATGGGCGAGGCCGAGATCGGCATCGAGCACGCCCACCACCGAGAGCTTTTCGAAATGATGTCCCTTGCTCACCAGCTGGGTGCCGATGATGAGGTCATAGTCTCCGCGCTCGATCTCCGCAAAGCGTTCGCGCAACTGGGCATGGCTGCCCATATCGGTCGAGAGCAGCACCCGCCTTGCCTCGGGGAAACGCGCCGCGGCCTCCTCGGCCACCCGTTCGACGCCCGGACCGACGGCGACCAGACTGTCAGTGTCCCCACATTCCCCGCAGGCCTTGGGCGTCCGCATCTCATGCCCGCAATGGTGGCACATGAGCACGCCGCGAAACCGGTGCTCCACCATCCAGCTCGAACAGTCCGGGCACTGATATTGATGTCCGCAGGAGCGGCAGAGGGTGAGCGGTGCATAGCCGCGCCGATTGAGGAACAATAGCGCCTGCTCGCCCCGGTCGAGCGCCGCAAAGACCTCCCGCGCCAGCGCCGGGGCGATCCACTCGCCCTTTTCCGGCCCATCGGTGCGCATGTCGATGGCCGTGACATCGGGCATGGCCGCCTCGGCAAAGCGGCTTTCGAGCGTCACATGCGCGTAGCGACCGTGATTGGCATTGTTGCGCGATTCCACCGAGGGCGTGGCCGACGACAAGACCACCCGCGCATTGGCGAGATTGGCGCGGACAATGGCCATGTCGCGGGCATGGTAGGTAAAGCCGTCCGATTGCTTATAGGCGCCGTCATGTTCTTCATCGAGCACCATGAGCCCCAGTTCCCGGAACGGCAGGAACAGCGCCGAGCGCGCCCCCACAACGGCCCGCACCGAACCCTCCAGCACCCCACGCCACACCTTGGCCCGCTGCGCCGGGGTCATGTCCGAATGCCATTCGGCCGGCCGCGTGCCGAAGCGCCGGGTGAAGCGGTCGATAAAGGTATTGGTGAGGGCGATTTCGGGCAGCAGCACCAGCGCCTGCCGCCCGGCGCGCAGCGTATCGGCCACCGCCTCGAAGAACACCTCGGTCTTGCCGCCGCCGGTGACGCCATCGAGCAGGGCCACGCCGAACTGGCGGGCATCGAGCGCGAGGATCTGGTCCAGCGCTCTTTGCTGCTCGGGATTGAGTTTTGCCGGATTATCATCGGGGTCGGGCGGCATCACCACCGGCGGCGGCGGCATTTCCAGCTTCTCGATGGCGCCCGCCCGCTCCAGCCCGTCAATGACCGAGGAAGAGACCCCGCTGGCACCCACCAGTGCCGGCTTGGGCCAGGCCATGTCGTCCATCAGGCAATCGAGCACGCGCAGCCGTGCCGGGGTGAGCTTTTCCGGCTCATGCCCGGTGCGGCGATAGGCGACCACCGGCTTGGGCGGATCGAGCGCCTCGGGCGAGCGCAGGACGCCGCGCAGCACCTGGCCCGGCGCCGTCAGCGTATAGCGCGCCACCCATTCGACCAGCCTCAGCAATTCCTCGGACAGCGGCGGCACGTCATAGGCATGGGCGATGTCGCGCAGCCGATTATGCGCAATCATGTCCTTGGGCGGTCCCCAGACCACGCCGAGGATCAGCCGCGGCCCCAGCGGTACGGCGACGATGGAGCCGCGCTCCACCGAGATGCCGGCGGGCACGCTATAGCTATAGGGGCCCTCCACGGCCACCCCCACCATCACCGCGACAATGTCAGGACGATCGATCATCTGTGCCTGTTCTGTTCGCATCGCCGGAGCCCCAATGCAAGCGATTCCGTTGGCGCGGCCTGCTGACATTCCCTGACGTGATGTTCTTCTAATGTTCATGCAGGATGAAACGGGAGGACGTCATGAAGCAGCACATGTTCCACAAGGAAACCGCAACGATCACCGGCATTGCCCGCTCCGCCAGCTTCTACGACTGGCTGGTCGGACGCAGCCGGGTCAGGCGCCGCCCGGCGCCACTGCCGGCCTATCTCTACGCCGATCTCGGCCTTCCAACTCCTGGCGAAGACTGGGATGGGCGCGGCAGGGCCCCCTTCGACTAGGGTTTGTTCACCAGCGCCGGCATAGACTTCACCCATGACCGACAGCGCCTTTGCCACCGATGATTTCGTCCGCAGCCAGATCGATGCCTGGCTGCGTGACCTTGGGTCCGTGCGACGCCTCGCGCCCAAGACCCTCGAAGCCTATGGCCGCGACCTTGGACAGTTCATGGCCTTCCTGTCCGGCCATATGGGCGGTCCGGTCTCGCTCGCGGCCCTCAAGGAGCTGCGCGGCGCCGATATCCGCGCCTTCATGGCCCAGCGCCGCAGCGAGAGCCTCGGCTCGCGTTCGCTGGCGCGCGTCCTGTCCGCGCTCAAGAGCTTTTTCAGCTTTCTCGAGCGTGAGGGGACGCTGGCGACCGAGGCGCTCAATGTCATCCGCACCCCCAAGGTCCCGCACTCCCTGCCCAAGGCCCTGACGGTCGTGGAGGCCAAGCGCACCATCGACGCCACCAATGAGCTGGAAGACCGCCCCTGGGTGGCGGCGCGCGACATGGCGGTCATCTCGCTCTGCTATGGCGCCGGACTGCGCATTTCCGAGGCCCTGGCGCTCACCAGGGCCGACCTCGAAACCGATACGCTGCGCGTCACCGGCAAGGGCGGCAAGGTGCGCATGGTGCCCCTGATTGCGGCGGTGCGGCAGACGATCGACACCTATCTCGAGCTCGCCCCGTTCAAGCTCGGGGCGGACGACAATCTGTTCCGCGGCGTCCGCGGGGGCGTCCTGTCGCCGCGGCTCATCCAATTGCGCATGGCCCAGCTCCGCTCCGCGCTCGGCCTGCCGCCCTCGGCAACGCCGCACGCCCTGCGGCATTCCTTTGCCACCCACCTGCTGGGCAAGGGCGGCGACCTGCGCGCCATCCAGGAACTGCTCGGCCATGCCAGCCTCTCCACCACGCAGATCTACACCGCCGTCGATACCGAGCGCCTGCTGGAAAGCTACACGAACGCCCATCCGCGCGGCTGAATTGCCCCGAATGGACGGATTTGGCCTTGCGCGGCTTGGCTGCCACGAAGTCAGGGCCTATCCAATGGGCCATGTCTTCACGCCCGACGATTCTGATTTCGATTCTTTGGCTCATCCGTCCCTCACGGGCCCGGACCGAAGGCTGACATCCAGCATTTGGCACCAACCGGCCCGCTCCCTGCGGCGTCCGGTTGACCCCATGGAGCGGCCAGAAAGACCCCGCCCATGTTCACCAGATCACCCGCAAAGCCCCAATCACCGCAAGAGGCATTGATCCCCGGCCGGATCGACCTCGTCGGCTATGGCTTTGCAATTGCCGGCGCCGCGCTGTTTTCGACCAAGGGCATTTTCGCCAAGCTCGCCTATGCCCAGCATGTCTCTGCCGAAGCGACCCTGGCGCTGCGTATGCTCGTTGCCCTGCCCGTCTATCTGGCTATCCTGGTCTCGCTGCTGCGCCGCAACCCGCAATTGCTGGCCAGGCTGACGCCGCGACAGGTCCTGCCGGCCATGGCGGTCGGGGCGCTGGGCTATTTTGTTTCCAGCTATCTCGATTTTGCCGGCTTGGCCCATGTCACCGCGCAATATGAGCGGCTGGTGCTCTTCACCTATCCCTTCTTCGTGCTGCTGTTCGGTGTCTGGTTTTTTGGCGACCGCATGAACTGGGCGCTGGTGCCGGCCATGGCGCTGTCCTATGGCGGGCTGCTGATCATTTTCGGCTGGAACCTGGCGGTGCAGCCCGAAGGCCTGTTGACCGGCACGGCGCTGGTGCTCGGCTCGGCGGTCACCTTCGCCTTTTACCAGCATCTGGCCAAGCGCCGCATGGCGGTGCTCGGCGCCGGTCTCTTCACCTGCATCGGCATGTCCACCGCCGCAGTGCTGGCGATCGGGCAAAGCCTGGTGCTGGACGGCGTCGGGCCCTATCTCGCCTACCAGCCCCAGGTCTGGGCACTGGGCCTGATGCTGGGCATCTTCGGCACCGTGCTGCCCTCGTTCCTGCTCAATGCCGGCATTTCCCGGATCGGCGCGCGCGCCACTTCGGCCACCGGTTCGCTCGGACCGATCGTCACCATCGCCCTGGCGGTGGTGGTCCTGGGCGAGGCCTTCACCCCCTTTCATGCCCTGGGCACGGCCCTGGTGATGGCGGGGGCGATCCTTTTTGCCCGAACCGACAACCGGGCCCGCGCTGCAAATCGCTAGCTTTCCCGCTTCTGGCCGCCGCAAAGCCGCTGTAATGTGCGCTCACCACTATTGCTACATCTGAGGGTTGAGGGAGAACGAGCGATGCGTGCAATCACCAAACGACTGGGCCTGGCCGGCGTCATGCTGGTGATGGTGTCGGGCCTGTCCGCCCCTGCATTGGCGCAGGGAACGGGGACCGTCGATTTTGGCGACGACACCTCCAACTGGGCCAATGACGGCGAATGCGACGATCCGCGCTTTACCGGTTCGGCCATGGCTGCCGAGCTGGAAGATGTCGATATCGGCAAGGACGCCACCGACTGTCGCACCGCCTTCGAGGCCGGCACCATCACCCTGGTGGAAGGCGATGCCGGCACGGACATGGCTGGCGGCGACATCGACTTCGGCGATGACAGTTCCAACTGGTCCAAGGACGGGGAATGCGACGACCCGCGTTTCTCGGGCACCGGCATGGCCGCCGAACTGGAAGACATCGATATCGGCAAGGATGCCACCGACTGCCGCACCGCCTATGAGGCCGGCACCATCACCCTTGCCGGCGAGGGCAGCACCACCCCAATGGCCGATATCGACTTCGGCGACGACAGTTCCGAATGGGCCAAGGACCAGGAATGCGATGATCCGCGCTTTGCCGGCTCCGGCATGGCCAGCGAACTGGACGACGTCAATATCATGAAGGACGCCAGCGACTGCCGCCAGGCCTTCGAGGACGGCACCGTGACCCTGGCCGAAGATGCACCGGATGAACCGATGAGCACGGTCCCCGGTTCGGTGCTCGAGGCCCTGGCCGCCCGTATCGACTTCGGCGATGACAATGGCAACTGGCCCAATGACAATGAATGCGACGACCCCGACTTTGTCGGCCCCGGCGTGGCGGGCGATCCGTCCGATGTCGACCGCATGCACGACGCCAGCGACTGCCGCGCCGCCTTCATCGCCGGCGAAGCCGCGCTCAAGTCGGCCAGCGACCTGGGCGGCGTCTTCGACTATGGCAATGACAGCTCGGAATGGGCCAATGACGGCCAGTGCGACGACTGGCGCTTCACCGGCCCCGGCATGGCCAAGAAGCTCTCCAGCGCCGATGTCCAGGCCGATGCCAGCGATTGCCAGGCCCTTGAAGCCTCTGGCGACATTTCGATCAAATCGGTCTATCAGCCCGACTATATCCTGGGCGCGCCCTATGACACTTCTGGCGTCAATTTCGGGGATAATTCATCGTCCTACGCCAATGACAATATCTGCGACGACCCGCGCTTCGAAGGCCCCGGCTCGGCCACGACGCTGCTCGACAGCGATCTGGAACACGACGCCGAGGACTGCCGCACGCTCTATGAGCAGGGCAAGATCATCCTGCGCTAGACGGGTTCAGCAGACGAAACACCAACGGCGGGGCCTCGATCCCGCCGTTCGCTTTTTGGGGGGAATGGGGTGGGGAGGCGAGGGTCAGCTCTTGGTGACCTTATCTTCCGTCCTCTACGCGACTGTTTGCAAGTGCCTCGTCATTCTCCTCGATCCACCTTTCCAGCCTGGCCATACGATCCGGCCAGACCTCATTGTACTCGTGGTCAAAGGTGGTCATGCAAAGGGCTACTCTCTCGAGATGACCATCGGTGTAGCGTTCCGACCAATTGTTCGAGAAATGTGTCTCGTATTCGCCATGGTCAACCTTGGAATAGCCCCTCATGAAGCCCTCGTAGCTCGGATGGGCGCTCTCGGAGAGGTCTGCGTAAAACGCCATGAGACCTGGGTACTCGTTGTCGCACTTCTCTAGCACGGACACGATATTCATCGATTTTGGAGCATCGGGGTTGTTGCGCGCGCCTAGCAGCAGCACGGAAGTCTTCTCTCCGAAGGCGTTGAAGTCCAGCGTCCCTTCAATCACGCGCCGCATCTGTTGGTTGAGATAGATCAGCGTGGCGAGCGTCTCGAACGCGCTCCGGAGCAATATCCGAGCACCGAGGATATGCGACTGGTGATAGAGGACCTGGGACTGCTGCAAGAGGTCCACCAACCGCCAAGCCACCACCTCACGTAGCATCCATACCCGAAAAGTCGATTTCCATTTGTAGACGATGGGATTTCGGGAAATTAATCCGCCAACGGGAATGCTTGTCATCAATGTTGCACTCCAAGCTTCGAGTGTCTCATCGACCTGCATCATCTCATCGACTTTCCAGTTCTACGCGATTTCCCTAACTGTATCATCATTGCGTCGAACCACACTCGTCCCCAGAACACCATGACGGCAGCTTTCGGGTGGCTATCAGCTTAGCCCGAACGACCGCAAAGGGATCGAAATCGGTCCTCCGGTTTTGTCTCTTTGTTTCCACCCCTCGGATCGTCACCCTCGGGCCTGACCCGAGGGCTCTGTACTTTGGCGTTTCGGCAGGGGCGCTATGAAGCGACACAAGTCTGAATGGGCGCGACCTCTGTGACGAGATCGTCAAGTGAAGAGCCCTCGGGTCAGGCCCGAGGGTGACGCGCGGTGGGTTGGGAGACAGCAGGTTTTGGTTGTCTGGTCGTATGGGCTCAACGGCCCCAGCGGCGTCGCATTCTGCCGTCCACACACCGTGACCCAAAAACAAAACCCCCGGCATGGACCGGGGGTTTTTTCATGAACAATCGGCGTCTGAACCCTAGAGCTCCCGTTCTAACTCAGAACGGGAGCTCTATCTCTTTGTTTTGTCACGCTTTCGAACCGCAAAAGTGGTGTCCACCTTTGCTGAAAGCGCTCTAGGCCGCCTTGCGCTCGACCATCATCTTCTTGATCTGGGCGATGGCCTTGGCCGGATTGAGGCCCTTGGGGCAGACCTTGGCGCAGTTCATGATGGTGTGGCAGCGATAGAGCTTGAACGGGTCCTCGAGATTGTCGAGGCGCTCGGACTGGGTCTCGTCGCGGCTGTCGATGAGCCAGCGATAGGCCTGCAGCAGCGCTGCGGGGCCAAGATATTTCTCGCCATTCCACCAATAGGACGGGCAGGAGGTCGAGCAGCAGGCGCACAGGATGCATTCATAGAGCCCGTCGAGCTTGGCGCGGTTCTCGATCGACTGCGTCCATTCCTTGTCCGGCGTGGGCGAGGTGGTCTTGAGCCAGGGCTCGATGGCGCGGTGCTGGGCGTAGAAATTGGTGAGGTCGGGGACGAGGTCCTTGACCACCGGCATATGCGGCAAGGGGTAGATCTTGATCGGGCCGGAGCTGTCGTCCATGCCCTTGGTGCAGGCCAGGGTATTGAGCCCGTTGATATTCATCGAGCACGAACCGCAAATGCCCTCGCGGCAGGAGCGGCGGAGCGTCAGCGTCGGATCGGTCCGGTTCTTGATATAGAGCAGCGCATCCAGGATCATCGGGCCGCAATCGTCGAGATCGACGAAATAGGTATCGATGCGCGGATTGTCGGTGCTGTCCGGATCGTAGCGATAGATGTGGAACTCGCGCAGGCGCGTGGCGCCCTCTGGCTTCGGCCAGGTCTTGCCCTTCTGCGGCTGGTCGGCCTTGCGCAATGTCAGTTCGGCCATTTTCTTCGCTCTTCCTTCTCAACTCCGGGGTCTTCGACCCCAAGGCATGTCGGTTTCGCCCGATCAGTAGTTCGGCTTGCAGACCTGGTTCGATCGGGCGACATAGGTATTGTAGGCGTCATAGTCGGATGCGGCGGGCGAGCCGCCCTTCATCGACGAAATCACGACCCCCATGAAGCGTTCGTCGATCAGCGTCATCGCCGCATCGGCCTTGCAGCCGCACAGCCGCGCATCCTGCGCGATGCCCATGCAGACGCGGTAGAATTCATCCTTCTGCGCCGCGGTAGGCGCCGCGGCGAAGGCCGGCAATCCAGTGCCCAGCAGCAATGCGAGGACGACGATTGGTCGTGTCATTCATCCCTCCTAGAAGCCGCCACGGGTCAGCGTTACGGCGCCGGGCCCGAACATGGTGTTGAGATTGCCCTCATAGCCGCCCTGGCCGTCGGCGATGAGCTGGCCCTGGATGGCGCCGGTATTATTGGTCAGCGCGATGCCATTGCCGGCGCTCATCCATCCGGCGACCGATGAAAACTCGCTCGAGCAGAAGCCCGACTGCGCCGCCTGCATGGCGCCGCTGGCCCCGCTCAGCGGGCTGGTGGAGAGGGCAAAGGTGCAGGTCCGGCCGAATTTGTCCTTCAGCGTCCACTTGCCGGTCATGGCATTGGCCATGCCGGCCATATTGGCATTCGAGCCGATCACGAAGCTGCCGCCGGTCATCACACGCTGGCCGGTCGAGGGATCAATCTGGCTGGTGGTAGTGACAACGCTGTTATTGCCATAACTGGTCTGCTCGTTCTGGCCAAAGGTGCTGCCGGCCGCGCCAGCATTGCCGCTGGCGGCAAAGTTGGTCGAACTGGTCGAGCAGGCGGCCAGAGCGAAAGCGGCGGTCAGGACAGCGAGGTAACGGATCATGCGCGTTCTACTTGCCTTCCTTCGCGGGCTTGGGCGGGGCGGGTGGCCGGGTGTCGCCATTCTGGCTGGGCTTTGGAGCATGCGCGACGGGCCCGGCCTGACGCCAGCTGTCGTGACTGCGCTCTTCGCAGAGGTGACACATGGCGCTCAGTACACCCGCGCCTTGGGGGCGATCTTCTTGAGGTCGATGCCGCCCTGGTCTTGCGGGGTCAGCGGATCGGTGATCACCGGACGATAGCTGAGGTCCACCGCGCCATTGCCCACATCGACGCGGGCCAGGGTGTGCTTGCGCCATTCCTGGTCGTCGCGATTGGGGAAATCCTCATGGGCATGGGCGCCGCGGCTTTCGTGACGCGCCTCCGCCGACACCACCGTGGCGATGGCGCAGGTCATGAGGTTTTCAAGCTCGAGGGTTTCCACCAGGTCCGAATTCCAGATCAACGAGCGGTCGGTGACCTTGACGTCGGGCAGGCGCGCATAGATCTCGGTCATCGCCTTGACGCCGTTCTTGAGCGAGTCCGAGGTGCGGAACACGGCGGCATCGGCCTGCATCGTGCGCTGCATCTCGTCGCGCAGCTTGGCCGTCGGCTGGGAGCCATTGGCGTTGCGCAGGCGATCGAAGCGGGCGAGGATTTTCTCGTCTTCCGACTTGTTGATGCCCGGCACGGGGGCGGCCTTGTCGAGCACCTTGCCGGCGCGGAGGGCCGCGGCGCGGCCGAACACGACCAGGTCCGTGAGTGAATTGGACCCGAGGCGGTTGGCGCCATGCACCGAGGCACAGGCCGCTTCGCCCACGGCCATCAGGCCCGGCACGATGCGGTTGGGGTCCTCGGCGGTCGGGTTGAGGACCTCGCCGTGATAGTTCGCGGGAATGCCGCCCATATTGTAGTGCACCGTCGGCAGCACCGGGATGGGCTCGCGGGTCAAATCGACACCGGCAAAGATCTTGGCCGATTCCGTAATGCCCGGCAGGCGCTCGTGCAGCACTTTGGGATCGAGGTGATCGAGGTGCAGATAGATATGGTCCTTCTTGGGACCGACGCCACGGCCTTCGCGGATTTCGAGCGTCATGCAGCGGCTCACGACGTCGCGTGACGCCAGGTCCTTGGCATTGGGGGCATAGCGCTCCATGAAGCGCTCGCCTTCCGAATTGGTGAGATATCCGCCCTCGCCGCGCGCCCCCTCGGTGATGAGCACGCCGGCGCCATAGATGCCGGTGGGGTGGAACTGCACGAATTCCATATCCTGCAGCGGCAGGCCGGCGCGGGCCACCATGCCATTGCCGTCGCCGGTGCAGGTATGGGCCGAGGTGGCCGAGAAATAGGAGCGGCCATAGCCGCCCGTGGCCAGCACGACGAGCTTGGCGCGGAACCGGTGCAGGGTGCCGTCATCGAGCTTCCAGGCAATCACGCCCTGGCATTCGCCATTTTCGCCCATGATCAGGTCGAGCGCGAAATATTCGATATAGAACTGCGCATTGTTGCGCAGCGACTGGCCGTAAAGCGTGTGCAGGATCGCGTGGCCGGTGCGGTCGGCGGCGGCGCAGGTGCGCTGCACCGGCGGGCCATCGCCAAACTCGGTCATGTGGCCGCCGAAGGGGCGCTGGTAGATCTTGCCTTCCTGGGTACGCGAGAAGGGCACGCCGTAATGCTCAAGCTCATAGATGGCGGCCGGGGCCTCGCGCGCCAGATATTCCATGGCGTCATTGTCGCCCAGCCAGTCCGACCCCTTGACGGTGTCGTACATGTGCCACTGCCAGCTGTCCGGCCCCATATTCTGCAGCGAGGCGGCAATGCCGCCCTGGGCCGCGACGGTGTGACTGCGGGTGGGGAAGACCTTGGTGATGCAGGCGGTGTTGAAGCCTTGTTCGGCCATGCCCAGCGTGGCGCGCAGGCCCGCGCCGCCGGCGCCAACCACCACCACGTCGAATTCGTGGTCGATCAGTTCGTAATTCGCCATTGGATCAGCCCCAGAACACGATCTTGAGCACGGCGCCGGCTCCGGCCACCGCGACAAGAAGACAGAAAAGCGAGTTGAGCAGCATCAGCAGGCGATACATGGCGCCGTGGGTATAATCCTCGAGCGTATCGCGCATGCCATTGCGCATGTGAACGGCCACCACGCAGATCAGCGCTGCCAGCGGAATGCCGATCCACCAGCTGCCGATCAGGTCCGCCACGTCGGTGCGATCCTGCCCCGCCAGGCGCACCACGATGAACAGCAGCAACCCCAGGAACACGGTGTTGATGGCGCCGGTGGTGCGCTGGGTAATGAAGTGACGGGTGGATGCCTTGGCATCCCCGTAGTGAGATGTCGGATTGGCGATGGTCTGGGTGGTTGTCACGGTTTCACGCATATCAGGCCATCCACACAAATAGGGTCCAGATCAGGAGCGTGATGATCACCGAAGCGACCAAAGTGGCCCAGGCCATAGTCTCGCGCTGGCCCGGCTCCATCATCACGGCGAAATCCCACACGAAGTGCCGCAGGCCGCCGCACATGTGATGCACCAGGCTCCAGGTGAAGCCGAACAGGACCAATTGGCCGAACCAGCTGCCATAGATGTAGTTGACCTGGGTCAGCGTCTCCTGCCCGGCGGCCGCAGCCACCAGCCAGAGGGCCAGAAGGGCCATGCCGGCATAATTGGCGATGCCGGTCATGCGATGGAGGATGGACATCGTCATGGTGACGGTCCAGCGATAGATCTGCAGATGCGGGGAAGTGGGGCGGGCTCTGACCGACATGGGGCGTATCCGGGGCCTTTCCTGAGGCGGCGCAGTTGCCGCGTCCAGTTTGGAATGGTTCGAACGTTTAGCGCCCAATGGTTACGAAATCAAAGCCCCGACCCGACGGAAGCGTCCAACTTTCGGCGCAATGCGCACTTTGTTCGCATACCGCACAGGCTGTTCGATTTGCGCAGGCGTACCGCCACTTTTCTGAGCCAGATGCGCGTGAGTTGGGCGAAACCGCCGATATGGTAAACAAATATTAGCCTCCTCCGTGGAATTTAGGGACAGTTACGGAGAATTCACAATGGGCCTGATTTCCAGTGTCAAAGGGCGGCTCTATGCCGCTTTCGCCAGCGTCGCCACGATCATCCTCGTGCTCGCCGGAACCGCGATTGTGATGATGCACTCGGCCGAAACCCTGTTCGGCCAGTATCGGCAGGCCTCGCGACAATCGCTGGAAATCAACGACTATGTGCGCGACGTGGAGACGCTGCGCCAGGATTTCGCCGAATATCTGCGTGACCCGACGGCCCAGAAGGCCGAAAGGGTGCGCGAGATGATCCTCGATGTCGGCACCACCGACGCCGACGGCCTGGCCTTTTTCCAGCACGACCCGGTTTCGCTCGAGGCCATCGACAGCGTCACCGCCCAGTCCCAGCAATATGACGCCGCCTTCACCAAGCTGGTTTCGGCCATCGCCGGCGGCGCCGACCCCGAAGCGGTGCCCGAGACCGCGCAGATGCGGGCGCTGGGCGTGGCCATGAGTGAACTCTATGGCGCCATGAGCGACCGCGCCAAGGAGGCGCAGAACACGCTCGGGCCGCAGATCGAAGCCCAGCAGGGGTTGCAGTTCCTGATCATCCTGGCGGCCGGAATTGTCGGCCTGGTGGCCGGCGTGACCCTGGCCATCGTCACCGCACGCTGGCTGGGCAAGGCGATCACCGGGCTCACCCAGACCATGCGCACCCTCTCGGACGGCGACTACGACATCGAAATTTCGGGAACCACCGCCAGCAATGAACTGGGCGAGATGGCCCGGGCCCTCGAGACCTTCCGCGACAATGGCCGCCAGGTGGCCCTGGCCGAGGCCGAAAAGCGCGTCCAGGCCAGCGCCACCGAAGCACGCGCCGAGATGATGGCCCGCTTCCAGTCCGCCTTCGATGCCCTGATCGCCCGGGCGATGCAGGGCGATTTCTCCGGGCGCATGGAAGAGCGGCACGACGATCCGGAGATCGACCGCATTTCCGACAATCTCAACGCCATGCTCGATTCCATCGAAGCGGCGCTGGACGAGGCCGAAACCGTACTCGGGGCACTGGCCCGCGCCGACCTGCGCGAGCGCATGCGCGGCAATTATGCCGGCGCCTTCGACCGGCTCAAATCCTCCACCAACAATGTCGCCGACAAGCTGGCCGAAATGGTGGGCGATCTGCGCGAGACCTCGCGTGCCCTCAAGACCGCGACCGCCGAAATCCTCGCCGGCGCCAACGATCTCTCCGAACGCACCACCCGCCAGGCCGCAACCATCGAGGAGACATCGGCCGCCATGGAGCAGATGGCCGCAACCGTCTCGCTCAATGCCGAGCGCGCCCGCGATGCCAGCAGCAGCACCGACAAGGTGACCCATGTGGTGGAAGCCAGCAGCGCCGTGATGGACGAGGCCACCAGCGCCATGAGCGCCATCGAGACCTCCTCCTCCAAGATCTCCAACATCATCGGGCTGATCGACGACATCGCCTTCCAGACCAATCTCCTGGCCCTCAATGCCTCGGTAGAAGCGGCGCGCGCCGGCGAGGCCGGCAAGGGTTTTGCCGTGGTGGCCGTGGAAGTGCGGCGCCTGGCCCAGTCCGCTGCCCAGGCCTCTGCCGAGGTCAAGGTGCTGATCGAGCAGAGCGCCAGCGAAGTGCGCAATGGCACGCGGCTGGTCGCCGATGTCGCCGGCCGCCTTGGCGATATCATCGAAGGGGTGCGCCAGACCGCGACCGTGATGGAGACCATCGCCAGCGATAGCCAGGCACAGGCCTCCGGCATTGCCGAGGTCAATGTCGCGGTGCGCCAGATGGACGAGATGACCCAGCACAATGCGGCCCTGGTCGAGGAGATGAACGCCTCGATCGAACAGACCGAGGGCCAGGCCGGCAAGCTCGACACCATTGTCGAGACCTTTACCCTCGACATGCCGGCGGTGGCGGCCGGGACGAAGGCCTCAAGGCCCGTTGCCACGGCCGCACGACAGGCTGCGCCCGCCGAACCCGGCGCCCGCGCACTGCTGGGCAAGGTGAAAAAGGCGGCCAAGGCCTATTTCGGCGGCGCCGCCGCCGAGGACTGGAACGAGTTCTAGGGCTCTTCCCCCTACCCTCCGCCGCTGCCCAACCCATGCCTGCGGACCCGGCCTTTCCATGAGGCCGGGTCCGGGCTAAGCGATCCCCAGGAATTCTCGAATTCATTCCAAAGCGATCAAGGGGAGCCGCATGCAGGATCGGATCAAGGTGGTGGCCGTCGAGACGCTGGCCAAAGGCTGGGGCCTGTTGACCAGCACCAGCATCGACTTTCGCCGCCGCGACGGCGCGGTGCAGCGGCTGGTGCGCGAGGTCTATGACCATGGCAACGCCGCCGCCCTGCTCCTGCACGATCCGGCGCGCGACACGGTGCTGCTGGTGCGCCAGTTCCGCTACCCGCCCATGCTCAACGCCGACCAGCCCGACCTGCTCGAGGTCTGCGCCGGCCTGCTCGACCCCGGCGACGACCACCCCGAACAGGCCGCCGCCCGGGAGGCGCTGGAGGAAACCGGCCACGCCCCGCGCGCCATCCGCCATGTGTGCGACGCTTACATGAGCCCCGGCTCGCTCACCGAAAAGGTCAGCCTGTTCATCGGCAACTATGACGAGACGACACGCCGCCATGCCGGGGGCGGTGTCGTGGCCGAAGGCGAGGACATCGAGCTGGTGGAACTGCCAATGGCAGAGGCACTGGCCATGATCGGCGACGGCCGCATCGTCGATGCCAAGACAATTCTGCTGCTCCAGCACCTGGCGCTGGAGCGGCTGGGGTGAGACAGGCCCCTCGCCACGCCAGCCTAGCTGACGTGGTCTTCTCGGCTTGAAAGGCTCCACCGGACCGAATGGCCCTGCGGCCCGCCCTCGCCACTCGACCATAGGTCTCGTGGCCTCCTGACCTAAAATCGCTCCACCGGAGCGATTTTGCCTGCGGCCGGTCAGAAGTCCACCAGCTTCTTGTCCGGGTCGTAGGGCTGGTCGCGCACAATGCGGGTCACCGCCTGGCCGCAGCGCATCTTCTTGCTGACCGCGTCATAGGCATAGGTCGGCCCGCCATGCAGCTGCCAGCCCTCGCTGAGCGCCTTGGTCACCTTGTGGCAAAAGGCGCTGTCATCCTCGCCCGTGAGGAAACGGTAGATCTGCATGCATGTCCCCCATGTGCCGACGATCACACGCCGGCGATTGATCTTGTCGCCTCTTACAGCTAATCGAGCATTCATGCACAGCTTTCCTCAGCACCTGCTCGATGGCCACGCCAATTTCATGTCCGGACGCTACGCCCGGGAGAAGGAGCGCATTCGCGACCTGGCCGAAACCGGCCAGAAGCCGACCACGCTGATCATTGCCTGCTGCGATAGCCGCGCGGCGCCTGAAATGATCTTCGATGCCGGCCCGGGCGAACTCTTCGTCCTGCGCAACGTCGCCAACCTGGTGCCGACCTACCAGCCCGATGGCGGCCAGCACGGCACCTCGGCGGCGATCGAATTTGCCATCAAGGGGCTCTCCATCTCCAATATCGTGGTCATGGGCCATGGCCGCTGCGGCGGCATCAAGGCCGCCCTCGACCCGCACATGAAGCCGCTCGACGCTGGCGACTTCATTGGCAAGTGGATGAGCATGCTGGGTGAATTGCCCGGGCAGCTCGGACAGAACACGCTGATGACCGAGGCCGAGCGGCAGACGGCGCTGGAGCGCATCTCGATCCGCAATTCCATCCGCAACCTGCGCACCTTCCCCTATGTCGCCAAGCTCGAGGACGAGGGCAAGCTGGCCGTGCACGGCGCCTGGTTCGACATTTCGACCGGCGAGCTGTGGATCATGGACAATAACGGCGATTTCATCCGCCCGGTCCTCTAACCGTCCCGTTGAAGCATTGCCGGGCGACCATGCCGGGCGCCCGACCATTGGCCCGGCCGCGCTTGTTCCGGTTTTTGCCGCAAAACTGTACTGGCCCGGCCGCAATCGTGATCACTAACCCGTGACCGGGATCTGCGATCGGCCCGGCCGCGCCCTGACCGCAACTTGCAGGGGGCCGCAATGCGGGCCCTTTGCCGCGCCCGAAAATCGCCCCGAGATTTGTCCAGCCGCGCCCATCTGCCGGCCATGACCGGCCACATTGGACGACGATTGTTTTGGTCACGGGCCGCCGGAGAGCGACCCGTCGGCGCCGGGTCCTCCGGTGCCGCCTCCTCCCAAGTCAACATGGAGTTTGACCATGAAGAAGATCGTACTGACCTCGCTGTTCGCCCTCGGCCTTTCGGGCGCCGCAATGGCCCAGGCCGCAACCGACTTCGCCTCGGTGGACACCGACGTCAATGGCGGTGTCTCGCTTGCCGAAGCGCAGGTGGCCTGGCCGGATCTGACCGAAGAGGCGTTCACCGCCGCCGACACCGACGGCAATGGCGAATTGTCGGCCGAAGAATATGAGGCCTATCTCGCCACCACCGCTGCGCCTGCCGCGCAGTAATCCTCCCTGCCCCTGCGACGTGCTCCCGGAAAGCGCCCCCAAAGATTTCCGCGCAGCAATGTGCGGCCGGTCCAGCGGCCGGAGGTTACCCTAAGCCTTCGCCCGCGCAGACGGCTGCAGCACGGGGCAGTCAGCCAGCTACCCCGCCCCCCGGGGTGGCTGCGGCCTTCTTGATCCGGGGTGAAGACACCCCAATTCCGGAGACATATCCATGAACAAGCTGACCCTGAGCCTGATCGCGCTGACCCTGGCGGCCACGCCCGCCCTTGCCCAGACTCCCCTGACCTTTGCCGATGTCGATGCCGATGCCAGCGGCGAGTTGAGCTTTGAGGAGCTGCAGGCCGTCTGGCCCGACATCACCCACGACGAATTCATGGCTGCCGACCTCGACATGAATGGCGGCCTCAACGCCGACGAGCTCGCTGGCCTGCAACCCAGTGCCTTGCCGGCGCCGGACGCGACGCCGACCCCGATGCCGATGGACAATGGCGCCATGCAGCCCGACGCCCCTGCCGGTCCCACGACCTCGCTGACCGACAGCGCGGACTGACCCTCTGGTGGCCGCCCCATGGGCGGCCATTTCCGGCCGCTCAGTCGAGCCGGATCGGCGGCTCGCTTTTCCTGGCCCGGCGCAAGGTCACGACCAGTCCGGCGATCACCAGCGCGGCGCCGAGCACTTCAATGGCGGTGATGGTCTCCCCCAGCACCAGATAGCCCGAAGCCAGCCCCGTTATCGGCACGAGCAGCGTGAACGGCGCGACGACGGAAGCCGGATGGCGGCCCAGCAGCCAGCTCCAGATGCCGCCGCCCAGGAGCGTTGCGGGATAGGCGAGAAAGGCGATCAGTGCCGCATCCATCCAGGAAAATCCGGCCAGCGCCGCGGATATGGCCGGCCAACCCTCGGTCGCCAGGGACAGGGCCAGGAGCGGCAATGGCGCGGCCAGCACGCCCCACACGGTGTAGGAGATGGCGTTGACCCTGCCGGCCTTCTTGGTCAGCACATTGGCGAGGCCCCAGCTCAGCGCGGCCAGCAGCACCAAAGCCAGCGGCATCAGATTGGTGACTTCGAGCCGTTCCGAGGCGATGACCCCTATGCCGGCAAAGGCAATGGCCGCGCCGATGATCTGAAAACGGCTGGGGCGCTCGCCCAGGAGCAGGAAGGCCATCACCATGGTGAAGAAGGCCTGGGTCTGCAGCACCAGCGAGGAGAGCCCCGCCGGCATGCCCCAGGCAAGACCCAGGTTGAGAAAGCCATAGAGCGCCACCCCGAAGGTGAGGCCAAAGCCGATCACCAGCCATGCCGGCGCCTTGGGCGGCCGCACGAACAGCACGGCCGGGAACGCCGCAGCGGCAAAGCGCAGCGCGGCCGCCAAGATGGGCGGAAAAGCCTCGACGCTCATCTTGATGACGACGAAATTGAAGCCCCAGATGGCGACCACCAGAAGGGCGAGGAGAATATGGCGAAGCGGCATGTGCCGCTCCTTTCAATCAAGGAACAAGGAAGAGGGCGATTCGAACGGACCGCCCCCTGCTCCTATCAGGCGGCCTTGCGGCTCTCCAGGCCCTTCTCGATCAGGGTTTCGGCGATCTGGACGGTGTTGAGCGCCGCGCCCTTGCGCAGATTGTCGCTGACCACCCACAGCACCAGGCCGTTTTCGACCGTGACGTCCTCGCGGATGCGGCTGACATAGGTGTCATATTCACCCACGCATTCCACCGGCGTGGCGTAGCCACCGGCCTCGCGCTTGTCGAGGACCGAAATGCCCGGCGCTTCGCGCAGGATGTCGCGTGCTTCGTCGGCGCTGATCGGATTGGCAAATTCGAGATTGACCGCTTCGGAATGCCCCACAAAGACCGGGACGCGCACCGCCGTGCAGGTCACCTTGATCTTGGGATCGAGGATCTTCTTGGTCTCGGCCAGCACCTTCCACTCTTCCTTGGTGTAGCCGTCTTCCATGAACACATCGATATGCGGGATGACGTTGAAGGCGATCTGCTTGGGGAACTTGCCCGGGGTCGGGCTGTCATTGACGAAGATGCCCTTGGTCTGGTTCCACAACTCGTCCACGCCTTCCTTGCCGGCGCCGGACACCGACTGGTAGGTCGAAACCACGGCGCGCGTGATGGTGGCCGCGTCGTGCAGGGGCTTGAGCGCCACCACCAGCTGGGCGGTCGAGCAATTGGGATTGGCGATGATATTGGTGCGCTTGGGATCGTTGAGCCAGCGCTCGAGCACATGCCCGTTCACTTCCGGCACCACCAGCGGCACGTCCGAGTGGTAGCGCCAATAGGACGAATTATCGATCACGATGGCCCCGGCCGCGGCAATGCGCGGCGCCCATTCCTTCGAGATCGAGCCGCCCGCCGACATGATGGCGAAGTCGACGCCCGAAAAATCGAAATGCTGCAGGTCCTTGGCCTTGAGCACCTTGTCGCCATAGGACAATTCCTTGCCGATGGACTTTGAAGAGGCCAGCGCGAAGACCTCGTCGGCCGGAAACTTGCGCTCGGCCAGAATGTTGAGAACTTCGCGGCCCACATTGCCTGTGGCCCCGACGACAGCGACGCGATAACCCATGATGGAACTCCGGTCCCTTACCATTTCCGCCCCCGCGCGATTGGATCGATCCATCGCGGCCTATTGCTCTTGAGCCTCTCCCCGTCGGGAGTGCGACCCGGGGAAAAGCGTCAGGCGGTTTTGGTGGTTTTGGTCATGGCCGGCATGCCCCCGGTAGTGAACCGGGTGGTGGCAAGAGCTGCGATGTTGCGGCTGCGGCTGCACATGACGAACGATGCTTCCTTTGGAAAAGCAGGACTTCTCATACTCTGAAATAGGAAAGAGTCAATGCTTGGCGCCACTCTTGCCGCCCGTCCCGGCCTCTGGTCTATTCTCCAAAGGGGGCTTGGAGACCACAAAACATGCGGATTGCGATCGGCCTGGCGCTTTGGGGCGCCCTGACGAGTTTTTCCCTTGCCCAGGACGGCCCGGAACGGGTCCTGGCGCTCTATTGCTATGGCGGCGACGGCTGCCAGGGTTTTGTTACCCCCTTCACCTATCCCGAGATGGACAGGCTGCTCAACAAGCTCGGCACGCTCGAGGGCGAGGGCTTCGGCAAGCCGGTGGTGTTCCTCAGGAACAATGCCGGCGAGGCGGTCGACTATGTCGACATGCAGCGCACACCCGAGGAAATCAATATACTGTTCGGCGGCAGGGGCGAGCCGCCCATCATTTCCAGTTTTCCCGATCTGGGTGACATCCAGCCGCGCGACGGCAAATGGTCGGTCACCATCGGCTCGGGCAGCGCCGAGAATTGCCCGCCGGGGGTGGAGGGAGCCATGTCCGGCCTGCGGCTGGCCGAGAGCGGGGACATCGCCTTTGCCACGCCTTTCGACCCGGGCCAGGCGCTTCCCGACCAGAGCGTGAATTGGCTCAAAATCGGGCCCGGCCATTACCGGGCCGTACTGCCGGGGTCGGACGCCATGTTCGCCACCTATGACCTCATCGTCGAGGCGCCGGAGCGCCTGTCGGGCACCATCCGGGCGGTCGCGACCGCTCCCGGGCCGACGCCCTGCACAATAACCCTGCCCGTCGCCTACCAGCACGCCGAAAGCTGACCGGCCGCCGACAGCCCTTGCTAAAGGGGCTGCCGGCGCGCTACGGCCGGGCGGTACGCAGCCGGCACAGGAGATGACCATGCCCGATTTCGACGTGATCATCCTGGGGGCTGGCGCCGCCGGCATGATGGCGGGCATCGAGGCCGGCAAGCGTGGCCGCAAGGTGCTGGTGGTCGACCATGCGCGCGATCCGGGCGAAAAGATCCGGATTTCCGGTGGCGGGCGCTGCAATTTCACCAATATCAATGCCACCCATCAGTTGGGTCGGGAACGCTTTCTCAGTAGCAATCCGCGTTTCGCGCTCTCTGCGCTGTCGCGCTACACGCCCGACATGTTCATCGCGCGGGTGAAGAAGCAAGGCATCGCCTTTCACGAAAAGACCCTCGGGCAATTGTTCTGCGACGGCCCGGCGACCCAGGTCGTTTCCATGCTGACCAATGATCTGCGCGCCGCCGGCGCTGCCATCTGGACCGGGCGGCAAGTGGGCAGCATCGAGCGCATCGAAGATGGCTTCGATGTCATGATCGGCGATGGACGGGTCACCGCGTCGAGCCTGGTGGTGGCCACTGGCGGCAAGTCCATCCCCAAGATGGGGGCCACCGGCCTTGCCTATGACATTGCCCGGCAGTTCGGCCTCAAGGTCACCGAGACCCGTCCTGCCCTCGTGCCGCTGACCTTCGAGCCCGGTGCACTCGAGCAGCTCAAGCCCCTGGCCGGGGTTTCCACCAATGCCATTGTCAGCCATGGCAAGACCCGCTTCGAGGAGGCGCTGCTCTTTACCCATCGCGGTCTTTCCGGTCCGGCCATCCTGCAGATTTCCTCTTATTGGCGCGAGGGTGACAGCATCCTCATCGACCTGCTGCCGGGAGAGGATGCGCTGGAACTGTTTCGCGCCGCCCGCAAGGCGACCCCGAAGCTGCACCTGCAGACGGTGCTGGGCGACAAGCTGCCCAAGCGGCTGGCGCAACTGGCTGGCGAGATGATCGACCAGCCCGGCATGATCGGCGACATGTCCGACAAGAAGTTGATTGCCGCGGCCGAAAGGGTGCAGCGCTGGAGCCTGAAACCGGTCGGCTCGGAGGGCTATCGCACCGCCGAGGTCACACTGGGTGGCATCGACACCACCGGGCTCGACGCCAAGACCATGATGGCTCGCACTGTGCCCGGCCTTTATTTCGTCGGCGAGGCGGTCGATGTCACCGGCTGGCTGGGCGGCTACAATTTCCAGTGGGCCTGGGCTTCGGGCTGGGCCGCCGGACAGGTAGCCTAGGCCCGGCCAGACTCTGTCAGTTTTTGATGGAAACGCGCGGTTGGTGGCTCCCCTCCCCCTTGAGGGGAGGGGCTGGGGGAGGGGGTCCATCGGCGACCCACAAAACCACCCCCACCCTCGATCCCTCCCCTCAAGGGGGAGGGAGGCGCAGGAACCGCCGATTCCGATCAAATCTGACGCGCCCTAAAACTTCCAGCCCAGCCTGAGGCCGAAATTGGAAAGGCCATCATTGGCCGCACACCAGTCATTGTTGGAGGTGTGCTCATAGGTCAAGGTTGCCGTGGCGTTGTCGCTCACATGCATGCCCACGCCCCAGCGTTCGTAGAAATTGACCCGGCAGCCGAAATTCTGCCGGCCCGGCGCGGCCCCGGTCAGCGCCCCGTCATGGATGGCGGCACCCAGGCCGGCCTCAAGATAGATCGGCGTATCGAAAACCGGCAATTGCCAGGTCAGATTGGCATGCACCAGGCTGTCCCGCCCCGCCAGGCTGATGGTCGTGCCGACCTCGGGCCGGGGCGAGCCGATCCAGCGGAAGACGTCGACATCGGGTGAGGTGAAGAGCACATCAAAGCTGATATCCTCGACCCCGTTCAGCTGCCACTCATTGACCAGAAAGGGCAGCGCCGCGTGGTGAACCCTATGGGCATGCAGGCCAACGCGGATTTCGTCGACAATGTCCGAAAAAGGCTCGGGCGACAGCAGGCTCTGCGCCTGCGCGGGCCCGCTACAGGCGGCCGACAGGGCCAGGGCCAACAGGGAAATGCGCAGCATCGACACGAGCGGGAACCTCTTCGGACAGACGATAGTAAAGGGCGCAGTCTTGTTATCGAGTCAATGCGGGCACGGCCAATCACCTCTCATTGTTGCGAGGCAGCCACGCCGGGTCTCGATTTCATCGTAATTTACCGATAGAAGCTCTCCGTCCCTTTCCTTTTGCCAATTCCGATCATGCCCGCACCCTTTGCCCTGTCGCTTCAGGATCTTGCCCCCATAGCCGAAGGCACCAGCACGGCCCAGGCCATGGCCGAAACCGTCATCCTCGCGCAGACGGCCGATGCTCTGGGCTATACGCGCCTCTGGTATGCCGAGCATCACGGCATGCCGTCGATTGCCTCCTCGGTCCCGGAAATCCTGATCGGCAGCGCCGCGGCCGCCACGCGCAACATCCGCGTCGGCTCGGGTGGCGTCATGCTGCTCAACCATGCGCCGCTGCGCATCGCCGAGGCCTATCGCACGCTCGAGGCGCTCCATCCGGGCCGCATCGATCTGGGCCTTGGCCGCGCGCCGGGCGGCGATGGCTATGCCATGCGCGCCCTCAGAAGCGGCGGCGGCGAGGAATTTTCCACCTATCTGGCCGAACTGATGGCATTCGACGAAGAGGGCTTTCCGCCCGATCATCCATTTTCCCGGGTGCCGGTCTCGCCCGGCGGCATCTCCCTGCCGCCCAAATGGCTGCTCGGCTCTTCGGGGGCGAGCGCCCAGGCGGCCGGCCAGCTCGGGTTCGGCTATGCCTTTGCCGCCCATTTCAGCCACACCCCGGCCGCGCCCGCCTTTGCGGCCTATCGGCAGGCCTTCCAGCCGACAGAGGACTTCCCCGAGCCGCGAACCATTCTCTGTCTTTCGGCCATCTGCGCCCCCACCGAGGACGAGGCGAAATTCCTGGCCACCTCGCAGGCGGTGAGCTGGGCCCTGTTCGTGACCGGCGAGCAGCGCCACCTGATGCCGCCCGAGGACGCAGCCGCCCGCGTTCTTTCGCCGCAGCAGCAACAGGTCATCGAACACCAGTCGAGCCTGTGGCTGGTCGGCGACCCGCAGCAACTGGCCGAAATCATTGCCGAAAAGGCCCGGGCCGCCGGGGCCGACGAGGTCATGATCACCACCACCGTGCATTCCTATGCGCTGCGCCGGCGCTCCTTCGCGCTCCTCGCCGAAGCCCTGGGAGTCGCTCCCCGCCCGGGCGCCTGAGGCATGGTTCGTTAACGACTCCTTTTGCCCCGCTCGCTAGGATCGGGGCAATCCAGGGACGGACATCCTCATGAGCGCTGCAGCCTTCGTGCTCGCCATCAACCTCTTTGTCGCGGGCATCTTTGCCACCGCCTTCGGCGTCGTGGCCGCCTACCAGCGCTCGGCGCTGGGCGCGCGCTGGTTGGCCTTTGCCTATAGCTTCGGCGTGCTCAATGTGGTGTTCGAGTTCATCCTGCCCTTCCAGCAGGACCACCGGCTGTTGAGCTTCGGCATCTTCGCCGTCTTTCTGCTGGCGCTGGCCGGCTGCGTGGTGGGTCTCGCCCATCACTATCGGCTCAACCCGCCCTGGCTGCTCCTGGCTGTGGCGGTGCTGGCCTCGCTCCTGCTTAACCTATCCATTCTCGACATGCCGCGGGCCAGTTTTGTCCGCAATCTGCTCTATCAGGCGCCCTATGCCGTGATTCAGGCCATTGGCGTCGGGGTGATCCTCGCCAATCCGCGCAAGCGCGCGCTCGACCTGGCCCTTCTGGTCATCTACTTCATTTCGGCCCTGCATTTCCTCGCCAAGCCGGTGCTGGCCATGCTGATCGGCTCGGGCGCTGCGCCGCAGGCCTATATGGGCTCCACCTATGCCGCCGTCTCCCAGACCGTGGGCGCCGTGCTGCTGATCGCCAATGGCCTGATGATGCTGCTCATCATCATCCGCGACGTCATGGCAGACATGACGGCGCGATCGGAAACCGACACGCTGTCCACGCTGCTCAACCGGCGGGGGTTCGAGGACCGGGGTGACAAGGCCCTGACCCTGGCGGCGCGCTCCGGGGTCCCTGCGGTGATGATCGTGGCCGATCTCGACCATTTCAAGCAGATCAACGACACCTTTGGCCACGCCGCAGGAGACGAGGTCATCGCCGCATTCGCGGCCGTGCTCCGCGACTGCGCGCCACCTCACGCGGTGCTGGGTCGGCTGGGGGGCGAGGAATTCGCGGCCTTCCTGCCCGGCGCCAATCTGGCCACCGGCAGGCTCTATGCCGAAACTGTCCGCAATGCATTCCGGGCCGGGCCGCGCGGCCATATGGGCGTCGACCGCACGGTCAGCGCCTCTTTCGGCGTGGCCCAGTTCGTCCCGTCCGATCACCTGTCCGACCTGCTGCGCCGGGCCGATGCCGCCCTCTACCAGGCCAAGACCGATGGTCGCGACTGCGTGCGCACAGTCCTCAGCGAACCGGCGCGGCCACTCGCGGCCGCGCGCGTAAACGGCACAATCAGTTCATGACTTGCCGGGATACCAGCGCGCAATCGCCGGTGGGCTCGATGCGCAGCGCCAGTTGCTGACGGTCCAGCTCCGCAAGCCAGGCCGTCCATGAGACGGGGCTCATGCCCACATCTTCCCGTCCCTCTTCATTATGGGCAAAACGCAGCTTGAGCTGCGCCCGCTGCTCGCCGAACCGGTCGCGCACCCGCGCGATCGCCGGCCGCCCCTGGCGGTCATTGACCCAGTTCTGGATATCCCGATGCCGGGTCAGCAGATGGGCTTGTGACATAAATGGCCTCCTCGTCTGTCACCTCGTGAAACGGTCCGGTTCTGCGCCGGTTCCCGCCTCTCCGATCAACTATCCGCCAGCTGGGTGACGAGCCTGTAACGCTCCATCTCCTCAGGCGAAAAATAGTAAAGCTGGTCCGGCGGTGTCTCCAGCGCATGCAGCCACAGCGCCGCATCGACGCCAGCCTGGCTCAAATGGCGGGTGATCCTGGCCGTGGCACTTTGCGCATCCGCCATGGCCACGCCCGCAACGCTCAGAGCATCCACCGGGGAGGCGCTCAGCGCCGCCGCATAGATCTGATGCACCCCGATAGCCGCATCCCGACCCGCAATCCTCTCGTGCCCCGCGGCAAACACCAGCGGACAGGACGAGGCGCACAAAGCGCCATCCGGCACCAGTGTATCGAGTTCTTTTTCCAGGATCAGACGCCCCATTTCGAGGGCATCGTCCACCGAGCCGCCGGGCGAATCCAGCAGCACGGTTGACACATATTCCCCCCTTTGTGCGATCTCCTGTTCAAATCTTTCCGCCGCGCCCGGATCGATGGTTCCGGTCAGCCGCAATACGCCTCCGCCGGTCAGTTCGATCTTCAAGGGTTCGTCGAGTACCTCGGGGGGAGTGTTGAGGGCCGGACGCGCCCGCCCGCCGCCATCATCGCTGGTCGCCGGCGGCAGGATGGGCTGCGGCATCAGGGTCAGCGCCGCCGGTGCCTGTGCGTTCAACTCGCGATAATCGACATAGAGCACCCCCGCGGTGCCGGCCAGCAGGGCGAAGAATGCAAAGCGCAGGATCGACCCGTCCTCGATCCGCGCCAGCCTGGCGACCAGACGCCGATAGAAGGGCCCCTCCTCCCCCACTGCGCGGGCATTGGCGTCCGTCTTCATGCCGGGCGCGGTCCGTCGCCGCGCTTGCGCTGCGCTGCCTCGATGGGCGTAACCGTGCCGTCCTCGGCCACGGTCTTGTCTTCCGGCGCGATTTCGTCGGGCACTGGCGGCGTGTCCACTTCCTCGATTTTCGGCGCCAGCGCTGCGGCCGCCTCGGCGGCACCCTCTGCCTCCATGCGGCGGTAAAGCGCCATGGCCCGCAGCATTTCCGCGGCCGTAATGGTCTCGGCCTCCTTGAGCGTCTCGGCCTCGCGGCGCATCGCGTCATTGACGATCATCAGGACCAGCACCAGCACCACGGGCAACAGGTCGATGGAAATGGCGCCGGCCCAGGAGGGGATGAAATCGCTCCAGTAGCGGATGACGGCCTCGGCCGAGGACAGGGGCACGAAGCGCCGCTGCTCTACTGCTGGCGTTGCCAGAATCTCGTCGGCCGCCGCCACCAGCGCCGCCGATTGGGCATCGACCGAAGCCTCGACCGTCGCCATCACCTGGTTCTGCCGCGCGGCGAGGTCGCCCACCCGGCCATCGGCCACCGGCGCGATGAACCCGGCCGAAAGATCGGTCGCGGCGCGCTTCACCGAGGCGGCAATGTCGGTCTGCTCCAGCGCGGCAATGATGGCGGAGAGCTGCACCGCCTCGGCCTGGAAGGCATCGGAGCGCGGCTCGATCTGGCCGGGCGTCGAGACCAGCTCGCGCATCGACGCCAACCGCTCGGACCCTTGAGTGAAGAGCCCCGCCACCTCCTCGCGCGAGCCCGAGATCGTGCCGGCAAGCTGGGTCATCTGCGTGCTCATCTGGCTGAGCAATTGCACGACGCTGCCCGAACCCTGGGTGCCGGTCAGCGCGCCGCTGTCGCGCTCGTCCTGCGCCAGGGCTGCAAAGCGGGCCGCGGCCCGCTCGACATCGGGCAACAGGCTCTGGCTGCCCAGCGCATTGGCATGGGCCCGGTCGAGATCCTCGGCATAGCCCTGGAGCGTCACCGCCATATGCTGTTCCAGGGCTGCCGAACCGGCCAGCGCCGCCGCGTTAAGCCAGGAACTCATGGCCACGATCATGGCGCAGCCGATGAGCATGGTGAGAAACAGGCTGATCCGCTGCACGCCGCTGATCACCAGCGGGATGAAGCGCATCATATAGGTCCAGAAGGCATAGATCGCGACCGAGACCGCAGCCGAATAGATGATGGCGGCAAAGAACACGAAGCTCGCCGACCCGTCGAGCAGGCCACGCACGCCCAGATAGGTATAGACGCCCGAGGCCAGCGCCAGTACCGCCAGCGCGAACCGGCTCATGGTTTCGACGCCGCGCGCGGTTTCGTGCAGGCGGAAGGCATTGGGCTTGAGCTGCATGGGGACCCCGATCCGGATGGCCCGCCACCGGGCCCTTAAGAGGAGGTTAACACAAGCATCCCGGCAGAATCGCGGCAGCATGGGGCAGGGTTAACGCCGTTCCGATGACTTGTCGGTGAGTGCCCCCTTGCGCCTCTGGGGCCAGCGGGGCTACCCCAGTGCTGCATGTGAGGGAGCGCAAGATGACATCGCAAAAGATCCGCTGGGGCATTCTGTCCACCGCCAATATCGGCATGCAGAAAGTGACGCCCGCCATCCAGGCCTCGCCCAGTTCCGAGGTGGTCGCCATCGCCTCGCGCGACGCCGCAAAAGCCCGCGCCGCCGCCGATCAGCTCGGCATTGCCAGGGCCTATGGCTCCTATGAGGAGCTTTTCGCCGATCCCGAGATCGACGCCATCTACAATCCCTTGCCCAACCATCTGCACGTGCCCATGACGCTGGCGGCGGCGCGGGCCGGCAAGCATGTGCTGTGCGAAAAGCCCATCGCGCTTTCGGCCGCCGAGGCCGAGCAATTGCGCGACATTCCGAAGGGCATCGTCTTCATGGAAGCCTTCATGGTGCGCTTCCACCCGCAATGGCAGCGGATGCGCGAAATCATCCGTTCGGGCGAACTGGGCGAGGTCCGCGCCATCAATGCGGTCTTCACCTATCACAATGTCGACCCCGCCAATGTGCGCAATCAGGCCGATATCGGCGGTGGCGGCATCATGGATATCGGCTGCTACCCGATCACGGCCGGTCGCTATTTCTTCGAGGGCGAACCCGAGCGCGTCGTCTCGCTGGTCGAGCGCGACCCCGGTTTCGGTACCGATCGCCTCGCCAGCGTCATGGCCGATTTTGGCAAGGGCCGGCAATTGAGCTTCACCTGTTCCACCCAGGCGGCGCCGCACCAGCGGGTGCAAATCTTCGGCACCCGCGCCAAGGCGGAGATTGTCATCCCGTTCAATGCCCCGCCCAACGCCCCCACCGCCATCACTGTCGATCACAGCGGCACTGTCGATGGCACGCTGGCCCGGCGCGAAATCCTGCCGGCCTGTGATCAATATACCGAGCAGGCCGAGGCCTTTGCCCAGGCGGTGCTGGGCAATGCGCCCCTGCCCTATGGCATCGAGGACGCCATTGCGACCATGCGGGTGATCGACGCAATCTTCGAAAGCGAGAAGACCGGCGCCTGGGCCAGGGTGGCGCGCTAAGGCTTTGGGGCCGGCAATGCCGGCGCCACCAGCCGCAGCGCCAGGAGCTTCAGATCGTCTTCGAGCGTCTCGGCGGCGATGGATTTCTGCGCCACCCCGAAGGCGGCATCGAGCAGCAGCCGGGCAAGACGCACGGGTTCGGCGGCGCCAGCCGACGTCAGCTCGGCTTCAAGCCGGTTGCGCACCTTGCGATCCGATTCGGCAAACAGGCCGGCGCCCTGCCGGTGCGCCGAGAACAATTCGTCCACATGCGCAGAGCCGGCAATGGCGGTGGCAATGACGCCGAATTCAGCGGCCAGCGCCACCCCGATCCGCTCGGGCAGCGGCCCCGGACCGGCCATCGCCAGATCGAAACTGGCCAGCTTGTCGGCGATCAGCACCTCGAGAATGGCCAGGAACACCGCATCCTTGTCGGCGAACTGGGCGTAGAGCGTGGGCTTGGCCATGCCGGCGGCGCGGGCGATCGCCTCCATACTGGTGGCGCGCAGGCCATGGCGCAGGAACAGCTCCCGCGCTGCCGAAAGGATGCGCTCGCGCTTTTCTGCCTGCCTTGCGTCCTGCATCTCGCCATCTTCTCCGGCCACTATTGAACGAATTGAACGATTACCGTATATATCGTTCAATTGAACAGGAGACCATGCCCATGTCCCAATCGACCCAGAACCATGCTGACCGCGTCCTGCTCACCGGCATATCCGGCTTTCTGGGCGGCCATGTTGCCCTGGCCCTGCTCAAGGCTGGCTACACCGTGCGGGGCAGTGTGCGCAAGCTGGCCAAAGCCGACAAGGTGCGCGCCAGTCTCAAGGCGGCGGGCGCCGACATCTCCCGGCTCGAATTCGTCGAACTGGACCTGCTCTCCGATGCCGGCTGGGACGAGGCCATGGCGGGGGTCCGCTATCTGCAGCACACCGCCTCGCCCTTCGTCATCGACCTGCCCGAGGACAAGAACGAATTGATCCGCCCGGCCGTCGAAGGCACCGAACGGGCGCTCAAGGCGGCCCTCAGGGCCGGGGTCGAGCGGATCGTGCTGACCTCTTCGATGGCCGCCATCGCCTATGGCCATGACAAGGCACGCACGCGCCCCTTCACTGCCGCCGACTGGACCGATCTCGAGGGCCGCGGCGTCAACGCCTATATCGAATCCAAGACCCTGGCCGAACGGCGCGCCTGGGAGATCATGCGGGCCGCCGGGCGCGAGCGCGATCTCACCACCATCAATCCCAGCGCCATTCTGGGGCCCCTGCTTGACGAGGATCCCAGCACCTCCGCGCTCATGGTCAAGCGCCTGCTCGATGGTTCGGTGCCGGCGCTGCCGCGCATTCCCTTCGTCATTGTCGATGTGCGCGACATCGCCGAGGCTCATGTGAAGGCCATGACCGAGGACAGTGCCGGCGGCCGGCGCTTCCCCATGGGCGAGCGCCCCATGCTGATGGGCGAGGTCGCCGATATCGTGCGCAAGGCAGCCCCCGGCCGCAAGGTGCCGCGCCTCAACATGCCCGATTGGGCGGTGCGGCTCTATGGCCTGTTCGACCGCGACGTGCGCGGCATTGTCAACGAATTGGGGGTGCTCAAGGCGCTGGATTCGAGCGCCGCCATTGCCCTGCTGGGTCGCCCCCTGGTCCCCGCCAGCCAGTCCGTCGCCGCCACCACGGCCAGCCTGATCGAGCGCCGCCTGGTCTGAAAAACAACGAGCCCCACCCCTTGCCCTCGCCCGCGATTTTGTCCATATACCGCCTTGGTGAGGGGCTGTAGCTCAGTTGGGAGAGCGCGTCGTTCGCAATGACGAGGTCAGCGGTTCGATCCCGCTCAGCTCCACCATTTTTCTTCCATTTGCGGGCGTCTATTCGCCCTTTTCCATGCGCCCCGCCGCGCGGTCAAAACCCTGCGCGATGGCGTCGCGCATGGCCAGCCGCGCTTCGGCGGGATCGCCATCGCGAATGGCCTCGGCGATGCGGCGGTGCACGCCCACGGTGACGCCGAGCGCCTCGGGATCGTTGACCGGCGAGGAAATGGTAAAGGCCGCCGTCAGCGCCATTTCCACCAGCGCGCTGATCGAGGCCATGAAGGGATTGCCCGAGGCCTCCGCCACGGCCTTGTGGAATTCGAGGTCATAGCGCGCGAAATCGGCCGGCGTTTCGGATCCGGCCATCTTGTCCACCCAGGCGATCAATCCGGCCGCTTCCTCCGGACCGCACCGCTCCGCCGCCAGCGCCGCCGCCTCGATCTCGATGCCGATGCGCACCTCGGCCAAGCTCCTGAGGAACGACACTTCCGGTCCCAGCTCGAAGAACCAGGCCAGGACGTCTGCATCGAACAGGTTCCAGCGATTGCGCGGCAGCACGCGTGTGCCGATGCGCGCCCGCGCCTCGATCAGCCCCTTGGCCGCCAGGGTCTTGAGCGCCTCGCGCAAGACTGTGCGGGACACCCCGAAGCGCTCCAGCAGCTCGCTGTCCGAGGGCAGGATCGCGCCTTCGGCATAGGTGCCGGACACGATGGCCAGGCCCAGCGCCCAGAGCACGTCGGAATGCAGATTGCGGGCCGGACTACGCCCGGAGAGCGCGGCAATGAGATCGCCTGAATGCCGCGCGCGTCCACCGGACCTGTCCATTGCCGCTCCACTTCCAAATCTGTTCGCTCGACCTAATCACAGGCGTATTAGTATGACAATAACACCGCCGCCCGCCGGGCTGGACAGCGCCGGCTTTGCCGCGCCATGGTGCGCCCCATATCCGGATTCGTGACCCAAGGACTATTCCATGACCAGCCCTGCAACCATCGACGCCGTCCTCGCCAAGGTCGATGCGGGGCTCGACCAAAGCCTGGAGCGCCTGTTCCATCTTCTGCGGATCAAGTCCATCTCCACCGACCCCGCCTTTGCCGCCGAATGCCGCAAGGCCGCCGACTGGATCGCCAGCGAACTCAACGCCCTCGGCTTTGACGCCTCCGCCCGCCCGACGCCCGGCCATCCGGTGGTGGTGGCTCATGGCCCCGAACAGGCCGGGCCGCATGTGCTCTTTTATGCCCATTATGACGTGCAGCCGGTCGATCCGCTCAACCTGTGGGATACCGATCCGTTCGAGCCGCAGATTCGCGAAAAGGACGGCCGCAAGATCATCGTGGCGCGCGGCGCCTCGGACGACAAGGGCCAGATGCTGACCTTCATCGAGGCCTGCCGCGCCTGGAAGGAAGCGACCGGGTCGCTGCCCATCCGCGTCTCGCTGATGCTTGAGGGCGAAGAGGAAAGCGGCGGCAAGAACCTGCCGCCCTTCATGCGGGACAATGCCGAGGAACTGAAGGCCGACATCGCGCTGGTCTGCGACACCGACATGTGGGACCGCCAGACCCCCTCGATCACCACCATGCTGCGCGGCCTCGTGGCCGACGAGGTGGAAATCACTGCCGCCAACAAGGATCTGCATTCGGGCATGTTCGGCAATGCCGCGCGCAACCCCAACCAGGTGCTGGCCGAGATCATCGCCAGCCTGCGTGCGCCCGATGGCTCGGTGACCCTGCCCGGCTTTTATGACGACGTGGCCGAAATCTCGCCCGAGCTCAAGGCGCAATGGGCCGGGCTCGGCTTTGACGAAAAGGCCTTTCTGGGTGAGGCCGGTCTTTCCGTGCCCGCCGGCGAGCAGGGACGCTCGGTGCTCGAAATGCTCTGGGCGCGTCCCACCTGCGAAATCAACGGCATGATCGGCGGCTATACCGGCGACGGCTTCAAGACCGTCATTCCGGCCAAGGCATCGGCAAAGATTTCCTTCCGCCTGGTTTCGGGCATGCAGCCCGACAAGATCCGCGCCGCCTTCCGCGCCCATGTCGAAAAGATGGTCCCGCCTGATTGCAGCGTGAAATTCACCCCCCATGGCGGCTCCCCGGCCATCACCGTGCCGGCCGATGGCGACTATCTGCGCCTGGCGCTCAAGGGCCTGTCGGAGGAATGGAAAAAGCCGGCCGTGGTGACCGGTTCGGGCGGCTCCATCCCGGTCGCAGGTGAGTTCAAGTCGATCCTCGGGCTCGACACCCTGCTGATCGGCTTTGCCCATGTGGACGACCAGATCCACTCGCCCAACGAGAAATACGACCTCGAAAGCTTCCACCGCGGCATCCGCTCCTGGGTGCGGGTTTTGGGTTCACTGGCGCAGGGTTAGACCCTCAAGGCCCCCTCACCCGCCGCAAAGGCCGGGTGAGGGGGCCCGTTCCTAAGCCAACACCACCGCCAAAATCGCGATCACCGCCGGCACGGTCTGGATGAAGAGAATTTTCCGGCTGGACGTCACCGCACCCACGATTCCCGCCACGGCCACACAGGCGAGGAAGAACAGTTCGATCTGCCAGGCAAAGGCCGGGTCCGGATGCACCAGGCCCCAGATGAGACCAGCCGCGAGGATGCCGTTATAGGCGCCCTGATTGATCGCCAGCACCTTGGTCTGCCGCGCGAAGTCGGGCTTGAGCCCGAAAGCCTTGTGGCCGCGTGGGGTGTCCCACCAGAGCATTTCGAGCAACACGATATAGAGATGGATAAGGGCCACCAGCCCCACAAGGATCATTGCAACCAGAGCCAAACCGGCCTCCGTTATCTTCGTTCTCGGAACGTCCCGAGAAGCGTCTATCCATTGAGTTTGCGCAAGAGCTTTTCCATGCGCTCGCGCTTGGCCCGCTGGCTCATGGAGGCAAGCCGCTCCCGGATCGTCTCGATCAGGCCCGGCTTCGCCTCCGGCGTCACCACGCTGGCCGTCTCCTCCGCATAGGTCGGAAACTGGTTGGGGGCGGCGCTCTTCAGGCGCTCCACCAGAATGGGCACGGCCATATCGGCATAGCCGGCGCGGGCGAGCTTGGTCAGCAGCGATGTGCAGCGATCCTTGGCAATCACCGAACCGCGGTCGGCCGCCTCAATGATTTTTGGAAGTTCGGCGGCGATTTCCCGGGCCCGGATTTCGGCCACCATATCCAGTGCCGACATGGCGCCCCAGACCTGGCGATTGGTGCGGCTACCCAGGGCTTCGAGAAACACCGGGCAATGGCCGCCGATCAGCTCCGGATCGCGCGCGCCGATCTCGTAGAGCACCTTCATCGCGTCATTGCGCTGACGCGTCGTGCCAGAACGCACCAGATCGATCAGCTCGGCCACGCCGGCCTTGTCCTTTGCCGCCGCAATGTCTTCCGCCAGCGCCACATTGGGCCCTTCGTCGCGGCGCCCCAGCGCCCCGGACAAGCGATCGGCAATGGACCGACCGCCTGCCATCAGGCGTCCACCGCCACGTCCAGCGCCAGTTCCACCATGTCCTTGAGCGAGGTCTGCCGGGCTTCGGCATCGATCTCCTCATGGGTGATGAGGCAGTCTGTCATGGTGCAGATGGTCAAGGCCCTGACGCCGAAGCGCGCCGCCAGCGTATAGAGCGCCGCCGCCTCCATCTCGACGCCAATGACGCCGTGATCGGGCAGCTTGTTGTAACCGGCAAAGCCGTCGGCGTGATAGAAGATGTCCGAGGAGAGCATGTTGCCCGCATGATAGCGCAGCCCCTTGGCATCGGCCTTGTCGGCGGCCGAGCGCAACAGGCCGAAATCGGCGATGGGCGCGAAATTATAGGGGCCGAACCGGTCCCGGACGATCGAACTGTCGGTCGAGGCCCCCTGCGCCAGGATCACGTCGCGCACCTTCACCTTGGCGTTGAGCCCCCCGCATGTGCCCACCCGGATCAGTGACTTGGCGCCATAGACATTGATCAGCTCATGCACATAGATCGAGAGCGAGGGCTGGCCCATGCCCGAGGCCTGCACCGAGACCGGCTTGCCCTTCCAGCTGCCGGTATAGCCAAGACAATTGCGCACCGAATTGACGAGGCGCGGTGCCTCGAAAAACGTCTCGGCAATCCATTTGGCGCGCAAGGGATCACCCGGCAGCAGCACCGCTTCGGCATAATCCCCCGGCTTGGCATGGTTGTGCGGCGTGGTCATGGGCCTCTCCCGGTTTTGTCCAATTGGTCAAAGTAGTGCCACCGGCGTGGGATCATGACAATCCCGCGCCGGGAACCACCCGGCCGCTCATGCGCTATTTTCTTGACGCGCAGCCCTGCCGGCGCCATGTACCGCGCGTCCCAAACGGAGGCATGCCAATGGTCGCGAAGATTTTCATCGATGGTGAAGCGGGAACCACGGGTCTGCAGATCCGCGAACGCCTGGCCGATCGGCGCGACCTCGAAGTCATTTCCATTGCCCACGACAAGCGCAAGGATCTGGACGAGCGGAAGCGCCTGCTGAACGCCGCCGATGTCGCCATCCTCTGCCTGCCCGACGATGCGGCCAGGGAAAGCGTGCGGCTGATCGAGAACGACACGACCCGCGTCATCGACGCCTCGACTGCCCATCGCGTGGCCGAGGGCTGGGCCTATGGCTTTGCCGAAATGGACATCGACCAGACCGAGGAAATCGCCAAGGCCCGTTTTGTCGCCAATCCCGGTTGCTGGCCGCAGGGCCTGATCGCCGCCGCCCGCCCGCTGATCGAGGCGCGGCTGCTGCCCAGCGATTTTCCGCTCTCCTATCATGGCGTCTCGGGCTATTCCGGCGGCGGAAGGCAGATGATCGAGGATTACGTGGCGCAGGGCGACAAGGCCAGCCAATACATGCCCTATGCCCTGACCTTCCAGCATAAGCACCTGCCGGAAATGGCCCATTACGCCAAGCTCGGCCGCGCGCCTCTATTCGAGCCGGTGGTCGGCAATTTTGCCCAGGGCATGTCGACTTCGCTGCCCATCCACACCGACATGTCCGCCGAAATCCCGACCGGCAAGGACCTGCATGAAGCGCTGAGCGACTTCTATGCCAGCATTCCAGACAGCTTTGTCCGCGTCGCCCCCTATGACCCGACCATGGCCAAGACCGCCGCGCTCGACCCGCAAGCGCATAACGGCACCAATACGCTGACCCTGCATGTCTTTGCCAATGACGCGCTCAATCAGGCGGTGATCTGCGCGGTCTATGACAATCTGGGGAAGGGCGCCTCCGGCGCGGCCGTCCAGAACCTCAACATCATGCTCGGCGTCGGGGCGCGGGAGAGCCTGGCGGCCTGAGGCTGGATAGCGCGGCGCCGATCCTCCCCCGCTCGCGGGGGAGGGGGACCATGCAAAGCATGGTGGAGGGGGGTGCCATACCCACGATACCGCCACTTCAGGGTCTCTTGCTCCCCTCTCCACCGCCTTATGGCGGTCCCCCTCTCCCGTGAACGGGAGAGGAAACACCTAACCGTACGCTTCGGTACGGTTTGGCCTTGCCCAAACCCTGCTTTTGCGGCATGACGGCCTCAATAGCGAGGTCTTTGCCCCCATGGAAAAGTTCACCACCCTGACCGGTGTCGCGGCGCCCCTGCCGATCATCAATATCGACACCGATATGATCATCCCCAAGCAGTACCTGAAGACCATCAAGCGCACGGGTCTGGGCACCGCGCTCTTTTCCGAGATGCGCTACAATGAGGACGGCTCGGAAAACCCCGAATTCGTGCTCAACAAGCCCGCTTATCGCGGCGCGCAGATCATCATCGCCGGGGACAATTTCGGCTGCGGTTCGTCCCGCGAGCACGCGCCATGGGCCCTGCTCGACTTCGGCATCCGCTGCGTGATCTCCACCAGCTTTGCCGATATTTTCTACAATAACTGCTTCAAGAACGGCATCCTGCCGCTGGTGGTGACGCCCGAGCAGTTGAAGCTGCTGCTCGACGATGCCGAGCGCGGCTCCAACGCCACCCTGACGGTCGATCTGGAAAGCCAGACCATCAAGGGGCCCGATGGCGGCACGCTGCATTTCGACATCGACCCGTCCCGCAAACAGATCCTGCTCGAAGGCCTCGACGATATTGCCGGGACGCTGAAGTCGGATCCCTCCATTTCCGCCTTTGAAGGCAAGATGGCGGCCGAGCGTCCCTGGCTCTAGTCGCCATGGTCGAGATCGTCTTCGAGCCCGAGCCGCTGCCCGAAACGCGCGCGGCCATTCTCGAAGGCCTGATCGCCTTCAACCAGAAACAGACGGGGGGCACCCAAAGCCCTCCGCGCAATATCGCCATCGCCCTGCGCGATCCGGCAAGGGGCGAGGCCGTGGGCGGCCTTACCGCCCGCATCGGCTATAGCCGCATGTTCGTCGAGCTGCTTTATGTTCCCGAGCATCTGCGCGGCCAACGCCTCGGGGAAAAGCTGATGCTGGAGGCCGAGGCTGTGGCGCGCCGCGAGGGCTGCACCGGCATCTGGCTCGACACATTCTCATTCCAGGCACCCGGCTTCTACAAGAAGCTCGGCTACACCGAATTCGGCACGCTCGCCGACTATCCACCCGGCTTCACCCGGCATTATCTCCACAAAAACCTGAGTTGATTGACCAATGGTCCAGCGCGTTTCCACCGGTTCCCCCTTCGAAGCCACGTTCGGCTATTCTCGCGCCGTGCGGCACGAGGACACCGTCTATGTCTCCGGCACGACCGGCTATGACTATGCCACGATGACAATGCCCGAAAGCGTCGGCGAGCAGGCCAGGAACGCTCTCGCCACCATCGACAAGGCCTTGAAGGAAGCCGGCTCTTCGATCCAGGACACGGTGCGCGTGGTCTATTATGTCGGCGACCGCGCGCTGGTCGACGAGGTTGTCGCCGCGGTCGGTCCGGTCTTCAAGGACATCCGTCCGGCCGCCTCCATGCTGATCGTGCAGATGATCGAGGAAGGCATGAAGATCGAGATCGAGGTGACCGCCCGGATCGGTGCGGCGACCAGCCATAGCTGAGCTGCGAGCGGGCGATGACCGGAAGACAGATCGCCCTTACCCTGCATGCAGCGCTCCTCATCGGGGCGCTGTTTTTCATGGTGCCGGCCCTGACGGGCTGGCACCCCCAATATGGCTATCTCTTTGCCCTCACCTTTTACTGGCTCGGCTTCTGCCTGCCGGTCATCGGCTGGCACGCGCTTAAGGGCAATGACGGGCGCCTGTTCTCGGAAAGACTCGCCTGGCGAGACTGGTGGCTCATTCCCCTGCTCCTGGCTCAGGTCGGCTCGGTCGCCATCATCAATTTCGTGCCCAACACATCCATCCTCAGCCAGGGCGGCATGTACCTCGCCTTGCTCATCGCCGCGATCAACGGCCCGCTCGAGGAAATGGCCTGGCGCGGCGGCTTCCTTGGCACCTTTCGGGACCGGCCGCGCCTGGGCTTCTGGCTGGGCTGGAGCCTGTTCACGGCCTGGCATGTGCCGCTGGCCATGAGCGTCGGCATCAGTTTCGATGGCGGCGCAGCGACCCTGATCGGCGGCGCGGCTGCGCTGGGCCTGTTCTGGAGCTGGATCGCCTGGCGCACCGGCTCGGTTTTTTATGTGAGCATTGCTCACGGTCTCACCAATATCTTCGCTTTCTGGGTGCTGTTCGACCGCAACGGCTTTGCGGGCGCCTGAGGCGCCCGCATCCGGCTTCTGGATCAGGGGAGGCGCGGGGGATCGTATCTCAGCCGCCGCTCCCGGGACTTGCGCACCTGCTCGATCAGGTCGAGTGGCTCCAGCCCGAGGTCATAGAGCAGCTTCTCATCTGCCCGCGTGAGGAATATCTGGCTGTCGCGGTAGAGCTGGTAGGCCCGCCACCGCGCCCGGATCCAGGCCAGCATGCGCAGGCCCCGCCACGCGACCCATCTGGCCCAAGACCGCGACGCGGCCTGCGCGCCGGCGAAGGGACCGGCAGCGGCTAGTGCCTCGCTCATATCGCCGCCTCGTGGACGTGATGGCCAGCGGACCCGATCGCAGCGCTGCCGTGAGGCGTGCCGGGCAGGCAATGGTGGCAGATCGCCCCGATATGCCGGTGATCGGTGCCGCAACATCCGCCGATAACGCGGATATTGGGCAGCAGCGGCAGGAGGCGCTGGTAGCGCTGCGCCAGGTCCTGCGAGTCCCCGATATCGAGGGTCTCGCTCTCGTCGAGCTCGGCGTGGCTCTTCATCGACGCATTGACCCGAAGCCCTCCGATGCGGTCGATCCAGTCGCCCGCCTTGCGGATGGTGCCGGCAAAGTGGATCGGGTGCACGCAATTGATCATGTAATAGGCCGGATAGCCGTCCGTTGCCGCCTCGACCTCGCCGATCGCCTCGCCCAGCGCCTTGCCGCCGGGCAGGCGCCCATCGGTCTCGAGCGTGAAGGACAAGACCACCGGCAGCCCGGCTGCCTCGGCGAGCCTGGCAATGCCGATGGCTTCGGGCGTATTGGTCAGCGTATAGGCCGTCACCAGGTCCGCCCCGGCCTCGGCGAAGGCGGCGATCTGCCCTTCGTGATAGGCCATGGCCTCCTCGAGGCTCATCGCCCCGTCATATTGCCAGGCATCGCGCCGCGGCCCGATGGCGCCGCTCACCACAGTGGGGACACCGGCCGCATGGAAGTCCTGCGCGGTTTCGCGGCACAGCGCGATGGCCTTGATGTTGACGGCCCGCAGCATCTCCGCGTCATAGCCGACCAGCGCGCCCCAATCGGGATTGGCCCGCCAGGTATTGGTATCGAAGAGGAACCCCTGCCCCGCCTTGCGGGCAATCTCGATATAGGGCTGGTAATAGTCCCGCATCGCCTGGCGTCCCAGCGCGCTGTCATTGAGCTGGAACACGGTAAGATGCGGCAGATCGAACCCCTTGTTGAAAATCAGATGCGTCTCGATACCACCATCGGTGACGAACATCTGGCCGGAGAGTTGCGGCAGGGTCGGACTGTGCTTGGCCATCACGGCCTCCTTTGATCACTTGCTTTGGCTGTTGGAGCGGGGTTACATCGTCCCGCCCGTGGCCCAAGTGATGCCCCGGCATGACGGCGTCCATCTAGCGGACTCGTGGTCCACTTGGCGGCCGTCTTGTTTTCTTTTGTAAATCAATGGCTTGGCGACCCATATTGTGGGGCAGAGAGCTTTTTTCCCGGACGGTTCGGGGCAAAACTGTACCGGCGGTACAGCGAAAAGGGGGCGGGCATGTTCAGAAAGGCCACCAAGGGACAGGAAACGCGCGAGCGGCTTCTGGCCATCGCCGAGGCCGCGGTGCTGACCAAGGGCTTTGCCGCCACGTCCATCGAGGAGGTGATCGCCGAGGCCGGCATCACCAAATCCGGCTTCTTCTACCATTTTGGCGACAAGAACGCCCTCGCCCACGAAATGCTGCAGCGCTATGTGGCGGCCAATGATGATTTGTTCGAGCAATTGTTCGGTCGCGGCGCCGAACTGTCCGACGACCCGCTGCAGGGTTTCCTGATCGGGCTCAAGCTCCTCGCCGAGACCATGGCCGACCTGCCCAATGGCCACCCCGGCTGCCTGATTGCCAGCGTCTGCTACCAGGAGCGCCTGTTCGACCACACCGTGCGCCAGCTCACCGCGGAATCGGTGCGCAAATGGAACACCTTCTTCCGCGAGCGCATAGAAGCCATCGCCGCGGCCTATCCACCAGCCGAGCCGGTCGATCTCGACCAGCTCGCCGGCATGATGAGCTGCATCGTCGATGGCGGCATCATCATGAGCAAGGCGCTCGACGATCCCGGCATCCTGCCCCAGCAGGTGCTGCTCTTTCGCTCCTATATCAAGTTGCTGTTCCAGCGCTGAGGCGCCCAGACTGGACGATTCCGGCCATGGCGTGCTTGCGCTCGGCGGCGTTTTCCCGCTATGTGCGCGCCCAAGGTGTACCCACCAGTACGGCGAGGAGTTTCCCCATCATGGCCACCCATTCCCTTTTCCTTCTGCCCGGCGACGGCATCGGCACCGAGATCATGGTCGAGGTGGAAAAGCTCATTGCCTGGACCAATGCCGAGGGCCTGACGGACTTTTCGACCGATTCAGGCCTGGCCGGTGGCGCTGCCTATGACAAGCATGGCGTGGCCATCACCGACGAGGACGTCGCCAAGGCCAAGGCCGCCGATGCGGTGATCTTCGGTGCCGTGGGTGGCCCCAAGTGGGACAATGCGCCCTACGAGCACCGGCCGGAAGCCGCGCTGCTGCGCTTGCGCAAGGAATTGGCGGTGTTCGCCAATCTGCGCCCCGCCATCTGCTACCCCGCTCTGGCCTCGGCCTCTTCGCTCAAGAAGGAGCTGGTGGAAGGCCTCGATATCCTCATCGTGCGCGAGCTGACCGGCGGCGTCTATTTCGGCGAACCCAAGACCATCACCGACCTCGGCAATGGTCAGAAGCGCGCCGTGGACACCCAGGTCTACGAGACCTACGAAATCGACCGCATTGCCCGCGTCGCCTTCGACCTCGCCCGCACCCGCGGCGGCAAGGTGCATTCGGCCGACAAGAAAAACGTCATGAAGTCTGGCGTGCTCTGGGACGAGGTCGTGCGCAATGTTGCCAAGGACTATGCCGATGTCGAGCTGCACCACATCCTGGCCGACAATGCCGCCATGCAGCTGGTGCGCACGCCCAAGCAGTTCGACGTCATGGTCACCGATAACCTCTTTGGTGACATCCTCTCCGACGTCGCCGCCATGCTGACCGGCTCGCTCGGCATGCTGCCCTCCGCTTCGCTCGGCGCGCCCGATCCGGTCACCGGCAAACGCAAGGCCTTCTACGAGCCCGTCCACGGTTCGGCCCCCGACATTGCCGGCAAGGGCATTGCCAACCCCATCGCCATGATTGCCAGCTTCGCCATGGCTCTGCGCTATTCGTTCAACATGATCGAACTGGCAAGCCAGGTCGAAAACGCCATCGCCGCCGTGCTCGACGACGGGCTGCGCACCGGCGACATCGCCCAGGACAACTGCAAGACGGTTGGGACGGAAGAAATGGGCGCCGCGATTTTGGCGAAGCTGAAGAAGTAAGCGCTGATCTCCGCTAATCACCGGCTGTCACCCCGGCCTTGGGCCGGGGCCCATCTTGAGATCTCAGGATGGATCCCGGCTTTCGCCGGGATGACATCGAGTGACTTGGGATGCTTCGCACAAACAAAAAAGCCCCGGTGTCTCCACCGGGGCTTTTCTCATTCAGGCAAGGGCCGGAATTACTCGGCCGAAGCTTCCTCGGCGGGAGCGGCAGCAGCGGCGGCCTTGGCGGCCTTTTCTTCAGCGCGTTCCTTGGCCTTGTCGCCGGGCACGCCCTTGTTCGGGTTGTTGCGGGCTTCGCGCTTGGCCAGGCCGGCAGCGTCGAGGAAGCGCAGCACGCGGTCGGTCGGCTGGGCGCCATGCGACAGCCAGTGCTTGGCGCGCTCGGCGTCGAGCACGACACGGTTCTCGGCGTCCTTGGCCAGCAGCGGGTTGAAGGTGCCCAGCTTCTCGATGAAGCGGCCATCGCGCGGCGAACGGGCGTCGGCAATGACGATGTGGTAGAAGGGGCGCTTCTTGGTGCCGGCGCGGGCGAGGCGGATCTTGAGAGCCATTTTGTCAGTCCTGTTCAGTTATGTCGGTTTGATATTGAGGGTTATTTCTTCTTGCCCAGGCCGGGCAGGCCGGGGAAACGGGGCGCTCCGCCAAGCCCGGGCAGAGCCGGACCTCCGGAGGATTTGAGAAGCGCATTGACGTCGCTGGGCAACGCCTTCTGCGCCGGAAGGTCTGCGGAGGGCAGGCCCTTCAATTGTTCGGGGTCGACACCGGCCTGGCGGGCCATGGCTTCGAGCTGCTTGGGATCCATCTTGGAGAGATCGGGCATGCCACCCATCATCCCGCCCATCTTGCCGCCGAACATGCCGGCCAGCGAGCCCATGCCGCCCTTGGAGACCTTCTTCATCATGTCCGCCATCTGGCGGTGCTGCTTGGCGAGCTTGTTGATCTCAGAGACTTCCACGCCTGCACCGGCGGCAATGCGCTTGCGGCGGCTGGCATTGAGCAGGTCCGGATTGGCCCGCTCCTTCCTGGTCATGGAATTGATGATGGCGATCTGCCGGTCGAAGACCTTCTCGTCGATATTGGCGCCCGCCATGGCCTTCTTGAGCTGGCCGGCGCCGGGCAACAGGCCCATCAATCCGCCCATGCCGCCCATCTTCTTCATCTGCTGCAATTGGCTGCGCAGATCCTCGAAGTCGAAAGAACCCTTCTTGAGCTTCTTCGCCATCTTCTGGGCGTCTTCGGCCGACACATGCTCGGCGGCCTTTTCGACGAGGCTGACGATGTCGCCCATGCCCAGGATGCGGTCGGCAATACGCGAGGGATGGAAATCCTCCAGCGCATCCATCTTTTCGCCGACACCGATCAGCTTGATCGGCTTGCCGGTGGCCGCGCGCATGGAAAGCGCCGCACCGCCGCGCCCATCGCCATCGACACGGGTCATGACGATGCCGGTGACATCGAGGCGCGTATCGAACGAACGGGCCACATTGATGGCGTCCTGGCCGGTCAATGCATCGACGACCAGGAGAATTTCATGCGGCTTGGCGATCTCCTTGATGGAGACCGTCTCGGCCATCAGCTCTTCATCGATATGGGTGCGGCCGGCCGTATCGAGGATGAGGACGTCATAACCGCCCAGACGGCCTTCGCGCTCGGCGCGGCGGGCAATCTCGACCGGGGTTTCGGTGGTAACGATGGGCAGCGTATCAACGCCGACCTGTTCGCCCAGGACGCGCAACTGCTCCATGGCGGCCGGGCGGCGCGTATCCAGCGAAGCCAGCAGCACCTTCTTCTTCTGGCGATCTTTGAGGCGCTTGGCGATCTTGGCGGTGGTGGTGGTCTTGCCCGAACCCTGCAGGCCCACCATCAGGAACGTCACCGGCGCCGGCGCATTGAGATCGAGGGTGACGGCATCGGAGCCCAGCACCTGGACCAGCTCGTCATTGACGATCTTGACCACCTGCTGGCCCGGCGTCACCGAACGGGTCACCTCGGCGCCGACGGCGCGCTCGCGCACCTGCTCGACAAAGGCGCGGACGACTTCGAGCGAAACGTCGGCCTCGATCAGCGCCCGGCGGATTTCGCGCATGGCCGCATCGACATCGGCAGCGTTGAGCGCGCCGCGTCCGCGAAGTCCATCGAAAATCTTGCCAAGCCGGTCGCTTAAGCTCTCAAACATCGCTGTTCCTTTTCGCTCGCGGGCCAATCCCGCAAGAGATAGGGTCCAAAAGGCCAAATGCAAAACCCACCCGCGGGCGCAACGCGCTGGCGGATGTTGGCCTCCGGGATCGGTTTATACCACGAGGGGTCCCGGTCGGCTGGTCAGGAGCAAAAGCCTGATGAACGGGGTGGCTTTAGGGGAAAGTGCGGGGGGAGTCAAGGAAAGCTGGCAAGCTTGGCCCCCGGCTTACGGCAATCTTTCCGTTCCGTGACGGAGCGGGCAAGACCATGACCAAACCCTAACTTGTTCCGGCCCGGTGCCGCTGCCACCCTCTTCCCATTCCATGAGGAGGAAACACGATGCCCCGCATTCCAACGACCGTTCTGGTCTTGCCCCTTCTGGCCGTTGCCAGCCCCGCCCTTGCCGTCTCGACGCCAGAAGCCGTTCTCAACGATCCCAACCGGCCCGTTGAGGCCGTTGCCGGCGAACTGGGCGTGACACCGCTGCAATTTGCCACCTGCTTTGCCGGCGTCACGCCGGCCCGCATGTCAGCCGAGCTCGACGGCCAGCGCGAACGCGACAACAAGGCAGTTCTTCTGCCCTGCCTGCAGGCGATCAATCCCGACATCACCAATGCTCGGCTCGATGCGGTGATGGACAAATACCGCGCCGGTCCGCCGGGCAACTGAGGCGCAAGCGCGGATGACTTCAAGTCCATGCTGATTTACCAAGGCCAATGCGGAGGAGCACAGATGATCAGCATGGCGGAGGCCATCGAACAAGCCGGCGGCAAACGCACCATCGCCATTGATGGCCTGCCGGCATCCGGCAAGTCCACTTTGGCTGAACGGCTCGCCAGTGAATTGGGCGCGGTCTGCCTCTTTCTCGATGACTTTGTCATCCCCGAGGATCTTTGGCCGCGTCCGCTCCTACCAGCCTATCCCTTTCCCTATTTCCGCCACGCCGCTTTCATTGCTGCAGCTGCCGAACTGGCGACCAATCGCCTTTGTCAATTTCAGCCCTATGACTGGGCAAGTGGCCAACTGGCCGCACCTCACACAATCGACGCGCAGGATCGTCCCGTCATCATCGAAGGCGTATCCGCCCTCGATCCGGCGCTGGCCCCACTCTACGACCTGCGCCTATGGATCGAAAGCGATGCTGCTTCAACGCTTGATGCCGCATTGGCGCGTGGCAAAGGCCAGTGGGCGACAGAGTGGCGGTATTATTTCCTGCCCAGTGCCGAGCACTACATGATCACGCGCCCCCAGGATCGCGCCGATCGGATCGTTGCCGGTCGCGGCGCCTAAACCTTGAACGCCAGCCGCACCCCGCCCCAGTGCCGCCCATTGACCATGATCGGCGCCGAGCAGTCCTTCATCAGCGCAAACTGGCCGCCGCCCATGTCGCGGCGATAGGTCTGGAGCAGGAAGGGCTTGGTCGAACGCCCGGCCGAGAGGCCCGTGCGATCGTTGAAGATGCGGCGGTTCCGGCAATTGGCGGCATTCCAGACAGGGTCGTCGCCCTGTGGCTGGGAGTAGATCTTGTTATGGGTCGGCAGGTAGCCATTGCGATCGACTGCGGCGCAGAAGGCGATGCGCGCGTCGAAGGCGAGGACCGGCTCCTGCACCGGTGGCAGCACCTTGTCGGTAAAAGCGGTGAACCGGGTGGTCACCTGCTTGGGATTGCTGCCGGGCACGTCGCGGTAGTTTTCGTCGAACAGCTCACCCACGCCGATTTCGCCGCGGGCCACCGCCGCCTCGAACAGTTCGGAAATCTCATCGGCCTTGGCCCGGGCCAGGTCGATGAACGGCGCATCGGCCGTCTCCGCCCCGGCCTCGACCAGGAACAGCATGAAGTCTTCCGAAATCCCCAGAATGGTCTGGGTGCGGGCCTCGGCCTTTTCGAGATGCCGCCGGCCATCGGCGACGCCGTCCGCCAGGGCCGACAATTCGCCCTGCATGGCCTCGAAGCCGACAATGGACTGTTCCACCGGCTGGGCCATGGTGTCGATATCGGTCACCAGCCGCCCCACCGAATCGACCAGTTCCTCGAGCGTGGCAGTCGCCTCGCCGGCCGCGCGGGAATCGGTCATGCCCTGCTGCGCGGCCTCGGCATTGTCTTCGGCCTGGTGCCTGAGCCCGCCCAGCGCCTCGGTCAACTCGCCCAGATGCGCCACGGTCTGCCCCGAGAATTCCTGGATCTGGTCGGCAAGACCCTTGACGGCATTGGCGATGATGGCAAAGCCCCGCCCGGCATCGCCGGCCCGTGCCGCCTCGACCGAGGCGTTGAGGGCCAGAAGCTTGGTTTCGCGGGCGATCTGGGCGATGGCCATGCTGGCCTTCTCCACGCCCCTGACGGTGTCGGACACCGTATCGAGCCGTGAACGGAAGCCTAGCGCGCTTTCCGACAGCACCGTCATGGTTTCGGCCGCCCGCGTCACCACATCGGAAATCTGGGCGGCGCTCTGGTCGAGCACGCGGCGCGCATCCGCCGCCGCCTCGCGCGTCGTCCCCATGGACTGGGCCAGGCGGGATGTCGCCGCACCCATCTCCTGGGCAGACCGGCGGGCCGCCTCGGCCTGTAGCGCCTGGTTCTGGCTGATGCCGGACAGATCGCCGATCAACCCGGCGACATCGGCTATCTCGACGCCGAGCCGTCCGGCCCGATCGCCAATATCGCCCAGGCGCGGGCCCTCTCCCGCAGGCGCAACGGCCCGCGCAGATGCACTGGCTGGCATGGTCCCCTCCAACTGTCAGCTAAAGGGACAGTACGGAGCGATTTGGTAAGAAATGTTTAACCCTGGCTATTTAGTGGCCGTGGCCGCCCAGCTTCATCAACCGGGCGCGCAATCCGGCCGGCATGGCCAGCACCAGCCGCTTGAGGGCCGGGCGCATCCCCATGTCCCAGAGCCGGACCATGACCCAGCCCCGGGGCGTAACCGGCAGGGCATAGTCACGCACCGGCACCGTTTCGGTGGCGAAAGTGAGTTTATAGGGCATGGCCGGCACTCCAAGGTCACAGCCCTTGAGGCCGCGCTCGGCACAGGCGGCCAGGATTTCGGCCAGGTGCAGCTTGCCCGGGCTTTCATCGGAATGGGAAAAATCGCGGCTGGCCACATAGGCGTGGTAGCGCCCGCCATGCACGAAACCCCACTGTTCGGCCAGGGGCCGCCCGTCATGGGTCAGCGAGAAGGCGAGGATGGACATGTCGCTGCGCGCCACCAGGCTCTTGCAGAACGCGGTGAAGTCGCCGTCACGAAAGGCGCGCGAGGTTAGCCCCTGCTCCTTGAGCCGGTCGGCCCGCCCACCCAGCGTCCGTTCGATCAGCGCCAACTGCTCGGAAGGCCGGACCACAACCCGGTGCGCGACCTTGCCTTCACGCTCCAGCCGGTTGCGCGCATTGCGCATGTTCTTGCGCGTCTTGGCCCGCACCGTGGAGAAATAGGCCTGGAAATCGGCAAAACCATCCAGCCCCACATAGGGAGCGCCCTGTTCCTCGCCGGTCAGCATGTGGGTCCTGGGCATGCCCAGCGCCAGCGCCGAGCCGTCGCGCACCTTGAGCAGGCTCACCCCGTCGCTCGGGGCCCTGGCAATGGCGATGCGCAACAGGCGGGTGACCGCCGCCACCGGGTCGGTATCGGCATCGATCAGCACATCGGCAATCTGCGCAAAGGCATGGCCCAGCGGCACCAGCAGGGTCCGTGCCCCGGTGCTGACCCGCTCGAGCGGCAGGATGCCGACCAGCCGCTGCCCGTCCTCAATGGTGGCGATGACCGGGTCGAATTCCGTGTTGCCCCGCGCCGCCTCGAAATCGAACACGGCCTGTGCCCAGCCCAGGCTCTGGAAGAGATTGGCGCCGCTGCTGAACCGCTCGAGGCCCTGCCAGCGATGGGCGATGGCATCGAGCTCCTCGCGGCTGCGCACGACCGAACCGCGCAGGCCATAGCTCTCCGCCGCCGCGCCCCTGGCCCGACGATCCCCGTCCCCGGCAATGACACCGGCAATGCTCATTTTTCGAAACTATGCGCCGCCACGTCGCGCACCCCTTCGGGGGCCGCCGGATCGACCTGGAAATCGACGGTGTAGACCTTCTTCTTCTGCGGATTGAGCGGCGAGAATTTCACCGCCCCGGCAATGCCGAGCTTGGCGATATAGGAAAGGCCGGTCACCTGCTGGCCGAGCTTTTTCATTCCCAGCGATTTGCGCAGCACGCCATTGGCATAGTTGACCGCATAATGCTTGCGCAATTCGTCAGTCCAGTGCTCGGTGGTGAAGCTGACATTGAGCATGCCGTGATTGACCACGCGATGCGGCCCGTTGAGCGGCCAGTGCAGCATCTGCCCCGCTTCCAGGTCATAGACCTGGGCGAAATCGTCGAACCAGGGTTCGAACGGCATGTCCGTCTCGCGCAATTGCCCCAGGATCAACTTCTCCAGCGCGGGCTGGGAAATGAACGGGGCCTGCGCGGGATAGACATAGACCTTCTTGGTGCCACGCACCTGCCACAGGCTCTGCCCGGGAACATCCGAATGGTATTTCACCGAGACATTGGGCGAGGAAATAAGGATGGTCAGGTTGCGCTTGTAGCTTTTGAAGCCCGGGACGCGGTCCTCGAACTCCGCATAGAGGCTGTCGAGCAATTCGCCATAGGCCGGATTGGTCCTGGCGGGCGCCACCAGATTGACCCAGATATTGCCCTGCTTGACGGTCTCGATCACTTCGGCGCCCGACAGGCCCTTGATCTCGCCTTCGCGTCGCTTGGGCGGATTGCCCGGCGTCTTCTGCGAATAGTTGACGTGATAGGCATTGCGCGGGCTGTTCTCGATCAATTCGGCCAGCGCCGCATCGGTAAACAGCGGCGAATTGGCGAGGCTATGCTGCAGGCGCAGCGCCTGGCTGCCCCACACCTGCGGGTAATGCGGCTGCCAGTCGGTGATGATCTGGTCGGAAATGAGCGGCATGTTCATGGACGGACTCCGGACACGGCGGCGACAACTCTTCGCTTCCCAGACTAGTCCAATGCGCGCGACATGCACGCCAAAGCTGCCACTCTGGTTAAGAGCGTAACCAAGCCAAGTGGTTAAGATGAAAAGAAAATTGTATATTGCCCGCCCGCGCCTGCTCGGGTCGCATCCGGGCCATGCCCCGCGCCGGACTGGCATTTGCGCGCCAGTTCCGCCATATAGGGCACAGACACGCCCCCAGGGGCGAACAGAGCGTGGAAGACCGGCGTGAGCGACGTCCCTTTTTTGAAGATGAACGGGCTGGGCAACCAGATCATCGTGGCCGATCTGCGCGGCACCACGGCCCGCGTCACGCCCGAGGCCGCCATCGCCATCAATGCGCGCCCCGAGACCCGGTTCGACCAGATCATGGCCATCCATGATCCCAAGACCCCCGACACCGCCAATTATATCGAGATCATCAATTCCGACGGCTCCCGCGCCCAGGCCTGCGGCAATGGCATGCGCTGCGTCGTCCAGGCGCTTTCGGCCGAACAGGGCCGGCAGCGCTTCACCTTTGAGACCGTGGCCGGCATTCTCTTCGGCGAAGAGGCCGATACGGGCCTGATCACCGTCGACATGGGCACGCCGAAATTCGCCTGGTACGACATTCCCCTCAACGAGGAATTCGCCGATACCCGCCAGGTCGAGCTGCAGATCGGGCCGATCGATGCGCCCGTGCTGCATTCCCCGTCCGTCGCCTCCATGGGCAATCCGCACGCCACCTTCTGGGTCAAGGACGACGTCTGGTCCTATGCGCTGGACCGCTTCGGGCCGCTGCTCGAAAACCATCCCCTGTTTCCCGAGCGCGCCAATATTTCCATCGCCCAGGTGCTGACGCCGGACCGCATCATCCTGAGGACCTGGGAGCGCGGCGCCGGCCTGACCGAAGCCTGTGGCACCGCCGCCTGCGCGGCCCTGGTCAATGGCGCCCGCACCCGGCGCACCGCCCGCAAGGCCACCGTGACCGTGCCGGGCGGGGACCTCGTGGTGGAATGGCTGCCTGACGATCACGTGACCCTCACCGGCCCGGCCGAGTTCGAATGGCGCGGCCGCCTCGATCCAGCCACCGGCGCCTGGACGCGCAGCGAGGCCGCCTGATGGCGATTGAAACGCTGACATTCGGGTGTCGCCTCAATGCCTATGAGGGCGAGGTGATGAAGGCCGAGGCCGAAAAGGCCGGGCTCGACAATGCCATCATCATCAATACCTGCGCGGTGACCGCCGAGGCCGTGCGCCAGGCCAAGCAGGCCGTGCGCAAGGCCCGCCGCGACAACCCCGAGGCCCGCATCATCGTTACCGGCTGCGCCGCCCAGACCGAGGCGCGGTCCTTTGGCGACATGGACGAGGTCGACCTCGTGATCGGCAATGCCGACAAGCTCAAGGCCGAGAGCTACAAGCCCATGGTCTTCGGCACGCCGCTCAATGACAAGGTGCAGGTCAACGACATCATGAGCGTGCGCGAAACCGCCGGGCACCTCATCGAGGGCATGGACGGGCGCACTCGCGCCTTCGTGCAGGTACAGAATGGCTGCGACCACCGCTGCACCTTCTGCATCATCCCCTTCGGCCGCGGCCCGTCGCGCTCGGTGCCCATGGGGCTGGTGGTCGAGCAGGTGAAAAAGCTCGTGGCCAATGGCTACCGCGAAGTGGTTCTCACCGGCGTCGACATCACCTCCTATGGGCCCGACCTGCCCGGCAGCCCGACCCTGGGCAAGCTGACCCAATCCATCCTCCGCCACGTGCCCGACCTGCCGCGCCTGCGCATTTCCTCGATCGACAGCATCGAGGCCGACCCGGCGCTCTACGAAGCCGTCACCGACACAAGGCTGATGCCGCATCTGCATCTCTCGCTGCAGTCCGGAGATGACCTCATCCTCAAGCGCATGAGGCGCCGGCATCTGCGTGACGACGCGCTGGCCGTGGTGGACAAGCTGCGCAGCCTGCGGCCCGACATGGTCTTTGGCGCCGATATCATTGCCGGCTTTCCCACCGAAACCGACGCGATGTTTGAAAACTCCCTGCGCTTCATTGCCGAGGCCGGCCTCACCTATATCCACGCCTTCCCCTATTCGCCGCGCCCCGGCACGCCGGCCGCCCGCATGCCGCAGGTGGGCAAGGCCATTGCCCGGCAGCGCGCCACGCTGCTGCGCGAAGCGGGCGAAAAGCAGTTCGCCGCCCTCTGCGCCACGCGCCTGGGCAGGACGGAAAGCGTGCTGGTCGAACGCACCGGGCTCGGTCGCACCGAACAATTCATCCCCGTGCGCGTTGCAGGGGCGGAAGCCGGCGAACTGCTCGCCGTGCGCATTGCCGGATTGAGCGAAGATGGGCTCATGGGCGAAGCCCTGCGCGCCGCGGCGTGATTTTTAAGGACATCGGATGACCGAAAAGAAACCCGGCTTCTTCCAGCGCCTGTTTGGCACCCAGCCCGCGCCAGCTCCCGCCCCGGAGGAGACTGTTCCGGAGACCCCGGTCACTCCCGATGCCATCCCCGACGTGCCCGAGCCCGCGCCGGAGCCCCAACCGGAGCCGCCTGCCCCGCCGGCTGAGCCCGATCATCCGCCCCCGCCCGGCCCGCCCGAGACCACGCCCGATTATATCGAGGAGATCGAGGACCAGCTGGCCGCCGCGCCGCAGGCCGTGGCTGAACCGGAACCGCCACGCATGGGCTGGTTCGGGCGCCTGGCCTCGGGCCTCAAGCGCTCCTCGGACAATCTGGCCAGCTCCATCACCTCGGTCTTCACCAAGCGCAAGCTCGATGCGGCCATGCTCGACGAGCTCGAGGACGTGCTCATCCAGGCCGATCTGGGCGTGGACACGGCCATGGCCATCACCGAAACGCTGAGGCGCGACCGCTTCGACAAGGACGTGACCGATGAGGATGTGCGCGCCGTCCTCGCCGCCGAAGTCGAAAAAGTGCTCGCCCCGGTCGCGACGCCGCTGGCAATCGATGCGGGCAAGCGCCCCTTCGTCATCCTCATGATCGGCGTCAACGGCTCGGGCAAGACCACCACCATCGGCAAGCTGGCGCAGAAACTCACCGCCGAGGGCAAGTCGGTCATGCTGGCTGCCGGCGACACGTTCCGCGCCGCCGCCATCGAGCAATTGCAGGTCTGGGGCCAGCGCACCGGAGCGCCGGTCATCGCCAAACCCGCGGGCGCCGATGCCTCGGGTCTTGCCTTCGACGCCGTCACCCAGGCAAAGGCCGAGGGCCGCGATGTCCTGATCATCGACACCGCCGGGCGCCTGCAGAACCGCGACGAGCTGATGAACGAGCTCGAAAAGGTCATCCGCGTGATCAAGAAGGTTGAGCCCGAGGCGCCGCACGCCACCTTGCTCACCCTCGACGCCACCACCGGCCAGAATGCGCTCAAGCAGGTGGAAATCTTCGGCCAGCGCGCCGGCGTTACCGGCCTCGTCATGACCAAGCTCGACGGCACCGCAAGGGGCGGCATCCTCGTCGCCATCGCCCAGAAATTCGGCCTGCCGGTGCATTTCATCGGCGTCGGCGAGGGCGTTGCCGATCTGGAGCCGTTTGAGGCGAGTGATTTTGCCAAGGCCATTGCCGGCTTCGAGGCGTCCCGCTAGCGCAAATCTCCCCGGCGGGGAGATTTGAGCCGAGAAGGCCATGAGAGCTATGCACGAATGGCGGGGAGGCGGGACAAACCGCTTCGGCGGACAGGTTTGAAGCGAGAAGGCCAAGGGAGCCAGGCCCAATTCTGACCACTCTTGTCCGCTAAGCGCTTGCATCGGAGCAAAGCTGCCATCACATTGGCTGCAACGCTATGGAAGCACGCATGACCGAAAAAGCCGAACCCGAACTCAATTGGGACGAGATGAAGCCACAGGCCATCAAGCTGGCGCTCGAGCTGGGCCCGCTGGTCGTCTTCTTCATCATGAATGGCCGCGCCGACATCTTCGTCGCCACCGCCTGGTTCATGGGGGCCATGGTGCTCTCGCTGCTGCTGAGTTGGCTGATTCTCAAAAAGATCGCGGTGATGCCGCTGGTCACCGGCGTCGTGGTGCTGGTCTTTGGCGGGCTGACGCTCTGGTTGCAGGACGACACCTTCATCAAGGTCAAGCCCACCATCACCAACACCCTGTTTGCTGCGGTGCTGCTCGGCGGGCTGCTGTTCGGGCAATCGCTGCTGAAATATGTGTTCGGGGACGTCTACAAGCTCAGGCCCGAGGGCTGGTGGCGGCTGACGCTCAACTGGGGCTTGTTCTTCGTCGTGCTCGCCGTGCTCAACGAGATCGTCTGGCGCAGCTTTTCGACCGATTTCTGGGTGGCCTTCAAGGTCTGGGGCATCATGCCGCTAACCGTGGCCTTCTCGATGACGCAGCTGCCGCTGCTCAACAAATATGCGCCGCCGGCGGAACCCAAGACGGCCCCGCCGGTGACGGTCGAAAGCTAGCCGAAGATCCCGATCACCACGCCCTGGATGACGAGAACGCCCAGGATGTGCAGGCCGTCGATGATGGTCAGCGACCACTTCATGCCTTCATAGCGGTGGTTCATGATCAGCGTGGTGATCACGAAGCCGACCCACATCAGCACCGCGACCTGGATGGCGGCGCCGATCGAGATACCGCCCATCAGCAAGGGCGTGATCAGGGCCAGGACATAGGCCATGACCAGTTCGACCACGGCCGACCAGATGAAGGGCGTATAGCCTACGCCGAGCTGCTCCTTGGTCTTGCCTACGGCATCGAGCCACTGCTTTGACAGCCCCATATACCAGACGGCGCCAAAGGCGAAGCTGGCCACGGTGGCCAGCACGATGGCCAGCCAGTTGACGGCAACAAAGTTCATTTCAATTCCCCCTCGCAAGTGATTGCGCCGAGGAATCTAGGCCGATTTGCGCCGTTCGAACAGACGGAGGGTCTACAGGCCGCCCATCGTGCAGAGCAGCCGCCACTCCGTTTCACGGACCTTGGAGACCGAGAGGCGCGAGAGCTTGATCAGCTCGATCTCGGCCAGTTCCGGCGTCGCCTTGATCTCGGCCAGGGTCACCGGGCGCGGGAGCGCCTTGACCGATTGCACGTCGACGCAGTCCCACACCACTTCGCCCTTGGCATTGAGCTCGCCGGTGCTGTCGGGATGGGCGGGCGCCACGATCTTCATGATGCCCACGATCTCCTTGCCGATATTGGAGTGGTAGAAGAAGGCCTCGTCGCCCACCTTCATCTCCCGCATATTGTTGCGTGCCGCATAATTGCGCACACCGTGCCATTCCTCGGCCTCGCCTCGGGCGGTCTTGACGACGAGGTCATCGAAGGAGAAGACGTCTGGCTCGCTCTTCATCAGCCAATAGGCCATCGTGTCAGAGCTCCGCGCCCGAATTGTTGATGGCGATGCGCCAGCGCTTCACCTCATAACTGGCAAAGACCCCGGCCGGCACGAAGGGATCGGCAGCGGCGAGCTTTTCGGCCTCGTCCAGGCTCTCGGCCTCGAACACCACGATCGAGCCTTCCGGCTGCTCCTCGGCATTGAGCAGGGCGCCGGCAAAGACGAGCTTCTTGCCCAGCGAATTGAGGTGCTCCAGATGCACCGGACGGGTGTCGAGACGCTTCTGCAGCGCCCCCGGCGCATCCTTGGCGATCATGGCATAGAGCATGGATCAGGCTTCCCTTTTGAGCGGGCGGGACATCAGTCCCGCCACTATTGTGGCAATATTGGCCTTGCCGGCGACGACGGCATCGACGGCATCGATGAGTGGCGCCTCGACCCCCAGGCTTCGGGCCAGCGCGGCGGCGACCGGTGCCGTAGCCACACCTTCGGCCAGCTTGGCGCCCGAGGCCAGGATATCGGCCGTGCTGCGGCCAGCGCCGAGCGCCATGCCGAACTGGTAGTTGCGCGATTGCACCGACGTGCAGGTCAAGGTGAGATCACCCAGCCCGGCCAGCCCGGTCAGCGTATGCGCCGAACCGCCCATGGCCGTCACCATGCGGGCCATTTCCGCATAGCCCCGCGCGATCAGCGCCGCCCGGGCCGAGGCGCCGAGATCGGCCCCTTCCACCGCGCCACAGGCCAGCGCATAGACATTCTTCAGCGCCCCGGCGATTTCCACCCCGATCCGGTCATCGGCCGCATAGGGCCGGAAGCTCGGCCCGGCCAGCGCGGCGGCGAGATCGGACGTATCGCTGGCATCGTCGCCGGCCAGGGTCACCGCTGTCGGGCGTCCCGAAGCCACATCGACCGCAAAGCTCGGGCCCGAGAGCACGAAGGGCATGGCATCGGGCGCCATGTCGGCCAGCACCTCGCTCTGCCGCGCCAGCGTGCCGGTTTCGAGCCCCTTGGCCGAGAGCACCACCGGCCGGTCTGCCAGCAGCGCCGGTTCCAGCCCCGAAAGCAGCGTCCGCGTCGATTGCGCTGGCACCGCCAGGATCACGATATCGGCCGCATCAAGCGCCGGCACGGCCCTTACATTGGGCAGCAGCGCCTGCCCCGGCAGCGCGGCTGCATTGATCCGCGTCGCATTGATCGCCTCGGCCTGTTCCTGCGTGCGCACCACCAGCGTCACCTGCCGCCCGGCCATGGCGGCCGCCTGGGCCAGCGCCGTGCCCCAGGCCCCGCCGCCGATCACCGCTACCGTCTCAAGTCGCATCTTCGGCGATCCTCATATCGGGTGTGTCGAGGGGCCAGCGGGGTCGCGCCGCCACGTCCAGCCGGTCGTCCGCGCCCAGCGCCAGCCTCTCCGCACCGGCCCAGGCGACCATGGCCCCATTGTCGGTGCAAAGGGCAATCGGCGGCACCACCAGGGTCGCGCCCATTTCGTCGGTCGCCGCTTTGAGCGCCTCGGCAATGGCCCGGTTGGCCGCCACCCCGCCAGCCACCACCAGTTGCGGAGCGGCATCAGGCAGTTCGGCCCTGAACCGCGCCAGCGCCTGGCGCGAGCGGGTCGCGACGATTTCGGTGACGGCCGCCTGGAAACTGGCGGCGATATCGGCCACGTCCTGGTCGGTCAGCGGCGCCAGTGCCTCGGCCTGCAGCCGCACTGCCGTCTTGAGCCCGGAAAAGGAGAAATCGAGCCGCTGTTCACGCAGAAGCGGCCGGGGAAACTTGAAGCGTCTCGGGTCGCCCGACTTGGCCGTCTGCTCCACCGCGGGACCACCCGGATGCCCGAGCGAAAGCAGCTTGGCCACCTTGTCGAAGGCCTCGCCCAGCGCATCGTCGATCGTGCCGCCCCAGCGCTCGTAATGCCCCACCCCGCGCACCAGCACGAACTGGCTGTGCCCGCCCGAGACCAGCAGCATCAGATAGGGGAATTGCACGCCATTGGTCAGCCGGGCCGTGAGAGCATGGCCCTCGAGATGGTTGACCGCGATCAGCGTCTTGTCCAGCGAGGCCGCCAGCGCCTTGGCCGTGGTCAGCCCCACCAGCACCCCGCCGATCAGCCCCGGACCGGCCGTGGCCGCGATGGCATCGACATCGGCCAGCGCGATCCCGGCTTCATCGACGGCCTGGGCAATGATGTGATCGAGCCATTCGACATGGGCGCGCGCCGCCAGTTCCGGCACCACGCCGCCAAAAGCGGCATGTTCATCGAGCTGGGAGCGCACCACATTGGAACGAATCGTCCCACGACCAGATTGATCCCGTACCACCACTGCCGCGGCGGTTTCGTCGCAGCTGGTTTCGATACCCAGAATGATGGCTTGCGCTTGCCCGGTCACGATGAACTGGTCTACTCCCAACAGAGCCTATCGCCTACTATAGGACCCATAGTCGATGCAATCATCCCTCCCCTTCGCCCGGATCGGAACGCGTGGCAGCCCCTTGGCCCTCGCCCAGGCGAAACTGGTGCGCAGCCTCCTGGCCGAGGCGCATGGCGTGGCCGAGGATCGCATTGAGATCGAGGTGTTTTCCACCGGCGGCGACCGTAGCCAGGCCGAGAACACCACACTTTCCGATATCGGTGGCAAGGGCGTGTTCACCAAGGAGATCGACGAGGCATTGCTGTCTGGTCGCATCGATCTGGGCGTTCATTCATCCAAGGATGTCGCCACTGGCCTGCCGGCCGGCATCCGCCTGGCCGCCTTTCTCGAACGCGAGGATGTGCGCGACGCTTTCATCTCGGTATCGGTGAAGGGCATCGACAATCTGCCCGAGGGCGCCCGCTTCGGCACCTCGTCCATTCGCCGCGCTGCACAGGCCCTGCGCCTCCGGCCCGATCTTCGCATCGTGCCCTTTCGCGGCAATGTGCATACGCGGCTGCAGAAACTTCTCGATGGCGTCGCCGACGCCACCCTGCTGGCCCTGGCCGGCCTCAACAGGCTTGAGGAAGGGCATCGCGCCACCGCCATTCTCGATCCCGAGCAATTCATGCCGGCCCCGGCCCAGGGGGCCATCGGCATTGCCATCCGTGACGGCGACACCCGATTGGCCGAAATCGTCGCGCCGCTTGACCACACCCCGACCCACGCCGCCATTGCCACTGAACGGGCCATGCTGGCCGTGCTCGACGGCTCCTGCCGTACCCCGGTAGGGGCACTGAGCGGCCTCGATGATGGCCTTCTCACCCTCAAGGGCGAAATTCTCAGCATGGACGGACAGACCAGCTACCGTGCCGAGGCCAGGGGCAGCGATCCGCTGGCGCTGGGCGAGGCGGTGGGGCGCGACCTCCTGGCGCAGGCCGGCGCGGATTTCCTCGATCGGTGGAACCGCTGATGCGCATGCTGGTCACGCGGCCCGAACCGGATGCGCAGGCCACCCAGGAGCGGCTGGCCGCGCTTGAGATCGAGGCGGACATCGCACCACTGATGACCCGCCAGACCCTCGACGCCCACCTGCCACCGCCCGAGGGCTTCGCGGCCGTGGCGCTGAGCAGCACCAATGCGCTGCGCGCCCTTTCGGACATGGTCTCGCTTGATCCGCTGCGCGACAAGCCGGTCTTCGCCGTGGGGGACCGCACGGCGCATGAGGCACGGCAGCTCGGATTTGCCGACGTCACCGCAGCTGACGGGACACTGGACTCCCTGGCCACCGCCATCGCCCTTGCACGGCCCGACGGCCCGGTCTTCTACCCGGCGGGCCGGCATCTGAGCGGCGACCTGGCCCATGCCCTGGCACCGCGCGGCCTGATGGTGGTGACGGTGCCGGTCTACGAGATGGTCGCCCGTTCCGATCTCGACAAGGACATTGCCAGCGACCTCGCATCAGGCCGGTTCGGCGCTGTGCTGTGCTATTCCAGGCGCACCGCGGAAATTTTCTGCGATCTGGCAAGCGACCTCATCGCGCCGGCGGATCGACGCAAGCTTCCATTTCTCTGCCTGTCGGAAAATGTCGCTGCGCCCCTGCTCGCGCACCATTTCAGCCGCGTGCTGCTGGCCGATCACCCGAGCGAGGACGCGATGCTGGCCCTGGCCCTGGCTTTTGCGCGCGAGCAAACTGGGTCATGATCGGAACAATGCAAAGGAAGGCCCATGGCTGACACCACCGGCAAGGAAACTCCATCGACCGATCCCAAACCGGCAGGCAAGTCCGGCCCGGTCAAGCCACCCGTGCTGGAGGGCACCGCCCGGCCGTCCGGCAACGGCAAGCCCGGTGATTCGGCGAGCCCCGGCAAGGCAGCGCCTGGCACGGCAGACAAACCCGCGAGTGCTCCGACCCCAAAACCGCGCACTGAAGGGACCACAGATGGCAGGGGCAGCAATCCCTGGCTGGCCGGGCTGGTCGGCGGCGTTCTGGGCCTTGGCGCGGCCTATGGCCTGGCCTGGTTCGGCCTCTGGCCGCAGCCGCCACAGGTCGCGCCGCAGGCGGACCCGCGCCTGGCCCAGTTTGCCACGGCCATCCCCGAACTGGAAACGGTCACCAATACGGTCCAGGACGAACTCTCGACCCTGACCAGCCGGGTCGGCTCTCTGGAGCAGGTGCGCTCCGAGGCCGCCGCAGTGCCGACTACCGATCCGGCCCTGGCCGAACAGGTGCAAAGCCTTTCGGCGCGTCTGGATGAACTGGCCGCGGCCCCGGCCGGCACCAGCGACGCCGAGGCGCTGACGGGTTTCAAGGCAGAACTGGAACGGCTCGGCGCCGAAATTGCGGGCGCCAATACACAATTGGCGCAAACGCAGGAGCAGCTGGCCGCCCTGTCCCAGGATGCCGATGACAATGCTGGCACGGAAGCCGCAACTGTGCGTCTCCCGCTGATCTTTTCAAGCCTCGAAAGCGCCTTTGCGGCCGGCCGGCCATTCGAAACCGAACTGGCGGCCCTGCGCCAGGCCCTGCCCGAAACCATCGTGCCCGAAGCCATTGCCGGTCGCGCCGCCGGCGGCCTGCCGCGCCCCGACACTGTCGAGCGCCAGCTCGTTGCCGCGCTGCCCGACATGCTGGCGGGACGCCCCGCCAATGCCGACGCCAATTGGCAGGACGCCACGGCCGACTGGTTCCGCGGACTGATCGCCATGCGTCCGGCGGGGGCGGTGGAAGGAGATGGGCCGGATGCCACCATTGCCCGGCTGGAAGCCGCCGTTGCCCGCCGCGACTTCACTGCCGCCCAGACCGAATTGCAGGCCCTGCCGGAAAGCATGCGCAATGCCGCAGGCAGCGTGGCCGCCGACATCGAGAGCCTTGCCGCGGCCGAAACCTTCCTTGGGCAATTGCGCACCCAGTTGCTGGCCGGGGAGAACGGCGCATGATCAGACTCGCCTCCTGGATTATCGGCAGCCTGGTCCTTGCCGGCATCGCCGCCTGGATCATTGCCCTGCCCGGCACCCTGACCCTGGAGCTGGCCGGCTATCGCATGCAGCCCAGGCTCGGCACGGCGGTGCTCATTCTGCTGGTCGCTGCGGCGGTTGTGATCCTGATCTGGGCCATTGTCCGTCGCATCATCGGTGCGCCGGGAGCCATGGCGCGGCGTCGCGCCACACGGCGGCGCGAACAGGGCGTCGAGGCATTGTCCGACGCAGTCATCGCCCTGCAATCGGGCGACCCGGCGCGTGCCCGTATCATGGCGCGCGAGGCCCAGGCCCGCCTGCCCGACAACGGCGCGGCGAGGCTCCTTGAAGCCCGAGCCGATCTGGCGCTTGGCGACATGCCCGCAGCGCGCGAGCACTACCGCTCCCTGATCGCGAGCGAAAAGACAGCCGTGGCCGCCCTGACCGGACTTTACGACCAGGCCCGCGCCCAGAACCGCCCCGAAGCCGCGCTCACCTTTGCCCGCAAGACGCTGACGCTGGCGCCGGAAACCGGCTGGGCCGGCCAGGCCGTGTTCGACGACCTGGCGCGGCGCGGCCAGTGGGCGGAAGCAGTGGCCATGGTCAATGCCGAATCCGCCACCAGCCGCGAAGACAAGGCCCGCAAGCGCCGCCGCCAGGCGGTGATCGAGACCGCCAGGGCCCGGGAAAGCGAAACCAGCCAGCCCAACAATGCCCTGGAACACGCGCTGACCGCTCTCAAGCTGCTGCCCGATTTCGTGCCGGCCGCGCTGATCGCGGCTCGCATCTATGCCAATCGCGGCGAAAGCCGCCGGGCGCAGAGCCTGCTGCGGCGCATCTGGCGCGCCACCGGCCATCCCGACATCGCCGCGCTCTACGCCCATTCCCAACCCGGTGCTTCGGCGGTGGACCGTCTCAAGCGCCTGGGCGAGATCATCGAATTGCCCGCACCGCACCGGGCGGCCGCCATGGCCATGGCCCGCGCCGCCATCGATGCCTATGACTGGCCCCGTGCGCGAGAGGCACTTGCGCCCTTTGCCGGCCCCGAAGCCACCCAGGGCGTCGCTACCCTTATGGCCGAGATCGAGGAAGGCCAGACCGGCGACCAGGGCAAGGCGCGCGAATGGCTGGCCCGTGCGGTGCGCGCGCCGCGCGATCCCGCCTGGACCGCCGACGGCATTGTCAGCGACGAATGGGAACCGGTTTCCCCGGTGACTGGACGGCTCGACGCCTTTGAATGGAAGGTGCCGGTGGCCAGCAATGCCCGGCCTGCGCCCCTGGCGGCGAGCGCCGCGCAGGCTGTGCCAGGCCTGCCGCCGGCCGAACCGCCCTTGCCCCTTGCATCGACCGAAAACGCCCAGTAAAAGACCCGCCATCCGAGCGGGCCAAGGCCCCTGTCGGCGCCGCAGTAGCTCAGTTGGTAGAGCACGTCATTCGTAATGATGGGGTCGGGGGTTCGAGTCCCTTCTGCGGCACCACTTCCTCTACACAGATCCCGAGATCCGTTCGAGCCGCTGGGCCAGGCGCGCCGTTGGCCGTATGGCCGGAATGGCCTGGCGACCGGGGGCAAAGAACTGCGCACGTTCTTCCGGCGTCGAATCGAAGAACGGGTAGCGGGATATCACCCGTGGATACATGACCGGGATATAGGAGGCGTAGAGGCAGACCGGAAAGGAGAGCTCGCCCCAATATCCGATCCCCGCCAATTGCGTTGAGCCGAAGACGCGCCGATAGAAGGCGGCATGTTCGGGGCGCACCGAGGAAATGCAGTAGGTCGCCTTGAAGTGCTCACAGGCCATGACCGCGGCCCGCAGGGTGAGATAGGGCAAGGCCGGATAGGCCAGCGAGGCCTCGTGATCGGCCGTGAAGCGGCTGGGATCGATATAGCTGCCGCCCTTTGCCAGAATGTCGCCCAGCACATCGGGCCAGATCGCCGCGCTCGGCGAGGTCGGGTTCTCCGGCGTCGCAATATGCAGCCGCACGGAACTCACCAGCGTGTCGTCGATATAGACGCCAAAGCAGTAGCAATTGTCCGCCTCGTCATAGGCGTCGCGGGTGATGCCCTGGGAATTGATCGGGATGAAGTCTTCGCGCCGATAGGCCTCGTAACGCAGCCTGTAGACGGGATCGAACTGGTCCTCGACGGACACGCGCCGAAAATGCACGCGGTCCAGAAGGTCGATCAGACTGGTGGCAAATCGCGAGGGGGTCCCCGCCGCCGTATCCATTGCCGCACTCATATACAGATACCCATTACCCCGGTGGCTGGAGGCAGCTTAACCTTTTGTTAGGGATATCCGCATACGGAAAAATCACGATGGAACGGCCACTTAGGCGTTATTCTTCGTGAAAATTCATGGTTATCAAAGCGTTAACGCAGGTTAACCATGTTTGCGTTTTGTCGAGGCCAGGGACGCCTTGCCATTGAGCCGGCCGATGAGCTCGGCAATGTCGCGCGCCGGCAGCGGCCGGCTGAAGAGATAGCCCTGCACCTGCTGTATGCCGGTATGCTCCAGCATGGCATTGAGCTGCTCTTCGGTCTCCACACCCTCCGCAACGACAGTCAGGTCCAGGTCGCGGCCCAACCGCGCCACATTGGCCAGGAGGCTGAGGGCGCGCTCGTCCCCGGCGATGTCCTGAACGAAGGACCGGTCGATCTTGAGCTTGGAGAATGGCAGGGCGCTGAGATAGCTCAGCGATGAATAGCCGGTTCCGAAATCGTCAAGCGCGATCGAGATGCCCCGCGCCGAAAGGCTCTGCAACACGCTCTGGGCCAGTTCGCGTTCCTCGATAACCGCCGTTTCGGTGACTTCGAGTTCGAGGCGCGATGGTGCCAGATCGGCCTCGCGCAGGGCTCTGTCCACCAGGCTCGGCAGGTCCAGGCCGCGGAAGTCCCGGGCGGACACATTGACCGCGACGCCGATATCGCCGGACCACTGGCTGCATTGCGCCACCGCACTGCGCACCACGAAGTCCGTAATCTGGGAAATGATGCCCATTTCCTCGGCCAGCGGAATGAACGTGGTCGGGGCGATGGCGCCCAGTTCGGGATGGGTCCAACGCGCCAGCGCCTCGCAGGAGACGACCCTGCGGCTGTCAATATCGAGCAGCGGCTGGAACACCAGGGTCAGCGCGTCGGCCGCAACCGCATCGCGCAGATCCGTCTTGAGACGCTGACGATAATGGTAGTCGATATCCATCTGCGCGTGGAAGAACTGGCTGCGCCCCTTGCCCTCTCCCTTGGCGGCATAGAGCGCCAGATCCGCCTTGGTCATCAGCTCGTCCAGTTCGTCCTGGCTGGCAGGACTGGTCACCACGCCGATGCTGACCTGGGCCGAGAGCTGGTGGCCGTCGAGCACGAAAGGCTCCTGGAAGGCATCCAGCACGCTTTGCGCGTCCGCGCGGGCACGCTCGGGATCATTGCCCGACAGGGCGATGAATTCATCCCCGCCCAGGCGCGCCAGCGTGGTGCCCTTGGGCAGGGTTTCGCGCAGGCGATTTGCCGCCTGGCGCAGCAATTTGTCGCCGACCACGTGCCCGAAGCTGTCATTGACGTGCTTGAACTCGTCGATATCGAAGATCATCAGCGCGCTGGGCGAATCGGTTGCAGCGCGAGTCTCGAGCTCCTCGAGCGCCAGCTCGCCAAAATGGCTGCGGTTGGGCAGATTGGTCAGCGTGTCGTGGCGGGCCATGAAGCTGATGCGCTCCTGGGCCTCAACGCGCTCGCTGATATCCTCGAACAGCAGCACGCTGCGCTTGTCGCGGGAACTCACGGTCACTTCGTAATATCGACCCGGACTGAGCGAGAGCAGAACCTTTCCAGAGGCGCGGCGGGCAATCATGCTGGCGAGCTGCTCGACTGCCGTGCGCGGCACCCGGTCGGTGGTGCCAAGCGCGGCAAGCACCGAACCGAAGGGTTGATTGGCCAGTTGCCCGATCCCCAACATGGCAAAGACGCCATTGGCGCGCTCATTGGCCACCGTGACGACGCCGTTCTCGTCGAGCATGCAGAGACCATGCTCGAGCGTGGTGATGGCAATATCGAGCTCGGCGGCGAGGCGCGAGGCTTCTTCGCGCCCATGCACGGCAGCCAGCAGAATGGCCCTGATGTCCCCTGCGAGCTTGCGGAAGCTGATGAGCATGACCGCCAGCATGGCTGCAAGGACGATGTGATTGAGGTCGCCCAGCATCACATAGCCAATCGAGAGCGGGATGATCACCAGGCTGACCTGGATGGTGACCAGCCGGTCGAGGCCGAAATTGCGGGCCACGATGCCGACGGTGACGGCAATGGTGATCGAGGCACTGGAAAGCTCGGCAAAGGGGTCCTGCACGAAACCCATGGAGATCAGGCACCACAGGCCATAGGTCAGCGCGAGGGCCCCACCGGTCCACACCGCCCTGGTTTCCCAATGCTCTGCACCACTGATGTCGTCATCTGCAATGGCGGCGCGCCGAAAGGCGCGCATATTGGCGTCACGCACGAAACCGATCACCAGAAAGGTGACGGTGATGACGTAAAGAGGGACGGACTGGTTGCTATAGGCGGCAAGACCCGAGGTTATGGCGGTGGCGAACACGCCGCCAAGCATCGCCATCCGGTCTCCATAGACCGAGCGGACGATGGACACATAGTCCAGGGCTGGCATTGTCTTTCGGGCTGAGTTCAGCACGGAACTTTCCTCTTGCCATGCCATTTGGGGGGGCGAGCCCTTAACAAGCCCTTGCGGGCACGGCCCACCGTGCCGGTGATTCGGTTTGAGGCTGAATGGCAGGTTAATATTCGACAGTCCCGCCTATGCTGTCGCCGCTGGAGCGATCGGTGGAGCTCCGCGTTGCGTTATGGACAGGCTGATTGTGGAGGAGACCATGGTGGAGAAATTGTCGACTGCTGCGCGCCAGGAGGCATTGGCCGAACTCGGCGGCTGGTCCTATGACGCGGATGCCGATGCCCTGGTGCGGGAATACAAGTTCAGGGATTTCTCGGCAGCCTTCGCCTTCATGACCCGGGTCGCCCTGCTGGCCGAAAAGGCCGGGCACCACCCGGACTGGTCCAATGTGTACAACACCGTCTCGATCCGCCTCTCGACCCATGACGCCGGGGGGCTGAGCGAAAAGGATGTTGATCTTGCCCGACGCATCGACGCCCTGGGGGCCTGACCCGCTCCAGCCGCGCGATGAAACGACTTAGTGGAAATTGCGGCCATTGGGCATGGCGGCATAGGCGCGGCGCCGCGCCATTTCCACTTCCCGCACGGCAATGCGATCGCGACTCTGGCTGCCGGGCGGGCCTGACTTGCCTTCGTCGGCCCGGGCCATTGCGGCATCGCCAATATCCTTGCCATGCGAAAGATCGAGCAGATGCGGGGTGAGATCGGTCATGTCCTGGGCAATGATATGAATGACACCCTGCTCGGACTGCACCTTGCCGCGCACCGCCAGCATGCGACTCGAGAGCAGGACCTTGCGCAACCGGTCATCCTGGAACAGCTTGGGCCAGACCACGATATTGGCCACCCCGGTCTCGTCTTCGAGCGTCACGAAAATCACCCCACTCGCCGTGCCGGGGCGCTGGCGCACCAGTACCAGCCCGGCCACCTCCACCACGATGTCATTGGCAATGCCGGCAAGATTGTCCGCCCGCGTGGTTCCTCGCGCCATCAGCATGGGTCTGAGAAACCCGACCGGATGCCCCTTGAGCGAAAGCGAGAGCGTTGCATAGTCATGGATGACCTCCTCGCCCGGTTGCATCGGCGGCAGGCCGGCGGGCTCTTCGGCCAGCGCGACTGCGGGGGTTTCGGCAGCGGCAAAGAGCGGCAGGGTCTCCGCGCCATGCGTGCCCACCAGCCCCTTGACCGCCCAGAGCGCGTCGCGGCGGTTGAGCCCCATCGAGGCAAAGGCATCGGCCCGGGCCAGCTTTTCGAGGCTGGCAATGGGTACCCCGGTGCGCAGCCATAGATCGCGGACGGACTTGTAGCCCGCCCCGCGCCGCGCCACGATGCGGTTGATGTCGTTTTCGGCCAGGCCCTCGACAAAGCGCAGGCCCAGGCGGATGGCCCGGTTCGAAAGGATATCGCCCGCCATGTCGGCGTGGCGCTGCCAGAGATGATCGGCGGCCCGGTGTTCGGAGGCCTCCAGCACGCATTCCAGCTCGGACAGGTTGACATCGGCCTCGCGCATTTCGACGCCGTGCTCGCGCACATCGCGCACGATCTGGCTGGGCGCATAGAACCCCATGGGCTGGGAATTGAGCAGCGCGCAGGCAAAGACATCGGGGTAATGGCACTTGAACCAGCACGAGGCATAGACCAGAAGCGCGAAACTGGCCGCGTGGCTTTCGGGAAAGCCATATTCGGCAAAGCCCTGAATCTGGGCAAAGCTCTGCTTGGCAAAGGCCAGATCATAGCCATTGCCCACCATGCCGGCGATGAACTCCTCGCCGAACTGGGCAATCCTGCCGGTGCGCCGCCAGGCCGCCATGGCGCGGCGCAGCTGGTCGGCCTTGCCCGGTGAAAACCCGGCCCCGACAATGGCGATCTGCATGGCCTGCTCCTGAAACAGAGGCACGCCCAGTGTCCGTTCCAGGACATCGGCCAGGGCCGCGCTGGGATACTCGACCTTTTCCAGCCCCTGCCGGCGCCGCAGATAGGGATGCACCATATCGCCCTGGATGGGACCGGGCCGGACGATCGCGACCTCGATCACCAGGTCATAGAAGCGCGCCGGTTTCAGGCGCGGCAGCATGCTCATCTGCGCCCGGCTCTCGATCTGGAACACGCCCAGCGTGTCGGCCCGCTGGATCATGGCATAGACCCGCTCCCTGTCCATCGGCCCATCGCCGGTCTCTTCGGCCAGAAGATCCACCAGCCGCAGATCCTGTCCGTAATGGACATGGAGGAGCTCGAAGGCGCGCCGCAGGCAGGAAAGCATGCCCAAAGCGAGGATATCGACCTTGAGGATGCCCAGGGCATCGATATCGTCCTTGTTCCATTCGATGATGGAGCGGCTGTCCATGGCCGACTGGCCGATGGGGACGAGGCTTTCGAGCGAATCGCGGGTGATGACGAAGCCGCCCACATGCTGGCTGAGATGGCGGGGGAAGCCCTTGAGCACCTTGACCACCTCGAACATCTGCGCCAGCACCGGGTCGTCGGGATTGAGCCCCAGCCCAACCAGATCCTTGAGATTGACCGAACTACCCCAGCCCCAGTGCAGCTGGTTGAAGGCGGCAATGGTGTCGTCGGAGACCCCGAACACCTTGGCGCTTTCGCGAATGGCGCTTTTCGAGCGATAGCAGATCACATTGGCCGTCAGCCCGGTGCGGCGCCCGCCATATTTCTCATAGACATATTGCATCACCTCCTCGCGCCGCTCGTGCTCGAAATCGACGTCGATATCGGGCGGTTCGTCCCGCTCGGTGGAGATGAAGCGGCCAAACACCAGATTGGCCTTGGCCGGGTCGACTTCGGTGATTTCGAGGCAGAAGCACACGGCCGAATTGGCCGCCGAGCCGCGCCCCTGACACAGGATATGCCGTTCATGCCGGGCATAGCGGACAATGTCGTGCACGGTAAGGAAATAGGCCGCGTAGTGCTTGTAGGCGATCAGGCACAATTCGGTCCAAAGCGAGCGCTTGACCGCTTCGGGGACGCCCGCGGGATAGCGTTTTTCAGCCCCTTCCCAAGTCAGCCGCTCCAGCGTCTGCTGCGCCGTCTCGCCCGTGCCGATCGTCTCCTCGGGATAATTATATTTGAGCTGGTCGAGCGAAAAACCGATGCGGGCAACAAAGGCCTGCGTCTGGGCAATGGCGTCGGGATGGCCGGCAAAGAGTCGGGCCATTTCCCTTGGGTTTTTGAGATGCCGCTCGGCACTGGCGGCGAGGCGGAAACCGGCTTCTTCCAGCGTCACATGCTCGCGGATGCAGGTGACCACATCGAGCACCAGGCATCGATCAGGCTCGTGATAGCGCACATCATTGCTGGCGATCATGGCAGCGCCGTGCCGGCCGGCGAGTGCGGCAACGCGGTTGAGCCGGGCGCGGTCCTGCCCGTCGAAGCGGGGCACCCCGGCCACCCAGACCCGCCCGGGCGCCTTGCGCCCCAGATGATCAAGGGTCTTTTCGGTTCGGCCCCAATCCGCCTCATCGGGCATGAGGATGAAGAGCTGGCCCTGCGAAAAATCCTCCGGCGGGCCCTGAAGCTGCGTCGAAGCCGGATTGCCAGAGCCGAACAGATCATCGAACAGCAGCACGGGATTGCCCTTTTCACCCCGCCTGTTGGCAATGGTGAGCAGCTTGCAGAGCCGCCCATAGGCTACCCGGTCGCTCGGATAGGCGATGATGTCGGGCGTATCGTCGGCAAAGCAGAGGCGCACCCCGACCAGATAGCGGAACCCCGGCGCGATCTCACCCCTGTCGCGCGCCGTCACATAGCCACGCACCACCCCGGCAAAGCTGTTGCGATCGCACAGGCCCAGGGCATTCATGCCCATATGCATGGCCCCGGCCACCAGCTCCTCCGGATGCGAGCCGCCGCGCAGGAAGGAGAAATTGCTGGTCGTGACCAGTTCGGCATAGGCCGGGGATGGGGCCGGGACGGAAGGGCCGGCCGGCGCCGGCCGGGACAGGGAGACGATCTGGTTCATGCGAACAGCCCATGCACATACCAGGCCGGATGCACCGGCCCACCATAGAGCCCCTGCCGGAACAGCCAGAACCGCCGCCCCTCCTCATCCTCGACCCGGTAATAATCACGCGTGCCGGCTTCTGGATCGAACAGCGGCAGATCGGGGATATGGGGTTGGGGCTCACCCTCTTTCGGCCGGGCCGGCGGCACCAGTTGCAACCGCTCCCCGGTCCGCCACCATTCGGCGCTGATGCGCTCCGGCCCGGCCGCCTTGACCAGCCGATAGCTCTGGCGCCGCCAGATCATCGATGCGGGCAGGCCATCGGGCACTTCGGCATTGATGGAAACCGGCTCGGGCATGGGCAACAGGCGCAAGGGCCGGACAAGGCGCGGCGGCTGCACCGGATTGGGCATTGCCGCCACCGCCGGGACCAGCCTTGCCGCCCGCTCGGGAATATGGCTGGCCACCAGCTCGGTCTGCAGCACCGCCTCGCTCCCCAGCCGGCTTCCCAGCCGGTCGAGCAGGCGATCGAGTTCATTGAGCCCGGTTTGGGTGGCAAAGGCGCCGGTCTGCAGTGCATCGAGCCGGTCAAGGGAACTGACTGCCAGGCGCACCATGTCGATGCCGAAACCGGCGTCATATTCCCCCTCCAGCCGCTGCGCCCGATGCCGGAACAGATCGGTGATGTGGCTGGGATCGCGCGTGACCCGCGCCGAATTGAGCGAAAGCGTCATCACCTTGTGGTCGACGCGATAGAGAAACAGGTGAAAACTCTGCCCGCCCAGCCCCGCCTTTTCCAGCTGGCAGGACAGTTGCACCGCCAGGTCCTGGGTCACCGCCAGCACGTCGTCCATCAGCGCGATGGGATCGGCAAAGCGATGTTCGACCGCGTGATCGACCTGCGGCAGGCGCGGCGCCATGCGCTCCTCGATCTCGCCGAAGGCCTGATCGATCCGGACCAGCAGCGACTGCCCGAACCGCGCCTGCAGCGGTTTGCGCGGCCGGGCACGCAACTGCCCGATACGCAACAGCCCCATCTGCGACAGGGTGGCAATTTGCTGCGGATCGAGCCGCAGGGCCGCCACCGGCAGGGCATCGAGCACACCTTCCAGCGCTTCGGGCCCGACCACCTGGCTGCGTGCAAAATGACTGACCGCCCAGGCCGCCCCGATGGTGGGGGCAATGGCCCCGGCCACCGTATAGCCCAGCACCCGGAGGCGGCCGAGCAGCAGGCGCAGCATTGCCGCCTCGCCGCCAAAGAGATGGCTGACCCCGGTAATGTCGAGCACCAGATCGCCATAGGGCGCAAGATCGGTGAGCACCGAGACCAGGGGACTGGCATTGGAATGCCAGTCGGCAAGATCGGCAAAGCCGGCTTCGAGCGCCGCCGGATCGTGTTCGCGCACGATCAGCCGGGGCACCATGGCCCGGGCATCTGCCAGGTTCTGGCCATGCCGCAGCCCCAGGGCCATGGCTTCGGCATCGAGAGCCGCGAGGCGCAGTCCCCCCTTGATCCGCTCATAGAGCACCAGGGGCGCTTCGAGCGCCGGATCACGCCGTTTGAGATAGTCGGTCGCCCAATGCGGCAGGTAGAGCACCAGAAAGCGTCGCTCCGGTGCCAGACCGGTTCGCCCCATGGATATGGGTAGGGAGTGTTGCAAAGCCATTTTCAGTCCATTCCAGGTGCCATGCGCCCTGACGTTTGATGGTAATTCCCCGCTCGAGCGTGAGGCGCCAGCGCGCCGGGCCCGGTGCCCCCGGATCATGACGCTGGCGGCCGGAACGGACCGGTTCCAGATGCCAGCGCAGATGCGCGGCACTGGCCTCCCGACCCCGGCCATAGCGCAACAGGAACAAGGAGGTGCCCGCTTCGGCGGCCCGGAGACTCAATCGCCGGCTGGCCGTGAAATCGAGCGGCTGGGGCATCGCGCCGATATCGGCCAGGATGCCCGCGACCGCGCCGCAGCACAGCGCCTCCTCGGCTGTCCAGAGCAGTTCGGTCATATTGGCCGCCCGCACGATCACCAGCCGGGCCGGGTCGAGGCCGAAGCTGATCAGGCCCGGCCCATAGGGCACCCCGAAGAACTGCCCGTCCTGGGCCAGATGCAGATAGAGCAGTGCCGGCCGCCGGGGATTGAGCAATCCCCTCCCCTGCCCCAGTGCGAAAGCCAGGCTCGCCCCGCCATTGCGCGCGCTGTCGGTGAAGACCTCCTGCACCAGCCCGCCCGGGAACGCCGGAAAGCCCTCACTCAAGCCTGCATCAGCCGGTCCATGCGCGTCCAGCAGCGCCGGCTTGCGTTCGATATCGGCAATGACATCCCGCAGCGCGGCAAGGCGCTGTTGCTGGTTCGGGGTCTGCATGGGGCGACCATATGCGTGAACAAAGAGAGAACATTTAGACTCCGAATCCGCGCAGAGTCGAGTCCCTTTTCCGCCCCGCCGGTGTGGCCTGGCTGCATCAACCGCGCTCAAGACCGCGTGAGGCAGCCACCAAGCCCATTGAGCCGCGCCCGCTTATGGCTAAGTCTCGTCAGGCCTGCCTCCCGGCGCGCATCGCCATATTTCCCATCGACCCCGACGGAGGCAGACAGCCATGTTCGAGGCCCTGACCCGCTTGTTCGCAAAATCCGAAGCACCGTCGGACCTGCACGATCCCAAACTGGCCGTGGCCGCCCTGCTGGTGCACCTGGCCGCCGTCGACGGCTCCATGCAGGAGGCCGAACGCAAGGCCATTCGCGGCGCCCTGATGGACCACTACGATATCGACGAGGCCAGCGTCGACCGGCTGATCCGGGAAGCCGCGCGGCGCGACGCCGAGGCAGTCGATTTCTACAAGTTCACCAGCGGGCTGACCCAGCTCGACATGGAAGACCGCGTGGAGATCATCCGCATGATGTGGACCGTCGTCTTTGCCGACCGGCAGAACCACGAGCTGGAAGACAATATGGTCTGGCGCATCGCCGAACTGATCGGCGTCTCCAGCCGCGACCGCACGATCCTGCGCAATCAGATCCGCGGCCGGACCGCATCCGAGCCCGAAGAGGGCTAAACCCTGGCGCCAGCCTAATAGGCCTCGAACCTGCCGATGATCTCGACCTCATCACTCATGCAGTCGAAATCGCCGGCCTTGTCGGCCGCTTCCCGCGCCAGCTCATTGGCATTGGCATTGGCGCGCGCATCCACATAGGCGATGTGGCAGCTATTGCCCTCGGCAATTTGAGTCACCACCAGGACTTGGCCGCTGTCCTCGCCCGTCTCTGGATCGGCGGTGTAGTAGCGCACGATTGTGGCGATGGGGAACCAGCGTCCCAGCGCATTGCTGAGCCGCCACTCGAGCTTGCTGCCCAGCGTGTTGAACGGCGGCAGGGTCTGGAAGCCGACGCTGCTTTCATCGGCATCGAAGCCATAGCTGAGCGAGAACCGCAGATCGCCCTCCTGCACCAGCAGCGGAAAACCCTTGTAGCCCGGGCAGGACCAGGAGGCGCCGAAATCATCGGCGTCCAGCACCAGGCACTGGTCGAGATCGAGATCGGTATAGGCGCTGGTAAAGCCCGACTGGGCCATCGCTGCCGGCGTCGAAACGGCCAGCAGCAGGGTCGAAAAAGCCAATAGAGTGTTCAGTTTGGCCATGGCTCTCCTCATGTCGGGACTGGCGTCATCCCGATGATCCAGATCAATATGCTCACCAGATGACCATGCCAGATTGCTGCGCACAAGGAGACGGCACCATGTTCAAGTCCATTCTCGTCGCCACCGACGGATCCGACCTCGCCAACAAGGCGCTCGATGTGGCGCTCGAGCTGGCGCGGACCAACGGCGCCGCGCTGACCATCCTGACGGCCACCGACCCGGTCAGCACCGGCATCGGCTCGGGCGGCTTCGGCACCATCGATGCCGGCCCCATCGTGGCGCGGCTTGAAGAAGCCTATGCAGCCGAAGCCGCAGACCTCCTTGCCAAGGCCCGCCACCGGGCGCAAGAGGCTGGAATTGCTGCACAAATCCTGCACCTGCCGCGCCATCGCCCCGCCGACGGCATCCTCGAAACGGCGGCGGAACGCTCCTGCGACCTCATCGTCATGGGGTCGCATGGCCGGCGCGGGCTCAACCGCCTGCTGCTCGGCAGCCAGGCCGCCGAGGTGCTGGCGCGCGCCACCATTCCGGTGCTGATCGTCAAGTAATGCAGGGCCGCCCCGGCGGATTTGGACCTTGCCTTTGCCCGCCATTGCGGGCAGAACCGCGCCAACTCCCGGACCCCTCCCGAACGGCCAAAGTGAACGACATGAATATCGATGCGATCCCCACCGGCAAGAACCCGCCCGACGAGCTCAACGTCATCATCGAAGTGCCGCTTGGCGGCGAGCCGATCAAGTATGAAATCGACAAGGATTCGGGCGCGCTCTTCGTCGACCGCTTCCTCTATACGCCCATGCGCTATCCCGGGAACTACGGCTTCGTGCCCCACACCCTGTGCGGCGACGGCGACCCGCTCGACGTCATCGTTATGAATTCGCGCCCGCTGGTGCCCGGCGCCGTGGTGCGCTCGCGGCCCGTCGGCGTGCTGTTCATGGAAGACGATGGCGGCCAGGACGAGAAGATCATCGCCGTGCCGGTTTCCAAGCTCACCCGCATGTATGACAATATCCAGGATATCGGCGACATGCCCGAAATCCAGCTCGAGCGCGTGAAGCACTTCTTCACCCACTACAAGGATCTCGAACCCGGCAAGTGGGCCCGCATCGACCGCATCGGCGGCATCGAGGAGGCCCGCAGGGTAATCCTCGAAAGCATCGACATGGCCAAGAAGGCCTGATCGCAGGATTGCAAGGGGCGGCCTCAGGGTCGCCCTTCTTGTCTGAGGCTAGAAAAGGCTCACCCCTTCGCCGGCCCGGATGCGATCCATGATCGCCTGGCACCCATCGGACAGGGACCGGTAGTTCTGGTCGAGACAGGCCTGCATGGCATCGCCATAGCCGACGCCGTCACAATAGGCCTTGGCATCATCACCACAGACCCGCGACAATTCCCAGACTGATACGGCCATGACCTGGCCGGTGGCCAAGAGCGTGAGGCCTGCAATCCAACCCAGTCGACGCATGTCTGATGCTCCCTTTGGTGACGTGTCGTCCTGCTTGGATACGTTGGATTGGCGATGCCGGTTCACCGGCCATCTTGCCAGCCCGCCCCGGCGCGGGCTCTATGCCTGCCATGACCTTCCCCACGCCCTATGACGGCTCGTCGCCGTTGTTCCGCATCGGCACGAAGCCGCTCGACCCGCAGGACTGGCTCGAACCCGACGCGGCCATGACGAACCAATTGGCCGAAAAGGCGCGGCTCCTGGCCGAGCGGACCGAGGCGGTGTTTGCGGACCTGCCGGAGAGCCGGCCTGCCCAGGCCGAGCTGCTGGCGCTGCTGGTCGACCATCTCCCAAGCCGATTTCCGGAATTATGGCGCCATAGCAGCGCTGGAATGCTTGTGATTGCGACGGACGAGACGGTTCCGCTCGACACCGAGGAAAGCCCGCTACGGACGGCGGCAAGGCTGGTGCAGGACGACCTTCTTGTGCTCGGGCGCGCCGAGGACGGCTGGCGGCTGACCGCGGGCAGTCTCTGTTTCCCTTCGTCCTGGGTCCTCGCCGAGAAAATGGGAAGAGTGCTGGCCGACATTCACGCGCCCGTCCCCGGCTTCGGCCCCGGCACGCGGCAGGCCGAAGTGATGGCGCGCATGTTCGACGCGCTGCGAGTCGAGACGCCGATGATCCGCTGGAATTTTTCGCTCTATGGCGATGACCGGCTTCATCATCCCGATGTCTCGGGACCGGACGCGCAGCGCTTCGGCAGTGGCGAGCGGGCCGATCCGGTCTATCTGCGGGTCGAGCGGCAGACCCTGCGCAAACTGCCGGAAACGGGGGCGATCGCCTTTTCCATCCGCATTTCCCTCGATCCGCTGGAGCGGCTGGAGGCGCATGCGGATGGGGCGCAAATTGCGGCCTCGCTGATGGGGCAGATCGAGGCGCTCACGCCGGAGCAACTCGCCTACAAGGGGCTGACGCGGGAGAAGGACCGGGTGGTGAAGAGGCTGGGTGAGATTGCCCTCGATGGCAAGGCATTCGCCGGTGCAACTCCTCCCCCTTGACGGGGGAGGTTGGGTGGGGGTGCGCAACGCGCTGGTGCCCCGAAGCGGACACCCTGCACGCGAGCCCCCCACCTAGCTTTGCTACGGCCTTCGGCCAAGCGCCGCTACCCTCCCCGCAAGGGGGAGGGAGACGCAGGAGCCAGGGCACCTGTGCCCTAGGCCTTCTTGGCGTAGACCTGCACCACATTGCCCTTGGGCGTCGCGTCGCAGCGAACCAGCTCCAGCCGCGTGGTCGGATCGCCGGGCTCGAACAGGTGCCGGCCCTCGCCCGCCACCACCGGATGGGTGATCAACGAAAGTTCGTCCATCAGCCCGGCAAAGAGCAATTGCCGCACCAGCGAAATGCCGCCCATGGCGGCGATCTCGCCGCCGGGCTGCGCCTTCAAACCGCGCACGAAATCGACGACATCGCCATCGATCAGCGATGAATTGGCCCAGCTCGCCATGTCGGTCGCGCCCAGCGTGTTCGAGGCCACATATTTGGGCACACCATTGATGAAGGCGGCAAAATCCATGTCCTGATCGGCCTTTGGCCAATAGCCGGCCCATTCCGACCAGCCGACCCGGCCCATCAGCACGGTGTCGACCCGGTTCTGCACCCCGGTCAGCATCTCGCCCAGTGCATCGTCAAAGCTGTCGAACTGGAACTTGAACGGGTCCTCGACCACGCCATCGACGGAATGAAAAAGCCCGGCTGTCACTTTACGCATTGGATTGTCCCTCTGGTTTCGGGCGGCACATTACCGCCCGTTTCGCTGAGGCGACGAGGGAGGGGTGAGGGGTTCGACATTTTTGTTTTGTGGTTTTCTGTGCGTTCCCAACCACCCCCTCCCAGCCTCCCCCATCAAGGGGGAGGTATCGCGTCGTGCTCGCTGACGCATCCTTCCCAGACGCTGACACCTCTCCTGTGATGTGTCCGAAGGTCGAGGCAAGTACCAACCTTCACCTCCCCCTTGATGGGGGAGGCTGGGAGGGGGTGGCGCCGCTTGCATCGAGGGCAGCTAGGACAATGTCATAGACTGCTTCTGTCCCTTCGGTGACCTCCTGGTTGTTGAAGCGCAGAACCTGGTAGCCTTCGCCCTCCAAGAAGGCCGTGCGGACTGCATCGTACCGCATGCCCTGCTCAGTGAAATGCGTCCGCCGTCAATTTCAACGATCAGTCGCGCCGGATGGCAGACGAAATCAACGACATAGCGGCCCATCGGCGCCTGCTTACGGAAATGCCAGCCCATCTGGCGGATGGGATAGAGCAAACGCCAGAACCGCACCTCGGCAAGGGTGGGGGTTTGGCGGAGTTTGCGGGGTAGTGAGTTGCGGGCCATGTCGGTTCACCCCCTCCCTGCCTCCCCCATAAAGGGGGAGGTGCCGTATCGGGTTCGTCTCAAAACCTCTGCGAGAAGCACTACAATTTCTCCGCTTGGACAGACATTCGGGCGAACACCGAGCTCCACTTCCCCCTTGATGGGGGAGGCAGGGAGGGGGTGATGCCGTACCAACCAAAAAGCCCGGAGCTTTCGCCCCGGGCCTTCTTCAGTTCAGTTGAGGCGAATGCCTCACATCCCCATATGCGCCAGCACCGCCAAGAGCAGCAGGGCCACGATATTGGTGATCTTGATCATCGGGTTGACGGCGGGGCCCGCCGTGTCCTTGTAGGGGTCGCCGACGGTGTCGCCGGTGACCGAGGCCTTGTGCGCGTCGCTGCCCTTCTGGTGGGTGACGCCGTGGCTGTCGGTAAAGCCGTCCTCGAAGCTCTTCTTGGCATTGTCCCAGGCACCGCCGCCCGCCGTCATCGAGATGGCGACGAAAAGGCCGGTGACGATGACACCCATGAGCATGGCGCCCAGGGAGGAGAACGCGTTGGCCTGGCCGGCAATCCAGAGGATGACGAGATAGACCACGATGGGTGAGAGCACCGGCAACAGGCTCGGCACGATCATTTCCTTGATCGCCGCCTTGGTGAGCATGTCGACGGCACGGCCATAATCGGGCTTGTCGGTGCCGGCCATGATGCCCGGCTTTTCCTTGAACTGGCGGCGCACTTCCACCACCACCGACTGGGCGGCGCGGCCCACGGCAGTCATCGACATGCCGCCGAAGAGGAAGGGCAGCAGCCCACCGAAGAGCAGGCCCACCACCACGTAAGGGTTGGCGAGGTCGAAGCTGACGGTGAGGTCGGTGAAGTAGTGCTTGAGATCCTCGGTATAGGCCGCGAAGAGCACCAAGGCGCCAAGGCCGGCCGAGCCGATGGCATAGCCCTTGGTGACCGCCTTGGTGGTGTTGCCCACGGCATCGAGCGCGTCGGTATTGTGGCGCACTTCCTTGTCGAGACCGGCCATTTCGGCAATGCCGCCGGCATTGTCGGTGACCGGGCCGAAGGCGTCGAGCGCCACGATGATGCCGGCCAGGGCCAGCATGGTGGCGACAGCCACGGCGATGCCGAAGAGACCCGCCAGCGAATAGGTGACGATAATGCCGGCAATGATGGTCACGGCCGGCAGCGCCGTCGATTCCAGCGACACGGCAAGGCCCTGGATGACATTGGTACCGTGGCCGGTGACCGAGGCTTCGGCAATCGAGTTCACCGGGCGGCGATTGGTGCCGGTGTAATATTCGGTGATGACGATGATGAGACCGGTAATGACCAGGCCCACCACGCCGCACCAGAACAGGCTCCAGGGGGTAAAGGTCTTTCCGGCCGTCTCGATGACCGCATTCATGTCGCCGAACATCAACCAGAGCACCGGCAAGAGCGCCACCAGCGAGAGCACGCCGGTGGCGATGACGCCCTTATAGAGCGCGCCCATGATGTTGTTGCCCGCGCCGAGCTTGACGAAATAGGTGCCGATGATCGAGGTGACGACGCAGGCGCCGCCAATGGCGAGCGGCAGCACCATGCCGGTCAGCTTGAAAGCATCGGGCAGGATGATGGCCGCCAGCACCATGGTGGCAACGATGGTCACCACATAGGTTTCAAACAGGTCGGCGGCCATGCCGGCGCAGTCCCCGACATTGTCGCCCACATTGTCGGCAATGGTGGCCGGGTTGCGCGGATCGTCCTCGGGAATGCCGGCCTCGACCTTGCCCACCATGTCGCCGCCGACATCCGCACCCTTGGTGAAGATGCCACCGCCCAGACGGGCGAAGATGGAAATCAGCGACGCGCCGAAGCTCAGCGCCACCAGCGCATCGATGACGGTGCGGCTGGTGGGATCAAACCCCATGCCGGTCAGGATGATGAAATAAAGCGTGACGCCCAGAAGCCCGAGCCCCGCCACCAGCATGCCGGTGACCGCGCCGGACTTGAAGGCCAGGTCCAGTCCCTTGGCCAGCGAACCGACGGCCGCCTGGGCGACACGCACATTGGCCCGGACCGAGACATTCATGCCGATGAAGCCGGCCGCGCCCGAGAGCACGGCGCCGATCAGGAAGCCGATGGCGGCATAGATGCCCAGGAGAAAATAGGCGGCGATGAGAATGACCACGCCGACAATGGCGATGGTGGTATATTGCCGCTTGAGATAGGCCGAGGCCCCCTCCCGCACGGCGGCCGAGATTTCCTGCATGCGCGCCGACCCCGCATCGGCCTTGAGCAGGCCCTGGGTGGTCACCACGCCATAGACGATAGACAGGCCGCCGCACGCAACGATCAGCCAAAGTGCCAGATCCATAAGAAGTCCCTCGAAAAGTTTCCTCCGAGGGCCCGCGCTGGTCCTGGCCGGGTCTTTCGCCCGGTCCGCTCCCCGCCCTCCATCGGGCCCCCTCCGGGGAGGGAGCTTAACGGGAATAATGGGTTAAGCAATGGTGATTGCGCGCTTTTGTCGCGGCGCCTAGCCGGCGAGCGCGGCCAGACGGGTCACGAGGTCGGGAGTGGACGGGGCGACCAGCAGGGTCTTGAGGCGGCTCGTCTCTCCGCTCACCACGCCGAGCGCGGATTTTGGCACGCCCAGCGCCTTGGCCAGGAGCGCGATGACGGCGGCATTGGCCTTGCCCTTGTCGGGCACGGCGCGCACGCGGACGCGCAGCACGCTGGTGCCGTCATCGCGGCTTTCGATGCCCTCGATGGCATCGCGTCCGGCATTGGGGGTGACGCGCAGGTGGAGGATCAGCCCGGCTTCCGTCGGCCGGGCAAATCCGGGCAGATCGGACAAATGCGGTCAGATCCCGGCGCGAATGACGGCCGGATAGATGTAATAGCCGATGATCGACTGGATGAAGAAGATGATCAGGAAGGCAATCAGCGGCGACAGGTCGAGGCCCGAGAAATTGGGCATGAAGCGGCGGATGGGCCGCAGCACCGGCTCGGTGAGCTGGTTCACCACCTGCCAGATCATCGCCACGAACTGATTGCGCGTATTGATGACATTGAACGAGATCAGCCAGCTCATGATGATCATGATGAGCAGCACCCACCAATAAAGCTGAAGCAGGATCAGGATGATGTCGAGCACGGCGCGCATGGGCGTCTCCGAATAGCGTTCGCAGCCCGAATGGCTGCCGGCGGGTCCGAATTATCTAGTGAATGCAGGCGGCTGGGGCAAGGCCGGGGCCGAAGGAAGGGTAAAGACGTCGCGGGGCCCTGCATCAACAACACGACACAGGACCCCGCATGACTGACTGCCCGGTACGCAGCACACTTCATCCGGGCGCGCATCCCAATGCACGAAGCGTGCCAGACTCGGCGGCCCGGAAAACCAGGGTCAAACCTTAAGTCGCTGTAAAAATTCGCATTTTGCGGCAATGGCGCCGTGTGCAGAATGCAAGAGCCTTGCAATCTGCAAGTCCGGATCAGCCAATGTCCTTGATCGGCTTCCAGGTGAGGAAGCGCCAGATATAGAGCAGCACGACCAGGATCACGACGCCGGTCGAGACCGGGTCGATCCAGGCCTCCACCACGTGATAGCCGGCATCGAGCACATAGCCGGCGGCGGTGAGGATGCCGGTCCAGACCAGCGTCCCCAGCGCCGAAATGCCCAGGAACCGCCAGACCGGCATGGCAGCGAGCCCCGCCGGCACCGAGATCAGTGTCCTGATGGCGGGGATCAGGCGGCCCACCAGCACGGCCAGCGCGCCGTAGCGGGCGAACCAGTGATAGGCCATGTCGATATCGTGTTCGCTGAGCGTCGCGATCCGCCCCAGCCGGTTGCAGAGCCAGGTGAAGCGCTCGATGCCCATCAGCCGCGCCGCCACATACCAGGCCGAGGTGCCCAGGAGCGAGCCCGCCATGCCGGCAATGAGCACGCCGACCAGGTTGAGATCGCCCTGCGCCGCCACATAGCCGGCAAAGGGCATGATCAGTTCGGAGGGGATGGGCGGGAAGATGTTTTCCAGCACCATCATCAGGAAGATGCCGAGATAGCCCCAATCGGTGATGAAGCCGATGATGAAATCGCTCATGCCTGCACTCCCTCGCGTGGGATCTGGCGAGCATGATCAACACCCGCCGGGCCGCCCCGGGACTTGAGCCAGGGGCCAATCGTCACGCGTGCTATGCTGAAACCGGCCCCCGGATCAAGTCCGAGGGCGCTGTCGTGGTTATTCGGGCCATCGGGCCCAACCGCCGATCAGGCGGTCTTGGCAGCGCGGCTCATGCGCTTGCGGTCATTGGGGTCGAGCCAGATCTTCCTGAGGCGGATCGACTTGGGGGTCACCTCGACATATTCGTCTTCGGCGATATAGCCCAGGGACTGCTCGAGGGTGAGCTTCTTGGGCGTGGTCAGGCGCACCGCCTCGTCCTTGGACGTGGTGCGGATATTGGTGAGCTGCTTGCCCTTGAGCGCATTGACCTCGAGATCGTTCTCGCGATTGTGCTCGCCAATGATCATGCCCTCATAGATGTCGACGCCGGCGTCGATCAGCATGGCGCCGCGCTCTTCGAGGTTCCACAGCGCATAGGCCACGGACTGGCCGGTGCCGTTGGAGATCAGCACACCGGTGCGACGGCCGGGCAGTTCGCCCTTGAACGGCACGAAGGAGTGGAACAGGCGGTTGAAGATGGCCGTGCCGCGGGTGTCGCTGAGCAGTTCGGGCTGGTAGCCGATCAGCGAGCGGGTGGGGACCAGGAGCTGAATGCGCGTGCGGCCGACGCCCGAGGGGCGCATATCGGTGAGTTCGCCCTTGCGCTCGGTGAGCTTCTGCACCACGGCGCCAGTGAACTCGTCATCCACGTCGATGATGACTTCCTCGACCGGCTCCATGCGCACGCCGTTCTCTTCCTTGAACAGCACCTTGGGGCGACCGATGGTGAGTTCGAAGCCTTCGCGGCGCATGTTCTCGATCAAGACGGCCAGCTGCAGTTCGCCACGTCCGGCCACGTCATAGCTGTCATTGTCGTCGCCCGGGGTCACCTTGATGGCGACATTGCCCTCGGCTTCGCGCATCAGGCGCTCGCGGATAACACGCGACTGGACCTTGTCGCCCTCGCGGCCGGCCAGCGGGCCGTCATTGATGCGGAAGGTGACCGACAGGGTCGGGGGATCGATCGGCTTGGCGGCGATCGGGGTGGTCACCGAAGTGGCGCAGAGCGTGTCGGCCACGGTGGAAGTCACGAGACCCGCAATGGCAACAATGTCGCCGGCTTCGCCGACCTCGACCGGGGTGCGCTCAAGGCCGCGGAAGGCCAGGACCTTGGAGACGCGGCCCTTTTCGACTTCCTTGCCATCGCGATTGAGCGTGTGGATGGCATCATTGGCCTTGACGGTGCCCGAGGTGATGCGCCCGGTCAGGATGCGACCCAGGAACGGGTTGCGCTCGATGGTGGTGACCAGCATGCGGAACGCGCCTTCTTCCACCTGCGGCTCGGGCACGTGCTCGATGACCTTGTCGAGCAGCGGGGCCAGCGTTTCCTTGGGGCCTTCGGGCTCCAGCGCCATCCAGCCCTGCTTGGCCGAACCATAAAGCACCGGGAAATCGAGCTGTTCGGGCGAGGCATCGAGGGCAATGAACAGGTCGAAGATTTCTTCGAGCACTTCCAGGTGCCGCTCGTCGGACTTGTCGATCTTGTTGATGGCAACGATGGGGCGCAGGCCCTGTGCCAGGGCCTTGCCCAGCACGAATTTGGTCTGCGGCATCGGGCCTTCGGCGGCGTCCACCAGGATCACCACGCCATCGACCATCGAGAGGATGCGCTCCACCTCGCCGCCGAAATCGGCGTGGCCGGGCGTGTCCACGATATTGATGCGGGTATCCTTCCACATCAGCGAGGTAACCTTGGCCAGGATGGTGATGCCGCGCTCACGCTCGATATCATTGCTGTCCATGGCGCGCTCTTCGACGCGTTCGTTTTCACGGAACGAGCCGGACTGCTTGAGCAGAACGTCGATCAGCGTGGTCTTGCCGTGGTCAACGTGGGCGATGATGGCGATATTGCGCAGGGACATATGGGGTCAGCCTTTTTGGCATGATCCACGAAACCAACCCACGGGAGCGCTCTCGGGGGGCGGTCAGAAACGGACCATGCGGTATGAATGTGCCGACGCCAAATTGGGAAGAGGCCCGGCCTTGTCGCGCGCTGCATATAGCAAGAGGGCCAATTTCACAAGGGCGGCAGACGCAGGGGTGCGATGCGAAGCGAAGCCGGCCCGGCTCCAGAGCACCCGGCATGGGCGGCTTTCTTCGCCGGAACGGCTAGGAAGCCTTTTTGCGGGCCTGCGCCTTGACCGCTTCCGAATGCAGCAGATTGGCCAATGCGGCGGGCTGGAGGGGCGGCGAGAACAGGAAGCCCTGCACCTCCGACACCCCCTGGGCCCGCACCATGGCCAATTGCTCCTCGGTTTCGATACCCTCGGCGGTGGTCGACATTCCAAGGGATTTGCCCAGGCCGATCACCGCCTGGATGATGGCCTGGCTATCCGCCCTCGTGGTGACATCGGCCATGAAGGATCTGTCGATCTTGATCTTGTCGAAGGGGAAGCTCCTGAGATAGCTCAGCGAGGAATAGCCCGTACCGAAATCGTCCATCGAAATGCGCACGCCCATGCCGCGCAATTCGTGGAGGGCTGCGAGAGTATTCTCGCTGTCATTGAGCAGCAGGCTTTCGGTGATTTCCAGCTCCAGCCGGGTCGGCTCGAGCCCGGCCTCGCTCAGGGCGGCCTTGACCTGGGCCACCAGGTCCTTGTGGCGGAACTGCACCGGCGAGAGATTGACCGCCACGCGCACATCGCCCGGCCAGGCCGACGCCGCCTTGCAGGCCTCATGCAGCACCCACTCGCCAATGGGCACGATCAACCCGGTCTCCTCGGCCACCGGGATGAATTCGACCGGCGAGACGGTGCGATCGTCATGGTCCCAGCGCAACAGCGCCTCGACGCAGGTGACGCGGTTTTCGTCGAGCCCCAGCAGCGGCTGGAACATCAGCCGCATTTCCTCGCGCTGCATGGCGAGCCTGAGGCCCGCCTCGATCGAGCGGCGCTGCTGCAATTCCGCATCCATGCCCGTTTCGAAGAAATGATAGGTCGAACGCCCTTCGGACTTGGCCTTGTAGAGCGCCAGATCGGCATTCTTGACCAATTGATCGGTGGTGATGCCATCGCCCGGCCCCACGGCAATGCCGACCGAGGCGCCGATCTCGATCTGCTGGCCACCGATATTCATCGGCGCCCGCATCGCCTTGACGATGCGATCGGCCACCTTGGCGGCCATGTCGATGCCGTCGATGGGCCGCAGGAGCAGCGCGAATTCATCGCCGCCCAGCCGGGCCAGGAGATCGGTTTCGCGGGTCGTGCCCCAGAGGCGGACCGCGGCCTGCTTGATCACCTCGTCGCCCACGGCATGGCCCAGCGTGTCATTGACCGCCTTGAAATGATCCAGGTCGATATAGAGCACGGCGGCCATTTCACCGCGCTTGAGACCGGCCTCGGCCCGCGCCATCTGCTCGAGGAACTCGATGCGGTTGGGCAGGTCGGTCAAGGCGTCATGGCGCGCCAGGTGCTGGATGCGCGCCTCGGCCTGGCGCTGCTCGGTAATATCCTCATGGGTCGAGACCCAGCCGCCATCCTTCATCGGATGGTGCTGCATCAGGATGGTGCGGCCATTGAGCTCGTGGATGTTCTTGCCATATTCGCGGCGTGAAATGACCTCGCGGCGCCAGGCAATATATTCCTCCTTGGTGCCGCCGGTGGACATGCCCTCGTCAAACAGATGCGCCAGGATATCCTCGAGCTGGCTGCCCGGTTTCAGCAATTCGATAGGCAGGTTGTAGATGCGGGCATAGGGCTCGTTGCAGATGACCAGCCGGCCGCGTGCATCCATCATGCACAGGCCGATCGAGATATTGTTGACCGCCGCATCGAGCCGGATGTTCTGGCGCTCCAGCTCGAGCTTGCGCTTCTGCTGGCTTTCGGACCGGGCAATCTCGTCGGTAATGTCCTCATGGGTGACCACCCAGCCCAATTGCTCGGAATAGACATGGGCCGTCTCGATGATACGGCCGCCATGCACCACTTCCTGCGCCTTGTGGCGCGCGCCACTGCGATTGGCCAGCAGCTCGCTCGTATAGTGCTCGTAGAACTGTTCGGGGCTCTGGCCGGGATGATTGCCCAGCCGCGCCGAGAGATGCACCACATCCTCCAGCGTCATGCCGCGGTGGATCGCTTCCTGGGAGAAACCATAAAAATCGCGATAATGCTTGTTCCACATCAACAGGCGGAACTGGGGCGACCAGACGCAAAAGCCATAGGGAATGCTTTCCAGCGCTGCATCGAGCAGCAGCTTTTCGGCCACTTCCCCTAGATTTGTGGCGTCTTCCGAGCGCATCGAACCCCCCAGTCCAAAAGCCAATCCCCGACGCTGCGCGAACGGTAATGAGACGGGCTTAACGCGGGATTAAATCGCGACGTTCACATGAAAAAGGTGAACTGGCGGGAAGACAGTCCCGCCAGTCTGGATGTGTCAGCCCCGTGCCTTGGCGTTGCGCGCCGCCCAGGTCTTGAGCCTCAGGCCATTGAGGCGGATGAAGCCCTCGGCGTCCTTGTGGTCATAGGCCACCGCGCCCTCTTCAAAGGTCACCAGGTCCATCGAATAGAGCGAATGGGGCGAGGTGCGGGCGATCACGGTCGCCGAACCCTTGTAGAGTTTGACGGTCACTTCGCCGGTGACATAGGTCTGGCTCTTGTCGATCAGGGCCTGCAGCATTTCGCGCTCGGGCGAGAACCAGAAGCCGTTGTAGATGAGCTCGGCATATTTGGGCATGAGCTCATCCTTGAGATGGGCTTCACCGCGATCAAGCGTGATCGATTCAATGCCACGGTGCGCCACCAGCATGATGGTGCCGCCGGGGGTTTCATAAAGCCCGCGGGACTTCATGCCGACAAAGCGGTTTTCAACGAGGTCGAGCCGGCCAACGCCATGCTTGCCGCCCAGCGCGTTGAGCCGGGTGAGCAGGGCCGCCGGCGACAGCTTTTCGCCATTGATCGAGACCGGATCGCCCTTCTCGTAGCCGATGGTGATGATTTCGGGCTCGTTTGGCGCCTTTTCGGGATCGACAGTGCGTTGCGGCACATAATCGGGGAAGGGCACGCCGGGATCTTCCAGAACCATGCCTTCGGAGGAAGTGTGCAGGAGATTGGCATCGACCGAGAACGGCGCTTCGCCGCGCTTGTCCTTGGCGATCGGAATCTGGTTCTTTTCGGCATAGCTGAGCAGTGCCGTACGGCTCCTGAGATCCCATTCGCGCCAGGGTGCGATCACCTTGATCGAGGGATCGAGCGCATTGGCGGTCAATTCGAACCGGACCTGGTCATTGCCCTTGCCGGTGGCGCCATGGGAAATGGCGTCGGCGCCAGTTTCCTGGGCGATTTCAACCAAGCGCTTGGAAATCAGCGGCCGGGCAATGGAGGTGCCGAGCAGATACTGGCCTTCATAAACCGTATTGGCGCGGAACATGGGGAAGACGAAGTCGCGCACGAATTCCTCACGCAGGTCTTCGATGCGGATGTCCTTGATGCCGAACATCTCGGCCTTCTTGCGCGCCGGCTCGAGCTCTTCGCCCTGGCCAAGGTCGGCGGTGAAGGTCACCACTTCGCAATCATAGGTTTCCTGCAGCCATTTCAGGATGATGGAGGTGTCGAGCCCGCCCGAATAGGCCAGCACGACCTTCTTGATGTCTTGTCCCATGGAAGTCCGTCTCAAGTTTGATGCTGCCACGATACGCCACTCTTCACGCAATTCTGTTGCGATCATCGCAGGATTTTGCCACCTAGTAGCACAATCTGCCAACGTGACTTCGTCCTAGGACCAAAAATGCCAGAAACGCTGGACGCGATCGATCGCCGGATTTTGCGAGCATTGCAGCGCAATGGCCGCATGTCCAATGTCGAACTGGCCAATGCCGTGGGCCTGTCGCCCTCGCCCTGTTTGAGGCGCGTCAAACTGCTCGAGGAAAAGGGCGTTATTGACCAATACGTTGCGGTGCTCAACGGGCCCAAGCTCGGGCTGGGCCTCACGGTCTTTGCCCGCATCTGGTTCAAGACCCAGCATGCCGAAACCACCAATCAGTTTGCTGAAACGGTGCGCAATTATCCCGAGGTCATCGAATGCTACCTGACCACCGGGGAGTGCGATGCGATCCTGCGCGTAGTCACCACCGACCTGCACGCTTATTGGCGGTTCCAATCCGATCATCTGATGCGTATTCCATCGGTGCAGTCGGTCAAGACCGATGTGCCCATGGAAACGATCAAGGCCGGGCGGGAGTTGCCGGTCTAGGGCCTGGACCCCTCGGATGAACGGATTTCGGCCGCTTCTGAACGCCCTACCCCCGCCGCACGAAAAATGCGATGGTTCGGGCCAATCGCTTCGAGACCGCCATGCCCGCTTTCCTCCCCGACCTGCCCGTCATCCTTGCCTTCGCGCTGGCCACGATTGTCCTCGCCATCACGCCGGGGCCGGACATGGCCCTGCAGATGAGCCGCGCCATCAATTACGGCCGGGCGCATGGGCTGGCCGCCATGTTCGGGGCCATGGCGGGCATTCTCGTCCATACCATGCTGGTTGCCTTCGGTATTTCCATCCTGATCATTGCCGCGCCACCGCTGTTCCTGGCGCTCAAGATCGCCGGGGCGGTCTATCTGCTCTATCTCGCCTATCAGGCCGTGTTCCATGGCGGCGGGCTGCGCCTCGCCGAGGCCGCGCGCAAACCCCCGACGGTCAAGCAGAGCTTCATGACCGGCATCGGCATCAACCTGCTCAATCCCAAGGTCGTGCTGTTCTTCGTGACCTTTCTGCCCCAGTTCGTCGATGCCCACGACCCCGGCGCCACCGGCAAGCTGATCTTCCTCGGGCTCGAATTCGTGGCGCTGTCCATCCCGCTCGGGGTGGTGACGGTGCTGGCGGCCGAGAGACTGGCGGCCCTGTTCCGCGCTTCCAAATGGGTGGAGCGGGCGCTCAACTGGAGCTTTGCCGCCATCTTCACCGCCTTTGCGGCGACCATCCTGACAGCCCAGGCGCGGCACTAGCTGGACCCGGTGGCATGAATTACAGGCACGCCTTTCACGCCGGCAATTTCGCCGATGTGGTCAAGCACACCATCCTCACGCGCATTCTCGCCTACCTCATGAAGAAGGACGCCGCCTTCCGGGTGATCGACACCCATGCTGGCCTGGGGCTCTACGACCTTTTCGGGGACCAGGCGGAAAAGACCGGCGAATGGCAGGACGGCATCGGCCGGCTGATTCACGTGAAACTTCCCGATGACGTGGCCGAGCTGCTGACGCCCTATCTCGACGCCGTCAGGGCGCAGAACCCGGATGGGGCGCTGCGCTATTATCCCGGTTCGCCCTTCATCACCCGGCACATGCTGCGACCGCAGGACCGGCTGATGGGCTTTGAACTGCACCCGATCGATGCAGACCGCCTCCGGCAAAACTTCGCCGGCGACTTCCAGACCAGAATAACCCAACTCGACGCCTGGGACATTTTTGGCACCCATTTGCCGCCCAAGGAAAAGCGCGGCCTGGTGCTGGTCGATCCGCCCTTCGAGGACAAGGGCGAGTTTTCACGCATGGTGCAAAGCCTTGAAAAAGGGCACAAGCGCTGGCCCGGCGGCACCTATGCCTATTGGTATCCGATCAAGGAGCCGGGCGAGGTGGACGCCTATGCAAAGGCCCTCAAGGCGACAGGCATTCCCAAGATCCTGCGGATCGAGCTGACCATCCGCCAACCCTCCGAGCCGCCGCGCCTGCATGGCACCGGCATGGTCGTCGTCAATCCGCCTTTTGTGCTGGAGCAGGAAATGCGGGTGCTCCTGCCGTTTTTGGCAGAATTGCTGAGCGATGAGGGGCGCGGCAAGTGGAGCGTGGACTGGGTGGCGGGGGAGTAGCTACCAGACGCGGCCGAGCCAGAAATCATTACCTTCAAACGCGTCAAAAGCGCTATCGGCCGAAACTAGCTCCAAGCGGCCAACTATTGCCGATGCCGCAATTATTCTGTCAAACGGATCACGATGATCCCAAGGAAACTCCGCCGCCGCTGTACAGATTGTTGGTGAAACGGGCAACAGTGTCACCCCTTGCTGCTCTGCGATATCCAACAATTCATAGAGATATGGCTGCATCTGCGGCCACTTGCCCAGCCTAACTTTCTGCCCAATCTCGTAGAAGCTTATGGCGCTGACAGACACTGTCTCAGCAGCGCCAATTGCCGCTACGGCCCCGGCGGGCAACTTATCGGGACCCGCGAGGGACCAAGCCCACACATGGGTGTCGAGCAGAATGTGGCTCAAGCCGCGCCTTCCCACGCTGCGAGATCTTCTTCACTCATAGGTTCGAAGAAATCCGGGCCCGGACCTAGGTGCTTCAGCAGACCAAACTTGAATTCGCGCTTGGAAGGTGAGGTAACAGGAACCATTCGCACGGCTGTACCGTCAGCCTTGTCAATGATGACTTCCTCACCAGACAAGGCCGCGTCGATGAGATCGGAAAGCTCGTCCCGGGCGGTCTGTACGGAAACTTTCATGTTGCCTCCATACACTCAACATAGCGCAGAGGACCGGCAACCGCCAGATCGCCTCGTCCCGCCGCCCTGTTGGGCTCGATCACAGCGCCAGGAGCGCGTCGCGGTCTTTCTTGCTGATCCGTTCGCTTTCGCTCTTCAATTGGCCGCAGGCGGCGAAGATGTCGCGGCCGCGCGGGGTGCGGACGGGCGAGGCATAGCCGGCCTTGTTGACGATGTCGGCGAAGCGTTCGATGCGCGAAGACGGCGAAGTGCCATAGTTCGAACCGGGCCAGGGGTTGAACGGGATGAGGTTGATCTTGGCGGGAATGCCGGCCAGCAGCCGCACCAGTTCGCGTGCCTCGGCGTCCGAATCGTTGATGCCGTCGAGCATCACATATTCGAAGGTGATGCGGCGGGCATTGGAGAGGCCCGGATAGTTCTTGCAGGCCTCGAGCAATTCCTTGAGCGGCCATTTCTTGTTGATCGGCACCAGAACGTCGCGCAATTCGTCGCGCACGGCGTGGAGCGAAATGGCCAGCATGACATCGATCTCGCGGCCGGTCGGCTCGATATAGGGCACGACGCCCGAGGTCGAGAGCGTGATGCGCCGCTTGGAAATGGACATGCCATCGCCGGCCGAGGCGATGAGCAGCGCCTGCTTGACGTTGTCGTAATTATAGAGCGGCTCGCCCATGCCCATCACCACGATATTGGTGATGGCGCGGGTTTCCCCGCCCGGCACCAGCCCGCCGTCATCGGGGCGCGAGCCACCTGGAAAGTCGCCGAGACGTTCGCGCGCCATCAGGATCTGGCCAAGGATTTCCCCGGCGGTGAGGTTGCGGACCAGCTTCTGCGTGCCGGTATGGCAGAACGAACAGGTCAGCGTGCAGCCCACCTGGGACGAGACGCAAAGCGTCCCGCGATCACTCTCCGGGATATAGACGGTTTCGACTTCCACCGCCGGCATGTTGGGATTGGCCGGATCGCGGAAGCGGAACAGCCATTTGCGCGTGCCATCCACCGACACCTGCTCGGTGACGATCTCGGGGCGATCGAGATTGAAGGTGTCGGCAAGTTTCTGACGCACCGGCTTGGCCACATTGGTCATGCGGTCGAAATCGGTGACGCCGTTCACATAGAGCCAGTTCCAGAGCTGGGAGGCGCGCATGCGCCCTTCCTTTTCCGAGACGACCTCATGGCTGACCAGCTCCTCGGCCAGCCCGGCCTTGGAAAGGCCGATCAGGCTCGGCCGCGCGGCGGAGGCCGGGCGGATGGCGGTCGAATGGTCAAGGTTCAGCGCAATGCTCATGGCAGGCACATCGGGTTCCGGAAATGCGGGAAGTGCGCGCGTGTAGCACAGGTGCGGGAACTTGGCAAAGTCACACCGGCGGGAGGCAGGTCGGCGGTGGATGCGGGACGGTCCAAGACACCGCGCCGCCCTCGGACGTGATCCGAGGGCCAAATCCCGCCGGCGCAAATCTCAAGTGGTCCTCGGGTCAAGCCCGAGGACGGAACCGAGAATGTTGAAAAATCAGCACTCGGCCCCGATCGCCTGCTGCGCCGCGGTGGCGCCCGAGAGCGAATAGGACTGCACGATCCGCGAGCCGGTCGCCGATGTCCCGGTGATGGAAATGCTCGAGCCGGCGCGAATGGCGGCGGCCAGATTGGCCGCCTGCGCACTGTCATCGAGCCAGGCCGCATCGTTCTGGGTGAAGAGGGCAAAATCCTGCCCGCCCACGCTGGCCGTGGCGGTGGAACCGGTCTGGAAGGTATAGCCGGCCACGACATTGAACTCGTTCACCACGTCCTCGCCGGGGCGATTGGTGATGTAGAGATAGGCCTGACCATAGCCGTCGGGCGTCGGTTCGGTGGTCTTGGGCTTGGTCATGGCAAAGCAGACCGTGCCGCTGCCATCATCGGCCGCATAACTCGACCAGTCGCGAAAATCACCGAGCACCCGCGCCGACTGGGCCTGGGCCGGCGCAAGAGCGGCCAGGATCAGGAGGGACGCAAGCGGCAGGGCTGAAATACGGATCATCAAGTCTGGTTCTCTTGGCAGAACGGGGCGCGGGGCTGCTGATCCCCGGCGCCCAGTTACAGATGTTCAGGCGGCCGGAGCAAGCCCCTACTGGCAGGCGGCGTCGATGGCATTCATCGCCGCGGTAGCGCCCGAAAGGGAATAAGTGTCGACCGTATTGGTTCCACGCTGGCTGGTGCCGCGCACCACCATCTGGCTGCCGGCCTTGAAAGCGGCAACAAAACCGGGCTCATCGCTGCTCGATGCCAGCCAGGCCGTGGAGCCGCGCGCCGCCATGACATAGCTCTTCCCGTCCACGGCCGCCGATGCCTTGGCGTCGGTGGTGTTGTAGGGATAGCCGATCTGGGTCTGCACCTCGTTCTTCGAGCCCATGCCCTTGCGGTGCACGATCAGGAACTTGACCGGGTCGCGGTTGACCCCGCTGGGTTCGCTCTGCTGCGGCTCGCCAATGATGAAGCAAAGCTGCCCGCTCTGGTCGGTCGCCGTATAGGCGGACCAGGCGTTGAACGTGCCCAGCTCCGTGGCCTCCTGCGCCTGCGCGGCGGGCGCCAGTGCCATGACTGCCGCGACCGCGAGCCCGAGTGCAAGGCCACCGGTTTTCGTCGTCATCGCCAATTCTTCCTCTTGTCTTGCTGCCGTTCGTGGGGCGTCCTGCCCGGTCAGTGTGCCCCGAACATGGTTACCAAGGTGTCAAAACCCGACTTCTCCCCACCGCTGATATCCGGGCTTTTGCTTCAAATGAAAGGCAAAGGCGGCGGGAATGCGGCACCTTGCCCACGCAGAGCCCGATGTGGTCGGGAAAGGGTTAAGCTGCGCCTAACAAGGGTGTGATCAGGCCGCAAGCGGATAGCTCTGCTCCACCAGATAGGGCCCGCCCCCCACCGAATCGCGGCTGGAGAACAGCACGAAGCGGGCCGGCACGAAGGTCAGCGGTTCGAAGCGCGCCGATTCCGCCATGAACCGGGCGAGCTCCTCGGCGGCGGTGCCGCGCAATCGTGCCAGCGATACATGCGGCACGAATTTGCGACCTTCGGGCGGCAGGCCGGCACGCTGCAGCACCCGCTCATGCGCCGCCTGCAGCCGGTTCAGCATCTCCGACGGTTCCACCCCGGCATAGAGCGCCCGCGGCTTGTCGCCGCCAAAGCTGCCCAGATGCGTCAGCCGAATGGGAAACTGCAGAGAGTTCGACAGCCGGTCGAGACTGTCGGCGACCTCGTCGGCCGTATTGCCATCCACATCGCCGATGAACCTGAGGGTGATGTGGTAGTTCTCGGGATCGATCCAGCGCGCGCCGCTTAATCCGCCCCGCTTGAGCGAGAGGGCAAAACCCACATCGGCGGGAATTTCGAGACCGGTAAAGAGCCGGGGCATGGCGTCCCTCCCTGGCATTTGTTGCCGCATCACCTGGGCGGAAAACCGGGTTCCACTTTTCCGCGCGATGCGCAAGTCCGCACGATTCGCGTGCCTGACCCTAACACAAACGCTTTATCGGACCAGACCCGGTGTCGCAGGGGGCCCGATTGTCCTTGTCAATCCGGGGATGGGTCCCCATATTCCTCGCCAAGTGGCAACGCCAATTGCCCCCGGCGGTGACAAGACCGCAAGTCTATTTGGGAAAGGGAACCAAAGAATGGCTGAATATGACCGTCAGACCCTCGGTGCGCGGGCCGGCTCGGCCTTGGCCATCGACGAGGGCCTTCGCAGCTATATGCTGCGTGTCTACAACTATATGGGCCTCGGCCTGGTGGTAACGGGCGTCGTCGCCTATTTCACCAGCCAGTGGGCCATGTCGAGCCAGGCCAATGCCGAGCTGCTTTACACCAGCCCGCTGTCCTGGGTGATCATGCTCTCGCCGCTGGCCTTCGTGCTGGTGCTGAGCTTCGGCATCAACAAGCTTTCCGTGGGCGCGGCCCAGGGCGTCTTCTGGGCCTTCGCGGCCGTGATGGGCCTGTCGCTGTCGTCCATCTTCCTGGTCTATACCGGCGCCTCGATCGCCAAGGTGTTCTTCATCACTGCCGCCACCTTCGGCGCGATGAGCCTTTACGGCTACACCACCAAGCGCGACCTGACCGGCATGGGCAACTTCCTGATGATGGGCCTGATCGGCATCATCATCGCCTCGATCGTGAACATCTTCATGGCCTCGTCCATGCTCGACTTCGCGATCTCGGTCCTGGGCGTGCTGATCTTCACCGGTCTCACCGCCTATGACACCCAGAAGATCAAGGAAAGCTATTCCGAGCATTATGGTGCCGACGTGATGGCCAAGAACGCCATCATGGGCGCCCTCTCGCTCTACCTCGACTTCATCAACCTGTTCATGATGCTGCTCCGCCTGTTCGGCAATCGCGAGTAAATGAACGCCTTCCTTGATCGCACGATCAAGGAATTTGGTTGGACGAAAAAAGGGACCGCAGCTTACAAGGGCTGCGGTCCTTTCTTTTTGCCCACGTTTTGCCGCGTTTCCGAACCGCAAAACCGTTGCCACTTTTGCTGGAAACGCTCTCGCCATGTCCGATTATCTCCTGCGTCCCTTTTCCTGGTCCGACGTCCCCGCCATCACCGCGATCTACCGTCACTATGTGGACAACACCGCCATCACCTTCGACACCGAAGCGCCGGGCGAAGAGGCAATCGCGGAGAAATATGCGGGCCTTAAAAGGCTCGGGCACCCGCTGATCATCGCCGAACGGGCCGGCCAGGTCGTCGGCTATGCCTATGCGAGCTTCTATCGCCCCCGCGCGGCCTATCGCTTCACCTGCGAGGATTCGATCTATCTCGACCCCAACGAGACCGGCCGCGGCCTGGGGCGGCTGATGCTGACCGAATTGCTGGCCCGCTCGAAAGCCTTCGGCTTCAGGCAGATGCTGGCGGTGATCACCGCCGACACGGCGAACTCCATCGCCATCCACGAAAAATTCGGCTTCGAGCGGGTCGGCTACTATACCGGGGTCGGCTTCAAGTTCGACCGCTGGCACGACATCGTGCACCTGCAGAAGGCGCTGTGAACCGGTGCCGGTACTGACCCTGATGGTCGGCCTGCCCGGCTCCGGCAAGACCACCCGGGCCAGGGCGCTGGCGGCGAGGACCGGGGCGCTGCGGCTCACGCCGGATGAATGGCAGACCCGGCTTTTCGACGACGACATGCACCATCCCGACCATGACCGGCGGCACGATGAAATCGAGGCGATCATGTGGGAGATCGCCGCCCATATCCTTCAATGCGGCGGCGATGTCATCCTCGATTTCGGTTTCTGGACGCGCGCCGAACGGGCCGACTTTGCGGCCAGGGCCGCTGCGCTTGGCGCCACCTGCCAGATCAGGTTCGATGACGTCCCGCTGGACGAACTGGAGCGGCGCGTTGCCGCGCGCAACCAGGATGAGGGGGGTCATTTCGTGATCCCCATCGAAGTCCTGCGCAATTGGGCCCGGGTATTCGAAGCGCCCGATGCCGATGAACTGGAGGGACGGTTCGGTGGCTAGGGCCTGGGCCGCAAGCCGGCGACAGCCGGAAGGCGGCTAACCCACCACCATCAGGTCCGGGTCGAGCACGCGCAGCACCTGCGCCAGGTCATGGCCGCGCTTGAGGATGCGGCCCTGCTGGTTGGTGACCATGTATTGGCCCTGGCGGTTGCGCAGCTTTGGGTTCTTCTCGACCACGAAGAGCGGCCGCTCGGACACGCGGGCATAGATGGAGAACAGCGCCCGGTCCTTGAGGAAATCCATGGCGTAGTCGCGCCACTCGCCAGAGGCGACCTTGCGGCCATAGACCGACAGGATCTGCATGAGCTCCTTGCGCTCGAAGGCCACGATCGGTTGCGCGGGCCGGCTGGGCTGCGCAGCGGGTTCGCCCACATGCACCAGCGCCAGATTGCTTCGATTTTCGTCAGGAGGACCCTGCACGCCGCCTCAACGCCCTGTCTTCACCAAGGCGCTTCCCGCAAAAATGTCGCCAGCCCTGCGGTTCGGAAGCGCCATACAAGTGTCATGATCGGCGCATTTGCCCGCCTTGGCAAGGGGCACGAAATACCCCAATTCGGCCATGATTTGTCCATTTGCGCGCCCAATTGCGCAACCAGTGTTCAACCATTGCCTCCAGTGGCTGGCAGGAAGGCCGACGAGCCCCCAAACCAGTAGGCCCGACTGCCAGCCGCCCCTTATTTGAGTTGACCAAGGTCAGTCGCGCCCGCTCCATGCCCCCGGAGCGGGCGTTTTCTTGTTCCGGGACAGGCGATCAGAAGCGATAGGTAGCGGCGCCCAGGATGGGACCGGGCAGCCCATTGCGTTCCTGCTGCACCAGAACGGCAAGGCCGCCATTGTCCTCGTTCTGGAACTGGTCGAGCGGCAGCTTGATCTCGGCGCCGGCATCGGCCTCCCAGATGCCCACCACCTGACGGTCGACCACCACCTGGGTATAGACCATGGACTTTCCCGCATTCTCGCCCTTGTCGATGGCGACGTCGGCCCGGTCGAGATAGCGAACCAGCCAGATGGTGGCATCCTCCAGGGCTGCGTCGGCGGGCACGCGCAGCTTGAGCATGTCATCCTCTGCGGCCAGGGTGACGGCCAGCGGCAATTGGGCGGAGGTGACGGCATCCTGCACCTCGTCGCGCCGCGATCCGACCACGCCCTCGGCGCCGTTGATCACCATTTGCGGGGTGAAGATGCGCGACGAGCCCCAGCTCTTGGCATAGGCCCGCTGGCGATCGGAAAAGCCCTTGTCGCCAAAGGTGTCTTCCCAGCCGATATAGTCCCAATAGTCGACGTGATAGGCCAGCGCCACCACATCGTCCCGATCGGCGAGGCTGGTCAGGAGCGCGTCGGCGGGCGGGCAGGACGAGCAGCCCTGGCTGGTGAACAGCTCCACCACGGCCCGCGGACCAGTCCGCACGCTTTCGCCCGAAGCGGCGCCAGCCAGCCCCAGTCCCAAGATCACACCGGCAATAAGCCTGGAAGAACGGCACAAAATCATGGGCGCTTTTGTAAGCCGTGATGAAGACCGCTGCCTAGTCAAAAGCGGGTGAAAGAGCGGATTCGTCCCCCGCCTGGGCGTCGCACGACGCGATCTGTTCCGCGCCGGCCGCACCATGGCTCGAAAGAACAACGGCGGCCCCGTGGGGCCGCCGCTGCAAATGCCTTGGATGTGAGCGCTGCTTACGCGGCCACGAGGCTCCGCAGCACATAGTGCAGGATGCCGCCATTCTTGAAATAGTCGAGCTCATTGGCCGTATCGATGCGGCAGCGGGTTTCGACATTGAGCACTTCGCCGTTCGGCCTTGTGATCTTGACGTTGACCATGGCGCGCGGCTCGATGCTTTCGACCCCGGCAATGTCCACGGTCTCGGTGCCGTCGAGGCCCAGGCTCTGCCAGCTGTCGCCATCCTTGAACTGCAGCGGGATGACGCCCATGCCGACCAGGTTCGAGCGGTGGATACGCTCAAAGCTCTGGGCGATCACGGCCTTGACGCCGAGGAGATTGGTGCCCTTGGCTGCCCAGTCACGCGAGGAGCCGGTGCCATATTCCTTGCCGGCGAAGATCACCAGCGGCGTGCCGGCCTTCTGATAGGCCATGGCCGCGTCGTAGATCGGCATCTGCTCGCCCGAGGGACCCTTGGTGAAGCCGCCTTCGACGCCATCGAGCATCATGTTCTTGATGCGGATATTGGCGAAGGTGCCGCGCATCATCACCTCGTGATTGCCGCGGCGGGCACCGTAGGAGTTGAAATCCTTCGGGGCCACCTGGCGCTCGGTGAGGTACTTGCCGGCCGGCGTCGCCGCCTTGAACGAACCGGCAGGCGAGATGTGGTCGGTGGTAATCGAATCGAGGAACAGCGCCAGGACGCGGGCCGAGACCACATCGGTCACCGGCTTTGGCTCCATGGTCAGGTCCTCGAAATAGGGCGGGTTCTGCACATAGGTGGAGGACGAATTCCAGCCATAGGTCTCGCCGCCTTCGACGGCGATCGACTGCCAGTGCTGGTCGCCCTTGAACACGTCCGAATAGCGCTTGCGGAACATGTCGGCATTGACGTGCTGGCGCACGATCTCGGCGATCTCGTGATTGGTGGGCCAGACATCCTTCAAATAGACCGGCTTGCCGTCCTTGCCCGTGCCCAGCGGTTCGGTGGTGATATCGACATTGAGCGTGCCGAGCAGCGCATAGGCCACCACCAGCGGCGGCGAGGCCAGGTAGTTGGCCCGCACGTCCGGGTTCACGCGGCCTTCGAAATTGCGGTTGCCCGACAGCACCGAGGCGGCGACCAGCTTGTGCTCGTTGATCGTATCCGAGATCGGCTGCGGCAGCGGGCCGGAATTGCCGATACAGGTCGTGCAGCCATAACCGACCAGGTTAAAGCCGATGGCGTCGAGATCGTCCTGCAGGCCCGCAGCGGTCAGGTAATCGGTGACCACCTGCGATCCGGGCGCCAGCGAGGTCTTGACCCAGGGCTTGCTGTCGAGGCCCAGCGCCCGCGCCTTGCGGGCGACGAGACCGGCGGCCACCAGAACCGAGGGGTTCGAGGTATTGGTGCACGAGGTGATGGCGGCGATCACGACCGAGCCGTCGCCAACCTGGAAGTCCTCGCCCTTGACCGGGAACTGCGTGCCCGGAGCGATCTCGTCGCGGCCGGCGGCCAGATCGGGCAGCGCCTTGGCGAAGGCCGGGGTCACGTCCTTGAGGGCCACGCGGTCCTGCGGGCGCTTGGGGCCCGAGAGCGAGGGCACGACGGTGGAAAGGTCGAGTTCGAGCGTCGAGGTAAAGACCGGGTCGGGCGTGTCGGTGGTGCGGAACATGCCCTGGGCCTTGGAATAGGCCTCAACCAGCGCCACGCGGTCGGCATCGCGGCCGGTGGTCGAGAGGAATTTCAGTGTATCGGCATCGACCGGGAAATAGCCGCAGGTGGCGCCGTATTCGGGAGCCATATTGGCGATGGTCGCCTGGTCTTCGAGGCTGAGATGATCGAGGCCGGGGCCGTAGAATTCGACGAACTTGCCGACCACGCCCTTCTTGCGCAGCATTTCGGTGACCGTCAGCACCAGGTCCGTGGCGGTGATGCCTTCATTGATCTTGCCGGTCAGCTTGAAGCCCACGACTTCTGGGATCAGCATGGTGATCGGCTGGCCCAGCATGGCCGCCTCGGCCTCGATGCCGCCCACGCCCCAGCCCAGAACGGCCAGGCCATTGACCATGGTGGTGTGTGAATCGGTGCCGACCAGCGTGTCGGGATAGGCGACGGTTTCGCCATTCTCGTCCTTGGTCCAGACGGTCTGGGCCAGATATTCCAGGTTCACCTGGTGGCAGATGCCGGTGCCGGGGGGGACGACGCGGAAATTGTCGAAGGCCGACTGGCCCCAGCGCAGGAATTCGTAGCGTTCGCCATTGCGCTCATATTCGAGCTCGACATTCTGGTTGAAGGCCAGCGGCGTGCCGAAATTGTCGACCATGACCGAGTGGTCGATAACGAGGTCCACCGGCACCAGCGGGTTGATCTTCTGCGGATCGGCGCCGAGCTTGGCAGTGGCATCGCGCATCGCCGCCAGATCCACCACGGCGGGCACGCCGGTGAAGTCCTGCATCAGCACGCGGGCCGGGCGATAGGAAATTTCATGGTCGGACTGGCGCGTCACCAGCCAGGTGGCAATGGCCTCGATATCGGCCTTGGTCACCGTGCGGTTGTCTTCGAAGCGCAGCAGGTTTTCCAGCACCACCTTCATCGAACCGGGAAGCTTGGATACGCCGGCAAGGCCGTTCTTCTCCGCTTCCAGGATCGAATAATAGGTGTAGGTCTTGCCGCCGACCGTCAGCGTCGACTTTGATTTGAAGCTGTCTATCGAGGTCACTTGTGCTCCGCCCTTCTTGCTGCTTGTGGCGCATCTTCCTCAGGGCATGGGGCCGGAGAAAATGCCGCGCTTTTCTGGAATGACTCCAGTCTCTCTGGGCTTATAGTCAATCACCAAAGCCCTTGCCAGTACGACCATGGGTCCAATACGAGATGGGGCCATGACGCAAAGGCAAGTCTTTCCGCAAGTTTGTCTTAAGGCAGAGGGCCTTGCCGTGGGCCGCGGTGACGCCGCGTTGCTCAGCGATTTGTCGTTTTCTGTTGCCGGTGGGCATGGCCTCTTGCTGCGCGGCCCCAATGGCGCAGGCAAATCCACCCTGCTGCTGACCCTGGCCGGGCTGCTGCCGACCCTCGCCGGGGCGGTGGCCATCGAGGGTCACGATCCGGAAGACGGACCGGCCCTGCATCATTGCGGGCATCGAAACGCCGTGCGCGCGCGCCTTTCGGTCCTCGAAACGCTGTCGTTCTGGGCCGCCATCAATGGTCCGACCGGTCTCCCACCCCATGAGGCGCTCGAAAGGGTCGGCCTGGCCCGGGCCGCCCGGCTCGATGCCGGCTATCTCTCGGCGGGCCAGCAGCGCCGGCTGGCCCTGGCGCGGCTGCTGGTATCAAGCCGCCCCCTCTGGCTGCTCGACGAACCCACCGCCGCGCTTGACGTGGACGGCCATGCGCTCCTGGCCAGGCTCCTGGCCGAGCATCTGGCACAGGGCGGCCTCGCCATCATCGCCACCCATGACGAAATCGGCCTTGATGGGCTGGACACGCTCACCCTGGGGCGGGCGGCATGAACGGGTTCTGGAACGTGTTGCGGCGGGATTTGCGCCTGGCCCTGGCCGGAGGCGGCGAGGTGCTGACCCTGGTGCTGTTCTTCATCATTGTCGGCGCCATGGTGCCCTTCGCCGTGGGGCCCGACAAGGCGCTGCTGGCGCGCATTGCCCCCGGCATCGTCTGGATCGCCGCCTTTCTCGCCATGCTGCTTGGTCTCGATCGCCTGCTGCGGCCCGACCGCGAGGACGGCACGCTGGCACTCTACCGCCTGGCCGACACACCGCTGGCGGCCATTCTTGCCGCAAAAGTGATCGGGCACTGGCTGACCTCGGCCCTGCCGCTGATCCTGGCATCGCCCTTCCTGGCGCTGATCCTGGGCATGGACGGGCCCACGTTGGGCCGCACCTTGCTCTCCCTGGCACTGGGCACGCCGGCGCTGGCGGCTTTCGGCACCTTCGGGGCAGCAGTCACGGTGGCCCTGCGCCGCGGCGGGTTGCTGGCCCCGATCCTGATTGCCCCGCTTTCGGTCCCGGTCCTGATCTTTGGCGTCGGCGCCATTGCCCCGCTGGGCGGACCCGACCAGGCCAGCGCCGCAATGCTGTTCCTTGCGGCACTCAGTCTCATGGCCCTGGCCCTCTCTCCCTTTGTCGCCGCGCTTGCGATAGTCTGGGGAGAAGAGTAGAGCGCGCCCATGAACACCAACAGCATCGACGACACGCCCAAAATGAGCTGGTGGAACCGGCTGGCCCATCCCGGCCAGTTCGTGAGCTGGACACGTCCGCTGGTCTGGCCGCTGGCCGGCCTGACCGCGCTGCTATTCGCCATCGGGCTGTGGTTCGCCTTCTTCAACTCCCCGGCCGACTACCAGATGGGTGACACGGTGCGCATCATGTATGTGCATGTGCCCACCGCCTGGCTCAGCCAGTTCGTCTATGCCACCATGGCGGTCTCGGCCCTGGGCACGCTGGTCTGGCGCCACCCCATGGCCGATGTCTCGATGAAAGCCGCCGCGCCGCTCGGCGCCGCTTTCACCGCCATGGCGCTGTTCACCGGTTCGATGTGGGGCCGCCCCACCTGGGGCACCTTCTGGGAATGGGACGGGCGCATGACCTCGACCCTGATCCTGCTGTTCATCTATCTCGGCATTGTCGCCCTGTGGCGCGCCTTCGACGACCAGCTGCGCGCCGCCCGCGTGGTGGCCATCTTCACTCTCGTGGGCGCCGTCAACGTGCCGATCATCAAGTTCTCGGTCGACTGGTGGTCGACCCTGCACCAGCCGGCCAGCGTCTTTACCGCCGAAGGCCCGAAAATGCCGCCCTCGCTGCTGACGCCGCTCTTCGTGATGTTCTTTGCCTTCACCTTCCTCTTCATCACCCTGCAGCTGGTGGCCATGCATACCGAAGTGCGCCGCCGCCGGGTGATGACGCTGGAACGCCGGACCGTGCGGGGAGACGCCGCATGATCGGGCTCGGGGAACATGCCGAATTCATCATCGCCGCCTATGGCGGGGTTTTCCTGGGCCTACTGGCCCTGATCTTCTGGATCGTCGCCGACAGTCGCCGCATCAAGGCCCGACTGGCCGAACTCGGGGACAAGCGCGGCTGATGCGCTATGTCCTCTTCGCCCTGCCGCTGATCCTGCTTGTTGCCCTGGTGTCGGTCTTCGCCTTTTCCATCGACCGGGACGCCAGCCTCGTCCGCTCCGTGCTGATCGACAAGCCCGTGCCGCAATTCACCCTGCAAGCGGTCGAAGGCCTTGGCGTGCCGGGTTTCGACACGGCTGCCCTCCAAGGGGAGCCCACCCTGGTCAATGTCTTTGCGTCCTGGTGCATTCCCTGCCGCGACGAGCATCCCCTGCTCGAGGCGCTCAAGACGAGGACCGGGGTGCGCCTCTATGGCATCAACCACTCCGACGCTCCGGAAAACGCCCGCGCGTTTCTCGCGGAGCTGGGCAATCCCTATGATGCGGTGGGCGCCGACCGCGACCGTCGCGTCTCGATCGACTGGGGCGTTTATGGGGTGCCCGAGACCTTCCTGGTCGATGCGGATGGCACCATTGTCTACAAGCATGTGGGCCCATTGACGCCCGAGGCCATTGAAACCGAGGTCCTTCCGGCGTTAGAAAAGCTGGGCGGCTGACCCGTTCAGCCCCCGTTCATCTTGTTCGCGGCATCTTGCAGCCGTCTTCGCTTATCGGAAGAGACTGAAATGGTTCGTCGCGTTCTGACCCATCTGCGCCATCAGAAACTGGTTACCCTGATCGAATATGCGCTGATTGCGGCCATCATCACCGTCGCGACGACCTTTGCCGTGTCCGCCGCCGGCTACAACATCACCGATTTCTTCCCCGGCTGACCGGACGGCTCAGAAGTCGCTGGTGAGACCCTTGATCTCCCAATCCCCATAGCGCACCGGCTCAAGCCCACCGCGGCCACCCCTTTCCTGCGGTGCCATGGCCCCTTTGGCGTCGATCGCCTGCCGGCGCGCTTCCGCCTCGGCCAATGCGCGCTGCGCCGCCGGGCTGAGGATCTTCGGCGCGGTGGCCTCGGGCTGTTCGACCTGGTCGGGTGCGTCGTCCATCTCGGTTTCCATTACGTTTCTGTCACCCGCTTGCGCGGAACCTCAAGGCACACAACATAGTTGGCTGAAGCATCCAACCCAAGGGGTTCGACAATGTTCAATATGTTCCGCACCTTCGTCCTGCTCGCCGGGATGACGGCGCTGTTCATGGTGGTGGGCTATTTCATCGGCGGCACCGGCGGCATGATGATTGCCCTGGCCTTTGCCGCCGTGACCAATGTGTTCGCCTATTGGAACTCCGACAAGCTGGTCCTGCGCATGCAGAACGCGGTGCCGGTCGAGCGGTCCCGCGCGCCCGAGCTCTATGACATGGTCGATGTGCTCTCCCGGCGCGCCGGCATCCCGACCCCGGCCGTCTATGTGATCGAGACCGACCAGCCCAACGCCTTTGCCACGGGGCGCGACCCGAACAATGCTGCCGTGGCCGTGTCCACCGGTCTACTGCGCCAGCTCGAAACCCGCGAGGTGGCGGGCGTGGTGGCCCATGAACTGGCCCATATCAAGAACCGCGACACCCTCACCATGACCATCACCGCCACCCTGGCCGGTGCCATTTCGGCGCTGGCCCAGTTCGGCCTGTTCTTCGGGGGCGGCAATAATCGCGACAATCCGCTCGGTGGCATTGGCGCGCTGCTGATGGTGTTTCTGGCCCCTGTCGCCGCCATGATGGTGCAGATGGCCGTGAGCCGCACCCGCGAATATGAAGCCGACAAGCACGGCGCCGAAATCTCGGGCGATCCGCTGGCCCTGGCTTCGGCGCTCAACAAGATTGCTTCCCTGGCCGGCCGGCAGGTCAATATGGCGGCCGAACGCAACCCGGCCATGGCCCATATGTACATCGTCAATCCGCTCAGCGGACAGCGCATGGACAATCTGTTTTCCACCCATCCCGATACCGGCAACCGCATCCAGGCCCTGCAAAGGCTTGCCGCAGAGATGAGCGTGGACGATAAGGGGCGCAGGCCCCAGCCCCGCCCGCGCCCCGCTTCGAGCGGCCGCGACACCGGCGGCGGCTGGCGAGTGCCCACCGCGGGACGCACCGAGCAAGACGGGAACGTCCGCGGACCCTGGGGATAGATGCGCGCCATCCAGAGGAGGCGTGCCGCAACTGAGTTGACGAATTGGCGCAACGGACCGAACCGGCGGGCTTGAAGCTTCGCCTTGTGGCCGCCGAACGGCTGAAGGCCGTGCTGGGCGGGGATCATTTCAGCCCGCTCGGCACGGGTGAACTGGCCGATGGGCGCGACCGTGCCCTGGCCAACCGGCTGATCACCACCGCCTTGCGCCGGCATGGGCAGATCAACACCATGCTCGCGGACCTGCTCGACAAGGGCCTGCCGCCGCGCTCCGGCAGTTTCGAGGCCGTACTGCGCCTGTCGCTGGCCCAGCTGGTTTTCCTGCCCGACCTGGGCGCGCACAGCGCCCTGTTCCTGGCCGTCGAAGCCATCAAGCGCGACAGCAAGGCGAGGCACCTTTCGGGCCTGATGAACGCCGTACTGCGCCGCGCCCAGGCCAATTCGGCCCGCTATGGGCTGATGGATGACGCGACCCTGCTGCCGGCCGCCTTCGCCAAGGGCTGGACCGAAGCCTACGGCGCCGAGGCGGTGGCCGGCTTTGCCGAGGCGCTGGTCGAGGGCGCGCCTCTCGACCTGACCCTGCGCGATGACGATCCCGAACTGGTCGAGGCGCTCGGCGCGGAGCGCCTGATTGCCGATAGCGTGCGCCTCGAAAGCCGCGACCGCCCCGTGGAAGCCCTGCCCGGCTATGACGAAGGCCGCTGGTGGGTGCAGGACGCGGCCTCGGCCATTCCCGCCCGCCTGATGGTCCTCGACCCGAACAAGGCCGTTCTCGATGTCTGCGCCGCGCCCGGCGGCAAGACCGCACAGCTGATCAAGGCCGGCTACCGGGTGACCGCGCTCGACAATGATGCCGGCCGGCTCGAACGCCTCCGCCAGAACATGGCGCGACTGGGCTATTCGCCCAAGGTCATCGAAGCGGATGCCGCCAATTTCGATCCCGCCACCCCCTTCGATGGCGTGCTGCTGGACGCGCCCTGTTCGGCCACCGGCACCTTCCGCCGCCATCCCGAAGTGCTCTGGAGCCGCAATGCCGGCGACATTGCCGGCCGCGTCCGGCTGCAACGGGCCCTGCTGGCCAATGCCTATCGCTGCCTGGCCCCCGGTGGCACGCTGATCTATTGCGTCTGCTCGCTGGAACCCTCCGAAGGCGAGGAGCAGGTCGATTGGGCCCTTGATGCACTGCCCGGGCTCGAATTGGCCCCGATCCGCGCGGCAGAACTGGCCGGATTGGAGCAGGCGGTCACCCCGCGCGGCCTCGTCCGCACCCACCCGGCCATGACCCCGGGCAATGGAAATGCGGGCATGGACGGGTTCTTCGTGGCGCGATTCCGCCGAACAGGCTAAAGGGCGGAAGATGCGGCTGCCGAAAAAAGCGGCACCGGCGAGGAAGAAACGGTTGGACTTCAGGCACGACAGCATAATGGCCTTCGCTCCCGACCGGGCGGAGGCAGGGAATTGAGCGGGCGGCTGGTGACGGCCGGGCGCCGCTTCGCGCTGGGCCTTGCCGATTCGGTGGTGACCATGCCGCTGCTGCGCTGGACCTGGCGCGGCCAGGCCGACTATGCCTTTGCCGGCGACCTGCCCGACTTCCGGCCCGCGGACCGCGAGGCCGTGCGCGAAATGATGTCGGGGCGCTATCTGCTGGCTTCCAAGCTGTTCGACACGGGCGGCGCGTCCCCCTTCTCGCTCGATGTCGACCACCCCGACTGGTGGAACAACCTCCACAGCTTCTCCTGGCTCCGCCATTTCCGCGATTGTCGTGACCCGGGCGAAAAGCTCTTTGCGCGGACGCTGGTGCTGGACTGGATCGGCCGCGAGGGCCAGTTCGAGGCCGATAGCTGGACCCTGACCCTGACGGCACAGCGGGTGCTCAACTGGCTTCGCCACCTGACACTGGTGCTTGACGGCGCCACTCTCGACCAGACCCGCACCATTCAGCGCAGCCTGGGAACGCAGGTGCAGAGCTTGCGCGTGCGCGGTGCCCTGGCCGCCGACCCGGTCGAAGCGCTGTTTGCCGCCATTGGCCTGTTGGGCGCTGAATTGTGCAATGTGGGCGATGTGCCCGATATCGACACCCATGTCGGCCTGCTCGAGGCCCTGCTGGGCCAGCAACTCGACGGCGATGGCCTGCATCTTTCGCGCAATCCCAGGCTGCAGCTGACCCTGCTGGTGGAACTGGCGAGCCTGCGGCGCGCAGTCGGCCGGCATGGTAGCCCGGCCATGGCCGAACTGGCCAATCGCATCGACCGCATGCACGAGGCGCTCGACGCGCTGACCCTTTCCAGCGGCGAACCCGTCTATTTCAACGGCTGCGGGCAGGTGCCGCATGACGTGCTGGTGGCCGTCCAGGCCAATGGCCCCTCTGCCTCGCGCAGCTCCCGGCTTCTCGGTGGCTACGGCATCGTGCGCGCCGGCGATACGGTGATCATCGGCGATGGCGGGCAACGGCCCCCACCGGGCTTCGACGCCGAGGCCCATGACGGTGCCCTCGCCTTCGAGTTTGCCCATGGCAGCGAACTGATTGTCGGCTCCTGCGGACCCGCGCCCTCCGACCTGCCCGACAGCCAGAGCCTGTTCCGCCAGGCCGTGGCCCATTCCGCGCCCACCATCGACGCCGAGGGGGCTGCGCAACGGCCGGGACGCAACGCTCGATCGCAGCCCATGGCGCTGGACAGCGGCGAACACATGCTGACCATGACCAGTACCGGCTATGCCGGGCGGTTCGGCGCCGAGATCGAACGGCGCCTGACCCTGCTTTCGGAAGGCACCACCCTGGTGGGCCAGGATAGAGTCCTGCCCCAGGGGGAGCCACAAGGCCTGCTGACCCTGCGCTTCCACCTGGCGCCCGGCATCAAGGTGCGCCGCACCACGGGCGAGGGCATTGCCCGGCTGGTCCTGCCCAATGGGGCCGTCTGGAGCTTTCTCTGGGAAGGCGCGCAATTCCGCGAAGAGGATAGCGTACGTCAGTCGGCCTATCTCGGCTTTCACCGCACGCGGCAATTGGTGCTGGAGACCAATGTGGCCAGCGACACCGAAGTGGCCTGGATCTTCACGCTCGAGCAGCAATAGGCCGGAATCGGCAGCCGGTCGGCGCAAAGCGATTGGCCTTAAGCGTTTCTCGTGCTAGCGAGCGCGCGAATTCCTCCATTGATGGCGAGACATATTCTCATGGGCAAGACGGTGACGGTCGGGCGGGCGCTGCTTTCGGTATTCGACAAGTCGGGCATGACCGATTTCGCAAAGGGGCTTTCCGAGGCCGGGGTGGAACTGGTTTCCACCGGCGGTACCCACCGCCTGATCAGCGAGGCCGGGCTGCCAGTGCGCGATATTTCCGACCTGACCGGCTTTCCCGAAATGATGGATGGCCGGGTGAAGACCCTTCACCCCAAGGTCCATGGAGGCCTGCTGGCGGTGCGCGACAATCCCGAGCACCAGGCCTCGATGGCCGAACACGAAATCGGCCCGATCGATCTCGTCGCCGTCAACCTCTACCCCTTCGAAAAGACCGTCGCCTCCGGCGCATCCTATGACGAGATCATCGAGAACATCGACATCGGTGGTCCGGCCATGGTGCGCTCGGCGGCCAAGAACCATGCCTTCGTGACCGTGGTGGTCGATCCCGCCGACTACCCGGCAATTCTGGAAGCGATCAAGGCGGGCGGCATTCCCTTCGAGATGCGCCAGCGCCTCGCCGCCAAGGCCTATGCCCGCACCGCCGCTTATGACAGTGCGATTTCGAGCTGGTTCGCCAAGGAAATCGACTTTGCCGATGTCAGCTATCGCAGCTTTGCCGGCACCCTGAGCGAAGTCATGCGCTATGGCGAGAACCCGCATCAATGGGCCGCCTTCTACAAGACCGGAGAGAACCGCCCCGGCGTCGCCACCGCAACCCAGGTGCAGGGCAAGACGCTCTCCTACAACAATATCAACGACACCGACGCCGCCTTCGAGCTGGTCAGCGAGTTCGCGTCCGAAGAGACCGCAGCCGTTGCCATCATCAAGCACGCCAACCCCTGCGGCGTGGCCGTGGCCGGTGATCTCAAGACGGCTTACCTCAAGGCGCTGCGCACCGATCCGGTCTCGGCCTTTGGCGGCATTGTCGCCACCAATCGCGAGATCGACGCCGAAACGGCGACCGAGATCGTCAAGGTTTTCACCGAGGTGATCGTGGCGCCCTCCGCCACGCCGGAAGCGCAAGAGATCATCGCCGCCAAAAAGAACCTGCGCCTGCTGCTGACCGGTGGTCTGGCCGACCCCAAGGCCGATGGCCTTCTGGTCAAGTCGGTCGCCGGCGGCCTGCTTGTGCAGGGTCGCGACAACAAGAGTGTCGATGATTGCGATCTCAAGGTTGTCACCAAGCGCCAGCCCACCGAACAGGAGCTCGTCGATCTCAAGCTCGCGGCCAAGGTGGCCAAGCACGTCAAGTCCAACGCCATCATCTATGTCAAGGACGGGGCCACCGCCGGTATCGGCGCCGGACAGATGTCCCGGGTGGATTCGGCCCGCGTCGCCCATCGCAAGTCGATCGACGCCGCCCAGGCTGCCGGGCTCGAGGGCGCACTGACCGAAGGTTCGGTGGTCGCCTCGGACGCTTTCTTCCCCTTTGCCGACGGCCTGGAGGCCCTGGTGGCGGCCGGCGCCACCGCCGTCATCCAGCCGGGCGGCTCGATGCGCGACGACGAGGTCATTGCCGCTGCCGACGCCGCCGGCATCGCCATGGTGATGACCGGAATGCGCCACTTCCGGCATTAGGCGGCAGGTGACTCAGATTACGGAAAAGTAATTTGTGCACCTCCGGCAGGTAAGGGCTTCTTGAGATCGTTGTGGCATGGTTCCCGCGCCGCACCTCGTCTGGCGCGGCGCAAGAGGCATGCCAATGCGGCTTAGAATACCCAGTGATCTCAACGGATTGTTGCAGGCCGGACTGCTGCGTTCGGTCGGCTCGCTGGGCATCAAGGTGGCAACGGCCGGGCTGACCTACCTGACCTATGTGGTGCTCTCGCGCACCCAGACCAATGACGAATATGGCCATTTCGCCTTTGGCCTGGCGCTGGCAACCGTGCTCGCCATCCTGGCCGGTGCGGGCCAGCCCATGGCGATTCTGCGCCTCTGGGCAGAACGGCGCAGCAAGGGCGATGCGGCCGGCGCGGAACAGGCAGTGGCGGCAGGATCGGGCATTACCCTGCTCGCGGGGCTCGCCGTTGCCGGACTGCTCTGCCTGGCAACGCTGGTCTATCTACCCTTCCTCGCGCCTAGCGACACCGCCAACCATTTCTTTGGCGCCGCCATTCTGATCCTGCCCCTGGCCCTGTCGGAATACAATTCCTCGGCCCTGCGCGCCCAGGGGTCGCTCTGGACGGCGCTGCTGCCCCGCGACATTTTCTGGCGCCTGGCCCTGCCCGGCCTTGTGCTTGGACTGTTTGCCATCGGCATCGTGCTGAGCGGTCCCGATGCGCTGGTGCTGTCGGCGGCGCTGCTCCTGGGGGTCCTCGGACTACAGATGCTCGCCGCCACCCGCCGCGGCTATGCCATCCTGCCAGCGCGCGGCCTGGCGCCGATCCGCGATCATTGGCGGCAATGGGGCGGGCTCAGCCGCTGGCTGCTGCTCGGCGCATTGATCGAGACCGCCGCGCTCAATGCCGACATCATCCTCGTGGGGCTGATGCTCGACCTCGAAAGCTCGGGCCTTTATTTCAACGCCTTCCGCACGGCCGGGCTGATGACACTGTTCACATTCGCCATCGAACTGGTGATTGCCCCCATGGTGGCCGAGCACTTCCACGCCGGCAATATGCGCAAGGCCCAGGCCATCACCGCGCTCTGCGCCTGGGCCGGCTTTGCCTTTTCGCTGGTGATCTTCGGCGGCTTCGCCCTGTTCGGCGACGAAATCCTGGGCCTGTTCGGCGCCACCTATGCCGATGGCTGGCTGATCCTGATGCTGCTGTCCTTCGGCCTCCTCTTCGACGCCATCACCGGGCCCTCCAAGATCGTGATGATGATGACCGGCCACGAGCGCCCCTATGTGGCGATCTTCGGCGCCATCATGGGTCTGGGCTTCCTGCTGCAGATCCTTGTCATTCCGGTCTGGGGTCTCGTGGGCGCCGCCGCGCTCAACATGGCCTCGCGGGTGGTGGCCCAGCTCGGCATCGCGCTCTGGTGCCGCTATCGCATCGGCCTCGACACCAGCCTGGTCGGCGTATTTGCCATAGCCCGCCTGCGCGACGCACAAGCGACCTGACCGGCATATCAGCTGCCGTACCCGTGAGTACGGTTATGCTTGACCCCCGCCCCGGCTTGGGCTTAGAACCTCTTCCAATCTTCATTCCTGCCCCGGACCCCACGACTATGACCAAGGCGCGCACGCTCTACGACAAGATCTGGGACGACCACCTCGTCCAGAACAACGAGGACGGCACGAGCCTTCTGTATATCGACCGGCACCTGGTGCATGAAGTGACCTCTCCCCAGGCCTTCGAAGGCCTGCGCATGAACGGTCGCAAGGTCCGCCATCCGGAGCGCACCCTGGCCGTGGTCGACCACAACGTCCCCACCACGGACCGCTCGCTGCCCAATCCCGATCCGGAAAGCGCCATCCAGATCGCGGCGCTGGCCGAGAACACCAAGGATTTCGGCATCGAATATTACGATCCCTTCGACAACCGCCAGGGCATCGTGCATATCGTGGGCCCGGAACAGGGTTTCACCCTGCCCGGCATGACCATTGTCTGTGGTGACAGCCATACCTCGACCCATGGTGCCTTCGGCGCCCTGGCGCACGGCATCGGCACCTCGGAGGTCGAGCACGTTCTGGCCACCCAGACGCTGATCCAGCAGAAGGCCAAGAACATGCTGGTGCGCGTCGACGGGCAGCTGCCCGAAGGCGTCACCGCCAAGGATATCATCCTCGCCATCATCGGCGAGATCGGCACGGCCGGCGGCACCGGCCATGTGATCGAGTTTGCCGGCGAGGCGATCCGTTCGCTGTCCATGGAAGGCCGCATGACGGTCTGCAACATGACCATCGAGGGTGGCGCCCGCGCCGGGCTGATCGCGCCGGACGAGAAGACCTTCGCCTATGTCAAGGATCGCCCCCGCGCGCCCACGGGCAAGGCCTGGGACATGGCGCTGGACTACTGGAAGTCGCTGCACACCGACGAAGGGGCGCATTACGACAAGGTGGTCGTGCTCGACGCCGCCAAGCTGCCGCCCATCGTCTCCTGGGGCTCTTCGCCCGAGGACGTGATCTCGGTTCAGGGTGTGGTGCCCAATCCCGACGACATTGCCGACGAGAACAAGCGCGCCTCCAAGTGGCGGGCGCTGGACTATATGGGTCTCAAGCCCGGCACGCCGATCACCGATATCAAGCTCGACCGCGTGTTCATCGGCTCGTGCACCAATGGCCGCATCGAGGATCTGCGCGCCGCCGCCGCCGTGATCGGCGACCGCAAGGTGGCTGGCCACGTCTCGGCCATGGTCGTGCCCGGCTCGGGCCTGGTGAAGGCCCAGGCCGAGGCCGAGGGTCTCGATGTGATCTTCAAGAATGCCGGCTTTGAATGGCGCGAACCGGGCTGCTCGATGTGCCTGGCCATGAACCCGGACAAGCTGGCCCCCGGCGAGCGCTGCGCCTCCACCTCGAACCGCAATTTCGAGGGCCGCCAGGGCTTCAAGGGACGCACGCATCTGGTGTCCCCGGCCATGGCCGCCGCCGCCGCCATTGCCGGCCATTTCGTCGACATCCGCGAGTGGCAGTGACCACAACCGACTGGTCGGGGTCCTACGCCCCGACCCTGGACGATATCGAGGCTCTGGCCAGCGCGGCCCTCCGCGACTTGCCGGAGCCTTTCGCGTCCCTGGCCGCCGACGTGACCTGTTCGGTCGCCGAATTCGCCGAGGATGACGTGCTCCAGGGCTTCGGCATGGATAGCCCGTTCGAGCTGATGGGCCTGTTCTCGGGCGTGGGCATGACCGAGGACGGCGCCGTGCCGCAGACCGGGCAATTGCCCAACACGGTCTATCTCTATCGTCGCGCCATTCTCGACTATTGGGCCGAGCACGACGACAACACGCTGGGTGAGATCGTCACCCATGTGCTGATTCACGAGTTGGGACACCATTTCGGCTTTTCCGACGAGGACATGGAAGCCATCGAGGCCCAGGCCGATCACGACCCGGCATGATCCGTCAAATGTGCCGGAGCCAAAGCTTGCGTTAACGCCCGCCCTCTATGCTGCCCCGCGCGGAAGGAGTGGACGCCTTGGCCCAGATCGACGTGTTTTCTTTTGCTGGCTCGGTGACGGCGCTGCTGCTGGCGGCGGGGCTGCTGATCGCCTATGGCGTCAATCGCAACCTGACCGCCTTTCGCTGGTGGGCAGCCAGCTTCGGCCTGCTCGCCATTGCCATGGCCACGGTGACGCTGCGCTTCGATGGCCCGTCCTACTGGATCAAGTGTGTGAGCTGGGCCTGCTTTTATGCCGCCGCCTGTCTCATTGCCTTCGGCCTTTACAGGGAAGGCGCGATGCGGACCAACCCCTGGCTGCGCATCCTCGCCGGCGCGGTGCTCTATGTGGGGATAGCCTCGGCACTTATCGGGAGGGAGGCGCCACCGCATATGTGGTTCCTGCTCGGTCCGGTCCCGACCATGGTCTTGATGGCCTGGTCGATTATCCCCGTTCTGCGGACCGGCGCCTGGGGCTACGCGCTGGCGCTGTCCGCCGGCATCGCGGTGATCGGCATCCGCGCACTCTGGTTTGCCAATGACCTGGTGCAGATGGGTCCGATCCGCCGCCCTTCCCTGCGCGGCGCCCTCATACCTGGAGGAGCCCCGCCTGAACGTCTGCCGGTAGGACCGCGGCCTGGACCTGGAAGCGCACCGGGACCCGAGGCCCTTCTCGATTTCAGACCACCGCTGTCTGGGCGCCCCCCTGTGGAACAGCCCCTGACGATCGCGCTGATCACCATCGGCGCCCTCCTGGCGCTGGCAGCCATCCTTGTGCTGCGCGATGTCCTGGCCAGCGTGGCGCGCATGCGTGAGCGCTCGACCACCGACTACATGACCGGCCTGCTCAACCGCGCCACCTTCGACGAGCGCGCCAGGGAATTGCTCGACAGCACGCCAGACCAGGCGGTGTGTGTCGTGTTGTTCGATATCGACCACTTCAAGAAGATCAATGACACCTGTGGGCACGCCATGGGCGACCGGGTGATTGCCCGGCTCGGCCGGCTCGTGGGCGAAATGACCCTGTTGCGCAGCGTTGCCGGACGCATTGGCGGCGAGGAATTCGCCGTGGTCCTCGGCGGTGCCGACCTAACCATGGTGCGGCTCTTCGCTGAAGCCATCCGCACTGGCTTGGCCGCCGAAACCTTCGGGCCGGACCTGACTTGGCCGGTGACCGTCAGCGCGGGCGTCGCCCAAAGGCTGCCCGGCGAGCCGCTCAATGAGTTGATGGCGCGTGCCGACGAGGCGCTTTACACGGCCAAATCCGATGGGCGGGATCGGGTCGTGATGGCGCCGGATCCGGCCGAAGCCCGGCCGCGCCGGATGCGCGCCCGCCTGGGAATCGGCATCTAGATCCCGCTATTGGACGCGTCCGGTTCCTAGGCCGAACGGGTGGTTTCCTCTTCATCGCGCGATACGAATTCGAACTCGGCTTCGTTCCCACCCGAGGGATCATCGGAAACCCGCAGGGCCAGCCCACCCTCCTCCAAGGCGGTGAACCATTCTTCCCAGCTCGCCAGCCGGAAGCCGCCCACGCGGTCCGGCCCCTCATTGCCTTCCGCGTTCAGGGCCTGCTGTCCGAAGGTCAATTGCAGGATCGTGCGGTTATGCGTGCCATCGGGCACATCCATCATGAGGGGATTTCCGCCTCGCGCCGCCACCCATTGGCGGATCGCTTCGCGATTGGTCAGTATCTGCGACATGTGACGCCTCCATTCTGTCTTCCTTGAGTAAGCGCCAGCGGCGTGCAAGGTTCCTTGATCTTGAGCAAGGGAGGTGTCCGATGTTCCGCAATTCTTGCCTGCGCCGCGTGGCCATCGTCCTTGTCGCGTTCACTGCGCTGCCGGCCGGCGTGTCCTGGGCCTGCATGGTGCCCGATACCGCGCCGATCGACCAATTCGATGGCGACCGCATGACCGGTTTCGACGCCGCCCGGACGCGCGGCCTCGGCGAGGCGCTGCTGTCCGATAGCGCCGGGGACAGATCGATCGTCTCGGCGCTCTTTGCCGCCGGCGAGACGCCCATTTCCACCTTGCCCGATGGTGACTATCGCTGTCGTACCATCAAGCTGGGCGGCCTCTTGCCCCTCACCGCCTATGGATTTTTCGATTGCGCCGTTTCGGACAATGGCGCCACCATCGAGAAACGCACCGGGTCGCAGCGCTTCAAGGGCCAGCTCGTAGCCTCCGATGGCGGACTGTTCTATTGGGGCGCCCTGCATTATGGAGATGAGCAGCCCATGGCCTATGGTGCGGAGGCGGAACGCAACCAGGTCGGCTGCCTCGTCCGGGTCAGCGGCAAGCCGGTCCGTTACCGGCTGGAACTGCCGTTTCCGCGCTTTGAATCCACCCACGACGTTATCGAACTGGTGCCAGCGCGCTGAACAGACTTGCGCCCATTGCAGGCGCTGCTATGGACCAGAAAAACAATGGGCAAGCGATGGCAGACACACATTCCCGCATCCTGATGGGCACGATCGGCGCCGCACACGGCATCAAGGGCGAAGTGCGCATCACCTCGCACACCCAGGACCCCGAAGCGATCGCCGAATATGGCCCGCTCGAGACCGACCGGCCGGGCCTTATCATCACCATCGAATCGGCGCGGCTGCAGAAGAACGTGCTTATTGCCCGCCTCAAGGGGGTGCGCGACCGCAACGCGGCTGAACTGCTCAATGGCGTCGGGCTTTATGTCGATCGTGCCCGCCTGCCCGAGATCGAGGACGAGGATGATTTCTACCACGCCGACCTGATCGGGCTCGACGCGCGGCTGGAAAGCGGTGTCTCCATCGGCGCTGTCAGCGCCATCTACGATCATGGTGCGGGCGATATTCTCGAAGTGCGTGATCCGCGCTCGGGCGACACCTATCTCTACCCCTTCACCAAGGCGGTCGTGCCCACAATCCGCATTGCCGAAGGATATCTGGTCATTTCCCCGCCGCTCGATGCCGATCCCGGCGAGGAAATCCCCGACTGATGTTCTCGGCAGATATCATCACGCTCTTTCCCGAGCTGTTCCCGGGACCGCTTGGCGCCTCGGTGCTCGGGCGCGGTCTCAAGGACGGGCTATGGCAGCTCCGCGCCACGCAATTGCGCGACTTTGCCACCGACCGCCACCGCACCGTGGACGATACGCCCTCAGGCGGCGGCGCCGGCATGGTGCTCAAGCCCGACATCCTGGCCAGCGCCATCGACGCCATATCCCCGCCCCACGACCCGCGCCCGCGCATCCTGATGTCGCCGCGCGGCGCCCCACTCACCCAGCAACGGGCCCATGACCTGGCGACGGGCCCCGGCGCCGTCATCGTCTGCGGGCGTTTCGAGGGCGTGGACCAGCGCGTCATCGAAGCCCGCCAGCTCGAGGAGATTTCCATCGGCGATTATGTGCTGGCCGGCGGGGAAGTTGCCGCCATGGTGCTGCTGGAGGCCGTTGTAAGGCTCATTCCCGGCGTATTGGGGGCCCTCGACAGCCGCGACGAGGAAAGCTTCGAGAACGGCCTGCTCGAATATCCGCAATACACCCGGCCACAGAGTTTCGAAGGTCGCGACATTCCACCCGTCCTGACCTCGGGCGACCATGGCAGGATCGCCAAATGGCGGCACGAGCAATCGCTCGACCTGACGAGGACAAGGCGGCCGGACCTGCTGAAATAGGTCGGAGGCCATATCCTTTCCCAGGCCGTCCGCGGACTGGAGGGTCTCAGAGGTCCGACACGGGCCAAAACCACTGGACTCTGGGGCAAAATTCCCCTATGAGCCGCCCATTCGCGTGCCCGGCGTATCGGACCGGCCGCATCAAGACCAAGAAGACTGCCCTTCCGTTACCAACCAAGACCGGATGACGGGGCCAAAGGCCCACCAAGAGTCGTCCCTGTGAAAAGATCAGAACGGATCGAAAAATGAACATCATCGAACAGCTCGAGGCCGAACAGGCCGCCGCGCTCGCTGCCAACCGCGACCTTCCCGAATTCACCCATGGCGACACCGTCAAGGTCTGGGTCAAGATCCGCGAAGGCGACAAGGAACGCCTGCAGGCCTATGAAGGCGTGGTGATCGCCCGCTCCGGCGGCGGCATCATGGAAAGCTTCACCGTCCGCAAGATTTCCTATGGCGAAGGCGTGGAACGCGTGTTCCCCATCTACTCGCCCAATATCGCTTCGATCGAAGTGATCAAGCGCGGTAAGGTGCGTCGCGCCAAGCTCTACTACCTGCGTGATCGTCGCGGTAAGTCGGCCCGTATTTTCGAATCGACCAATTCGCGCACCAAGAAGATCCAGGACGCCGAGCGCACTGCCGCCCAGGCCGCCCGCGAAGCTCGCGAAGCCGAAAAGATCGCTGCCGCCGAGGCCTTTGCCGCTGAACAGGCCGCCAAGGACGCTGAAGCCGCGGCCGCCGCTGCTGCCGCCGAACAGGCCGCTGCCGCTGAAGGCGAAGCCAAGAGCGAATAAGAGCCTTAGCGCTCACCGAATTGAAAAGCCCGGCCATTGCGCCGGGCTTTTTGTTTGCTTGGATTCACGTGGAACACTGGGATCGAGTTCCACCAAGGTACCGCCCTCGGGCCAGACCCGAGGGCCGGTCACCATCATCCGAGCTGTTCGGATTGGTCCTTGGATCAAGTCCGAGGACGGAGCGGCGGAGTTCGGCCATCCAGCCATGCTGCCACCCGCTGTCAGCAACTGAACCTCAGACGGCCATTTCCGGCTTTACCCAGCAAGCCCAGTTGGCGATAAGAAGCCCTGCCCGCCGCACCACGCCTCATCCGGACGCCCCCATGACCCATTCCGTCGTCACCTGGAACATCAATTCGGTGCGCCTGCGCCTGCCCATGGTGCTGGACTTCCTGGCCCAGTATCAGCCGGACGTGCTGATGCTGCAGGAGATCAAGTGCACCAATGACCAGTTTCCGCGCAATGCCTTCATCGAGGCCGGCTATCCGCACATGGCGGTGCACGGGCAGAAGGGCTATCACGGCGTCGCCATTGTTTCGAAATTCCCGCTGACCGATATCTCGAGCCGCGTGTTCTGCGAAATCCCCGAATCGCGCCACGTCTCGGCGCTGATCGATCTCGGCCACGGGCCCTTTACCCTGCACAATTTCTACATCCCTGCCGGTGGCGACGAGCCCGATCCCGAGCTCAATCCCAAGTTCAAGCACAAGCTGGGGTTCCTCGACGAGCTCAAGACCTGGTTCAGCGAACCGGTCTTCCAGCGCGGCCACCTGATCGCCGGCGACTTCAACATCGCCCCGCACGAGAACGACGTCTGGAGCCACAAGCAGCTCCTCAAGGTCGTCAGTCACACCCCGGTCGAGACCGAGGCCCTCGATGCCTTGCTTTCAGGCGGACATGGCTGGGTGGACCTGGTGCGCAAGCACGTGCCTCATGACCAGAAACTCTATTCCTGGTGGAGCTATCGCAGCGCCAACTGGGACCTGGCCGACAAGGGACGCCGCCTCGACCATATCTGGTCCACCGCCGATGTCGCCGAACGCTCTGTCGGTGCCGAAATCATCCGGCCGGCCCGCGGCTGGACCGACAAGCCATCCGACCACGTGCCGGTGATTGCCCGCTTCGTGAAGCCTTAGGGACGAGCGGAGGGAGCCTCAGCGGCGGGTTTCGATTTTTCCAGCCTGATGTCCCACTCGGTGATCTCGACAGGGTTGGCCCAGCCAAGGTGCCGGTAGAAACCAGCCGCGCGAGTCGTCTTTCCGGTTTCCAGCCAGATCACGGCATGCCGCTCGAACAGCGCGTTTTCCGCAACCGCGACCAGTGTCTTGCCGATTCCTTGCCCCTCGCGGGAAGGCAGCACGAACGCTGCGAATAGCGAACCACCTTCGAGATCGGCCATCGAAAACCCGACGACCCGATCATCCTCGATAGCCACCCAAGCACAGGCAGACTGTCGGATCATCTTGGTGATGGTGGCAGGGGTGATCCCCATCTCAGCGAGCTGAGACCGGTCGAGGATGTTTTCGGTCACTGCGGTACGGACATCGAAAATGGCTTCGACGTCAGCCGGTTGCGCGGGGCGAATGATCAACGGCTTGGTCTCCGTGAAGCCTTGAGGCTCAGGCGCCCTTCATCTTGCCCTTGAGCGGCTCCAGCGCATGCATGTAGCGCCCCAGATCCTGCTCGATGCGTTCGGCAGCCCGCTGGGCCAGGTCAGGATATTGCCGGGCCAGCTTGAGAAATGCGTGGCGCGGCACGAACAGCAATTCACAATCGGTAACGGCCGTGAAGGTGACCGGGCGGGGCTTTTCGAGAATGAGCGCCGTGGGCGAGATGACGCTGCCGGGCTCGCTGAGGGCATAGGGCTTGCCCGCTTCGGCCCCTTCATGCTTCGCCTTGACCGTTCCCTCGATGAGCACAAAAGCGCCCGGGGGTACGTCGCCGGCCTTGTAGATGACGGCATCGGCCTCGAAGTGCTTGCGGTCGCCGGCAAAGCCGAGCATGCGCAATTGCTCGTCATCACAGATGTCGAAGAAGTCGGCTCGGGCCAAGACCCCGGCCGCATCGTCCATTCTCATGAGCCCCAGACCCGATGCGCCAATAGCCGCCCATCCGGCGTGGGCGGCCCGTTCAGCAAGCTATAAGTCAGTTCGGAGCGGAAATGAACGCCCTTGTCCCTTTATCAGGGGACAAGCCGATAGCCGCCATCCTCGGTGACCAACAAGCGCGCATTGGAAGGATCGCGCTCGATCTTCTGGCGCAGGCGATAGATATGCGTCTCGAGCGTATGCGTGGTGACCCGGTTATTATAGCCCCAGACCTCCTTGAGCAGCACGTCGCGCGTGATGGTCTTGGGACCCTGCCGATAGAGATATTTGAGGATCGAGGTTTCCTTGTCGGTCAGCCGCACCTTGATCCCGTCATTGGTCTCGAGCACCTTGGCCGCGGGCTGGAAGCTGTATTGCCCGATGGTGAAGGTGGCGTCCTCGCTCTGGTCGCGCTGGCGCAACGCTGCATTGATACGGGCCAGCAGCACCGGATAGCGGAACGGCTTGGTCAGATAGTCATTGGCCCCGGCCTCGAGGCCCTTGATCTCGTCGGCGTCGGTATCGTGGCCGGTCAGCATCAGCACCGGGCTTTTGTAGCCCTCCTGACGCATCAGCTTGACCGCCTCGCGCCCATCCATGTCGGGCAGGCCGACATCGAGAATGGTCAGTTCAACATTGTTTTCGCGAACTGCCTTGAGGGCATCATTGGCATTGCCGGCCTGGAGAATGTCAAAATCGGGCTCGCCCTGCAGCTGCTCGACCAGGGTCTGGCGCAGGTCCGCGTCGTCGTCCACGACCAGAATGCGTCGTTTGTTCATTGTATTCTCCGGTCTTTTCCGTCTGGACCGACCAAGGTCACACTATTGCGACCCGTTTTTGGCCAGCCAATCACAACGGCGTTATTCAACCGCAAGCAACGCGCCACAATGACAAAAGTTGCATTGGGAGCAGTCGACTGCGCCTGCCGGATCGTTGCGAAGCCCCCCAGGGAGCAGAACCGAGGCCGCGCTGGCGCCAGCAGTCACTGCGCCTTCAGCCGGCAGCGGGGACAGACGTGTCCCGTCGCCCGAACAGCGCCGACCCCACCCGCACATGGGTGGCACCCATGGCGATGGCGGTTTCGAAATCGCCGCTCATGCCCATGGAAAGCTGCGTCACCCCCGCGGCGCGGCCGAGCTCGGCCAGCAGGGCAAAATAGGTGCCCGGCGGCTGGCCCTCGGGCGGGATGCACATGAGGCCCACGATCTCGAGGCCATGCGTCTGACGACAGCGACGCACGAAATCCACCGCCTCGGCGACCGGAATGCCGGCCTTCTGCGCCTCCCCGCCGATATTGACTTGCACGAAGCAGGGCAGGCGCCGGTCCGCGCGCGCCATTTCGGCAGCCAGAACGCCTGCCAGCTTGTCGCGATCCACCGTCTCGATGACATCGAACAGCGCCACTGCCTCGCGCGCCTTGTTGGTCTGCAATGGGCCGATCAGGTGCAGTTTGAGATCAGGATAGCGGGTGCGCAGGACCGGCCACTTATCCTTGGCTTCCTGCACGCGGTTTTCGCCAAAGACGCGCTGCCCGGCCCGGAGAAACGGTTCGACTGCATCGGCCGGGAAGGTCTTGGAAACGGCAACAAGCTCGACCGTGTCCGGCGGCGCACCGAAGCGGCGACGGGCCTTTTCCATGCGGCTGCGAATATAGTCGAGCGCAGTTTGCGCGCCCGAAGGGCTCTCGGCCATCTCTCGGCCCCGTTTCTGTTGACCTGACAGGGGATTTCTGGTGATGGTCCAGCTAGCCAAAAACCCTCGAAAACGCAAGCTGCGCCGCCCTTTGCGGCAGGCCAGCCGCGTCAAATCTTGCAAGGACGAGCATCCAGTGAGCGGCGAACGCTACAATCCGCGCGAAAGCGAACCGAAATGGCAGAAGGTGTGGGACGAGCGCCAGAGCTTCGTCACCGCCAATGACGATCCGCGCGATCCCTATTACGTCCTCGAGATGTTCCCCTATCCCTCCGGCCGCATCCATATGGGCCATGTGCGCAACTATGCCATGGGCGACGTGGTGGCCCGCTACCATCGCGCCCGCGGCAAGAATGTGCTGCACCCCATGGGCTGGGACGCCTTCGGCCTGCCGGCGGAAAATGCCGCCATCGAGCGCAAGACCCACCCCGGCTCCTGGACCTACCAGAATATCGAGGCGATGAAGGCGCAGCTGAAATCGATGGGCCTGTCCATCGACTGGACGCGCGAAATCGCCACCTGCTCGCCTGACTACTACAAGCACCAGCAGGCCATGTTCATCGACATGCTCGAAGCGGGCCTGGTCACCCGCAAGAGTTCCAAGGTCAATTGGGACCCGGTCGACATGACCGTGCTGGCCAATGAGCAGGTGATCGACGGCAAGGGCTGGCGCTCGGGCGCCGTCGTCGAACAGCGCGAACTGACGCAGTGGTTCTTCAAGATTTCCGATTTTGCCGAGGAGCTGCTCGAGGCCCTGGACGGGCTGACCGAGTGGCCCGAAAAGGTGCGCATCATGCAGCGCAACTGGATCGGCAAGTCCGAGGGCCTCAGACTGCTGTTCGAACTGGAGCCGAGCGAAAAGACCGATGCGACCAGCATCGAGGTCTTCACCACCCGGCCCGACACGATTTTCGGCGCCTCCTTCATCGCACTGTCGCCCGACCATCCGCTGACGGCCGCACTGGCCGCCGGTAATGCCGGCCTCAGCGAATTCGTTGCCGAGTTCCATCGCCAGGGCACGGCCACCGAAACGCTGGAGAAGGCCGAGAAAAAGGGCGTGTTCACTGGCCTTCGCGTCAAGCATCCGGTGCTCGCCGGCGAGACGCTGCCCGTCTATGTCGCCAATTTCGTGCTGATGGATTATGGCACCGGTGCTGTTTTCGGGTGCCCGGCGCATGATCAGCGAGACCTGGACTTCGCCCGCAAATATGATCTGCCGGTCACCCCTGTCGTGTTGCCGCCAGACGCCGATCCGGCCAGTTTTGCCGTTGGCAATGAGGCCTATGTTGACGCTGGCAACATCTTCAATTCCGACTTCCTCGATGGTCTCTCTATCGACGACGCCAAGAAGGCGATCGCCGAGCATTTTGGCGCGCGCATGGTCGACGGCCGGCCGCAGGGCACGGTCGAGGTCAACTACCGCCTGCGCGACTGGGGCATTTCGCGCCAGCGCTATTGGGGCTGCCCCATTCCGGTGATCCATTGCGAGGTCTGCGGCACCATTCCCGTGCCCAAGAAGGACCTGCCGGTGGTGCTGCCCGAGGATGTCAGCTTCGACAAGCCGGGCAATGCGCTCGACCACCATCCCACCTGGAAGCATGTCCATTGCCCGCAATGCGGCGCGCCGGCGCGGCGCGAAACCGACACGATGGATACCTTCGTGGACAGTTCCTGGTATTTCGCGCGTTTCACGGCCCCGCAGGCCGATACGCCGACCATTCCCGAGGTGGCCAATCGCTGGCTGCCGGTCGACCAATATATCGGCGGCGTCGAGCACGCGATCCTGCACCTGCTCTATTCGCGCTTCTTCACCCGCGCCATGAAGGCCACCGGTCATGTGGCCCTGGACGAACCCTTCAAGGGCCTGTTCACGCAGGGCATGGTGACCCACGAGACCTATCGCAACGACAAGGGCGAATGGATCAATCCGACCGAAGTGGTGCTGGAGGCCAATGGCGACCAGCGCAGCGCCCGCCACGCCGTCACCGGCTCGCCGATCGCCATTGGCTCAGTCGAAAAGATGAGCAAATCCAAGAAGAACGTCATCGACCCCGATGAGATTGTCGGCAGCTATGGCGCCGACACCGCGCGCTGGTTCATGCTCTCCGACTCGCCGCCGGAACGCGACGTGCAGTGGACCGAATCGGGGGTCGAGGGCGCGAGCCGCTTCCAGCAGCGCGTCTGGCGACTGGTCAATGACACGGTCGCAATGACCGAACAATCTGCAGAGACTGTTGCGGCAGAATGTGGTGATGCAACTGCCCTGCGCAAGATCATCCATCGCGCGGTCGCAGGCGTGGCCCAGGATATTGAAGGCCTGGGCTTCAACCGTGCCGTCGCCCGCATCTACGAGCTGACCAATGCCCTGGTGAAAGCCAAGGAGAGCCGGCCGAACCCCGCGCTGGCATCGGCGCTTCGCGAAGGTGTCGAAAAGCTGGTACAGCTGATCAACCCGATGATGCCGCATCTGGCCGAGACTTGTTGGGAAGTGCTTGGGAAACAAGGACTTGTGGCGGATGCATTGTGGCCGGAGGTCGATCCGGCGCTGCTGATTGACGACGAGGTCACCTTGCCGGTGCAGATCAATGGCAAGCGCCGCGCCGAGATCACCGTGTCCAAGGGCATGGCCGCATCGGCGGTCGAGACCCTGGTCCTGGCGCTTGAAGCCGTACAAAAGGCGCTCGATGGCAAGGCGCCCAAGAAGGTGGTTGTGGTGCAGGACCGCATCGTCAACCTGGTTGTCTAGGCGGTGACCGCGCTCAAGGCCCATGAAGTGGCGCGCTTCCTGGCGCGCCCGGATCTCGGCGAGGGCATTTTCCTCGCCTATGGGCCCGATGGCGGGCTGGTGCGCGAGACGGCGCAGAGGCTCATTCGGCATCTGAGCGGTGACGATCCGGCTTCGGCCAATGTGACCATTTTCGACGGGCCGGAATTGCAGGCCGATCCGTCCCTGCTGGTCCTCGAAGCCCGTTCGGTCTCGCTGTTCGGCGGCAAGCGCATCATTCGCGTGCGCAATGCCACCAAGGCGCTGGTCATGCCGCTGACCGAGCTGCGCGACGATCCCGGGGGCACCGCCATCGTCCTTGAGGCCGATAATCTCACGCCCCGCGATGCCCTTAGAGCATTGGTGGAACAGGCGAAATTCGGCCGGGCCCTGCCCTGCTACCCCGATACCGACGAAACCCTGATGGCGCTGATGCGCGAGACTTTCAACCAGGCCGGCATCCGTACCGACAGCGATGTGGTACCGACGCTGCGCGAAATTCTCGGCAATGACCGCGAAGTTACGCGCCGGGAACTCGAAAAACTCACCCTCTATGCCGCCGCCAGCAACGTGTTGACCCGCGAGGACGTGCTGCTGCTCTGCGCCGACAATGGCGCCTTAGCCATTGATTCCATTCTCGATTCTACCGGCGGCGGGCATGCCGAAAGGCTCGAGCTGGCGCTCAACCGGGCGCTGGCGGCCAACGTCAACCCGCAGCAATTGCTGGCCATGCTGAACACCCATTTCGCCAATCTCCGGCGCTGGCGGGTCGAGGTGGACGCGGGCAAGCCGCCCCGCGCGGTGCTGGAGGGCCAGCGCCCCAAGCCGCATTTTTCGCGCATCGGTAATCTGGAGCAGCAATTGCGGTTGTGGACGGATGCCAGCCTGGCCACCGCGAATGAACGACTCCTGAACGCGGTTTCCGACACGCGGCGTCGTCCTGCATTGGCGGATGCCATATTGCGCCGCACCACGCTGGCGCTCTGCATGATGGCCGCGACGCATTAGACAATGAAAAACCGCCCCCGAAGGGGCGGTTTCACGTGGAACAGCTTTTCTATCAAGCGCTTAGTTGGTCCGGCCGGTCAGACGAAGGCATATGTCGTCGAGCTGCTCGAGCGTCTTGTAACGGATTTCGATGCGGCCCCCGCGCTCGGAGTGATTGAGCGCCACGCTGAGGCCAAGGGCATCGGCCAAACGCCGTTCCAGGGCCAGTGTATCGGCGTCGCGCGGGGTGCTTTCCGTCGTCGGCTTGCGCTTGGGCAGGTCGCGCTGCTGGCTGAGGGCTTCGGCCTCGCGGACCGACAGCCCCTTGTCAACGATCTGCCGGGCCAGACCCGCCGGATCCTCGACCGTGATGAGCGTCCGCGCATGGCCGGCCGTCAGCGTGCCGCTGGCCACCATGCCGCGCACATCCTCGGGCAGGCGCAACAGGCGCAGCGTATTGGCCACATGCGAGCGCGACTTGCCGATCACCTGGGCCAGGTCCTGCTGGGTATAATCGAACTGCTCGATCAGCTGGCCATAGCCCATGGCCTCTTCGAGCGGATTGAGATCGGCACGCTGCACATTCTCGATGATGGCGAGTTCCAGCGCCTCCTTGTCATCCACCTCGCGGATGATGACCGGCACATCGTGCAGGCCGGCCTTCTGGGCCGCGCGCCAGCGGCGCTCGCCGGCGATCAGCTCGAAAATATTCGGATCGTCTGTCGGTCGCACCAGGAGCGGCGACATCACGCCTTTTTCGCGGATCGAGTTAGTCAGCTCCTCGAGCTGCTCGGCATCGAAGCTGCGGCGCGGATTGGCGCGGTTGGCGATGATGAAATCGACCGGCAGCTTCTTGCTGCCGGACCCCGTTTCGGTCACGCGGGCGCCTTCCATGGCGGCCATGTCGCCGATCAACGCCGCCAGGCCCCGGCCAAGTCGAGTGGGTTTGTCGGTCATTATCGGCTCCTAGGCAGCATTCAATCGCCGCTCGCGGCGAATGACTTCGGTGGCAAGGCGCAGATAGGCCTGGCTTCCCGCACATTTGAGATCATAGAGCAGTGCCGGCTTTCCGTAAGATGGCGCTTCGCTGAGGCGGACATTGCGCGGGATAACGGTCTCATAGACGAGATCGCCCATCTCGCTGCGCACGTCGTGCAGCACCTGCTCGGAAAGATTGTTGCGCTTGTCGAACATGGTCATCACCACGCCCTGGATCGAGAGGCGTGGATTGAGCGTCGAGCGGATCTGCTCAATGGTCTGCAGCAGCTGGCTGAGGCCTTCCAGTGCAAAGAACTCGCATTGCAGCGGCACCAGCACCGCGTCCGCCGCGACGAGGGAATTGACGGTGAGCAGGTTGAGCGAAGGCGGGCAGTCGATCAGGATATAGCTGACTGACTGGTCGTTGATGCGCAGCTCGTCCATCTGCTTGAAAGCATTGCGCAATTTGAACGCGCGATCGGCCTGCCCGGCAATGGTGAGCTCGACGCCCAACAGATCCATGGTCGATGGCACAATAGCCACATTCGGCACGCTGGTCATGATCGCTGCCTGCGGAACACTGGCTTCGCCCACCAGCACGTCATAGGCGGACAGGGCGCGATCCGTGCGCGAAATGCCGAGCCCCGTCGAGGCATTGCCCTGCGGGTCAAGGTCGACAATCAGCACGCGCTCGCCGATCGCGGCAAGCGCCGTCGCCAGGTTAATGGCCGTCGTGGTCTTGCCCACGCCGCCCTTCTGATTGGCCAAAGTCAATATCCGGGGTGCCAAATTGGCCTCCGTGTGCCGCTAACTCACTGATTTTCCGCGCAAATTCGTGATTTCGACAATCACGCCGCCCGGATCGGTGTCACTTCTGGTTATTAACACGTCATGATGCCACTGCGCACCCGATTCCGTCAGCTCTTCAACATGTTCCCGCCCTTTGTGCAGTAAAGCACGGGTATTGGGCCCGAAAAACGGGGCCATCCAGGCACATAATTGCGGCAAGGCGGCTAGGGCACGCGAGGTGATGACATCCGGGACGCCTGTTTCACGTGAATCAGTCTCATCGCTGCGGCGACCAATCACCGTAACATTGAGTCCGAGTTCGCGGGCGACGGTGCGTAGAAAACTGACCTTGCGGGCCGTCGGCTCGATCAGCACGAAATGCCGGTCGCTCCCCTTCGAGCCAATGGCCATAGGCAAAGCCGGAAAGCCGCCGCCACTGCCGAAATCCAGGAACAGGCGATCGGTTGGTCGCGTCAGGGCAAGGACCTGCAGGCTGTCTGCAAAATGACGTGTCCAGACCTGTCCGAGTGTTTCACGTGAAACAAGATTCTGTACGCTCTGCCATTTTGCCAAGAGCTTGGCATAGGATTCTAGATCGGCTGCCACCGCCTCGATGGGACGAGCGCAACGGCTGGCATAGGGTTGAATGACGGAGAGATCAGCCATCAACCAGCCCTGCGCAAATCGCCACGACGGATGACGGCGAGGAGCAGCGTGATGGCCGCCGGCGTCATGCCGTCCATGGCCTGGGCCTGGGCGATGGTCTGCGGCCGGTGTTGTTCGAGTTTCTGCCGCAGCTCCATGGAGAGCCCGGGAATAGACGTATAGTCCAGTGCATCAGGAATGACGCGCTGTTCGTCGCGCCGGACACTCTCGATATCGGCCTTCTGCCGATCGAGATAGACCGCATATTGGGCATCGATGGAAACCTGTTCCATGATCGACATCGGAATGTCCCCCAGCTGCGGCCAGAGCCGAGTCAGGTCGTCAATTTCGATATCGGGATAGGACAGGAGGTCAAAAGCCGTGCGTCGCTTGCCATCCTCATTGACCATCAGCCCGGCCTTGCGGGCCTCATTGGGGGATGCCGACAGGGTGTCGAGCAGGGCACGCCCGGACTTCAGGGCCGCTGACTTCTGCCGATAGGCCGCTTCCCGCGCCTCACCCACCAGGCCCTTTTCAAGCCCCAGACCGGTCAGGCGTTGGTCCGCATTGTCGGCCCGCAAATGCAGGCGGAACTCGGCCCGCGAGGTGAACATGCGATAGGGCTCGCTCACGCCCCGCGTAACCAGGTCGTCCACCATGACGCCGAGATAGCTTTCGGTGCGGGAAAGGATCATCGGATCGCGGCCCTTGGCCGCCAGGGCAGCATTGGCCCCAGCCAAAAGCCCTTGGGCGCCCGCCTCCTCATAGCCGGTCGTGCCATTGATCTGGCCGGCCAGGTAAAGACCCGGCTGCTTCTTGACTTCCAGTGTCGGCCGCAATTCGCGCGGATCGACATAATCATATTCGATGGCATAGCCCGGCCGGATGATCTGCACCTGTTCGAGACCCGGCATGGAACGAAGGAAGGCCTCCTGCACATCCGCCGGCAGCGAGGTGGAAAGGCCATTGGGATAGACGGTGCTATCGTCCAGACCCTCGGGTTCAAGGAAGATCTGGTGGCTGTCGCGATCGGCAAAGCGGACGATCTTGTCTTCGATGGACGGACAATAGCGCGGGCCGCGCGACTGGATGCGCCCTGAATACATCGCCGAGCGATGCAGATTGTCGGCGATGATGCGATGGGTTTCGGCCGTCGTGCGGGTGATATGGCAGGAAATCTGCGGCGTCGTGATCGCCGTGGTCAGGGCCGAGAACGCCTCCGGCGGATTATCGCCCGGCTGCTCTTCAAGCACCGCATAGTCAATCGACTTGCCCTCGAGCCGCGCCGGCGTCCCGGTCTTGAGCCGACCCAGTTGTAGGCCAAGTGCCTCCAGACGGGTGGAGAGGCCGAGCACCGGCTTCTCGCCGACACGGCCGGCAGGAACGGTTTCTTCGCCGCGATGGATGAGACCACGCAGAAAGGTGCCGGTGGTAAGAACCACAGCCTTGGTCCCATAGCGGCGGCCATCGAGCAGGCGCACGCCGGAGATGACGCCATTGGTGACTTCCAGGTCGTCGACCTCGCCTTCAATCACGTCGAGATTTGGCTGGGCGCTGATGGCCGCCTGCATGGCCTCGCGATAGAGCTTGCGGTCGGCCTGGGCGCGCGGTCCGCGAACCGCTGGACCCTTGCGCCGATTGAGCACGCGAAACTGAATGCCGGCCTGATCGGCGACGCGGCCCATCAACCCGTCCAAGGCGTCGATCTCGCGCACGAGGTGGCCCTTGCCCAATCCACCAATGGCAGGATTGCAGCTCATTTCGCCAATGGTCGCGAAGCGATGGGTGATCAGCGCCGTTGGGACGCCCAGGCGAGCCGAGGCCGAAGCGGCTTCCGACCCGGCATGGCCCCCGCCGACAATGATGACGGCATAGTCAGTCATGGCAATTTCTCCGAGGCGCCTGACATAGGCCAATGTTTCACGTGAATCAATTGCGGACCTGCGTGGGGGTTGTCGGTCAATGTTTCACGTGAATCAATTTGCAGCGGACAGGCGGGTTCGCGCTTCACGTGAATCACGGCTGTGGATCATTTTCCGATGCAGAAGCTGGAGAAGAGCCGATCCAATACGCCTTCGGCATCGATGCGACCAATCAACCGTTCAAGGGCGGCCGAGGCGCGGCGCAGCGACTCGGCAGCCAGCTCCCAATCTCCAAGCGCGGCTCTGGTCTCGGCTAGCGCCTCAAGTGCGGCAACCAGCGCATCACGGTCCCGCGTATGGCTCACCAGCGCCGGCTCGCCACCCGCCATGCCGTCACCGAGACGACCCAGGCGTTCGATGAGGGTTTCAAGCCCCTGCCCGGTCTCGGTCGATACGGAGAGGTCCTGGCCCTTGACCGGGCCAATATCGGCCTTGGTGCCGATGGTCAGAAGCCGCCCCCGCGTTTCGGGTTGCGCTACATCCTCAGCGTCCGGCGCACGGAGCCAGAGCACGATATCGGCTTCGTTGATGGCTCGCTCGGCCCGGCGAATGCCCTCGGCTTCCGCACGGCTTTCGGTTTCCCGCAGACCTGCCAGGTCGAGCAGGATGAACAATTGCCCGCCAATATCGAGCGGCACTTCGCGCACGTCCCGGGTGGTGCCGGCCTCGTCCGAGACAATGGCGATGTCCGACCGGGCCAGGGCATTGATAAGGCTCGATTTGCCGGCATTCGGCGCGCCGGCCAGCGCGACCCGAATACCTTCGCGGACGATGCGCCCCGACTCCACCGAGGCCAGCGCCGCGGCGATGGCCACTTCGAGATCCGACAGCTGTCGCTGCCAGCTCTCCGGCAGGTCTTCGGCCACATCGCCTTCGTCGGAAAAGTCGAGCCGCGCCTCGATTTCGGCGCGCAGGTCGAGCAGCGTATCGCGCCAATGGTCGATTTGGTCAGTCAGCCGCCCGTCATAGCGCGCCAGCGCCTGCTGGCGCTGTTTCTCGGTATCGGCATTGAGGAGATCGCCCAGACCCTCGATTTCGACGAGGTCGAGCTTGCCATTTTCAAAGGCGCGCCGGCTGAACTCACCCGCTTCGGCCAGGCGCAGTCCGAGGCTCCGCAGTTCGCTGAGGATGGCCTTCACACCTGCCGGCGATCCATGCACCTGCAATTCGGCGCAATCTTCGCCGGTGAAGCTGTTGGGCGCCGGGAAGAAGGCGACGAGGCCCTGATCGAGCCGCTGGCCTTGACCGATATGACGCAGGCTCATGACACGTGGCCTGGGGACGCCGCCGGCAAGGGCATCGAGGGCCCCCCGGACCAATGGCCCGGACAGGCGGATTACGGCAACACCTGCCGGCAGGGAGCCGGAGGAGAGCGCCATGATGGTGTCGCCCGCCTGCATGTTCGGCTCCCGAGCGCCCCGGTCAGGTATTCATCGAATCGAAGAAATCCGAATTGGTCTTGGTCTGCCGCACCTTATCGGTGAGGAATTCCATCGCGTCGATCGTGCCCATCGGGTTGAGGATGCGGCGCAATACATACATCTTCCTGAGGATATCGGGCTCGACCAGCAGCTCTTCCTTGCGGGTGCCGGACTTGTTGATGTCGATCGCCGGGAAGACGCGCTTGTCGGCAACCTTGCGGTCGAGCACGATTTCCGAGTTACCGGTGCCCTTGAATTCTTCGAAGATCACTTCGTCCATGCGGCTGCCGGTATCGATCAGCGCGGTGGAGATGATGGTCAAAGAGCCGCCATCCTCGATATTGCGCGCCGCGCCGAAGAAGCGTTTGGGGCGCTGCAGGGCATTGGCATCCACACCGCCGGTCAGCACCTTGCCCGAGCTCGGAACGACGGTGTTGTAGGCGCGGCCGAGACGGGTGATGGAATCGAGGAGGATGACGACGTCGCGCTTGTGCTCGACCAGGCGCTTGGCCTTTTCGATCACCATTTCGGCGACCTGGACGTGGCGCGAGGCCGGCTCGTCAAAGGTCGATGAAATGACTTCGCCGCGCACCGAGCGCTGCATGTCGGTCACTTCTTCGGGACGCTCGTCGATCAGGAGAACGATGAGATAGCATTCGGGGTGATTGGTGGCGATCGATTGTGCGATATTCTGCAACAATACGGTTTTACCGGTACGCGGCGGCGCAACAATCAACGCGCGCTGGCCCTTGCCGAGCGGCGCAACCAGATCGAGCAGGCGCGCCGAACGATCCTTGATGGTGGGATCGGGCAGTTCCATGCGCAGGCGCTCTTCGGGATAGAGCGGGGTGAGGTTGTCGAAATTGACCTTGTGGCGGACCGCCTCGGGGTCTTCAAAATTGATTGTCGAGACCTTGAGGAGGGCGAAGTAGCGCTCGCCTTCCTTGGGAGAGCGGATCTCGCCCTCGACCGTGTCGCCCGTGCGGAGGCCGAAGCGGCGGATCTGGCTGGGGCTGACATAGATGTCGTCAGGACCGGGGAGATAGTTCGCATCGGGCGAGCGCAGGAAGCCGAACCCGTCCGGGAGCACCTCGACCACGCCTTCGCCAACAATGTTGATGTCCTGGGCTGCCAGTTCCTTGAGGATGGCGAACATCAACTCCTGCTTGCGCATGGTCGATGCGTTTTCGACCTCGAGTTCCTCGGCAAAGGCCAAGAGTTCAGCCGGGGACTTGGCCTTGAGCTCACTGAGCTTGATATTCTGCATGTAGCGAAACGACCCTTGAGGGATATCGAAGAGACTGGGCAGTCGAAGGATTGGGGAAGTTCGGCACCGCGCAGCAACCGGGCGGTCGCGCAATCAGGGGATGCCTTGCCCCCATGTAGCGTGATCCGGCCGGTGTTTCAAGGTTGAAACAAGATCGCACCCCGATTCACGTGAAACTTCGTCTCGATCAACGCGGATGCGACCACGCCATTTAGAACGGCTTGACGATCACCATGATGACGATGCCGATCATCAGAACGGTCGGTACCTCGTTGATCATGCGGAAATATTTCTGCGGCCGGTCATTGCGATCCTCGGCGAAGGCCCTGGTGTGACGCACCAGGAGGCCATGATAGCCCGAGAGCGCCAGCACCAGGGCGGCCTTGACCCAGGGCCAGACCGAACCCCAGTCGATAATGCCCTGCCCCACCATGGCGAGGCCGAAAATCCAGGTGGCGATCATCGCCGGGGTGGTGATGGCGCGCAACAGTCGGCGCTCCATGACCTTGAAGGTCTCGGACTGCACCGAGCCGGTTTCGGCCACCGAATGATAGACGAAAAGCCGCGGCAGATAGAGCATGCCCGCCATCCAGGCGATCACCGAGATGACATGCAATGCCTTGAACCATTCGATCATGAGATAATCCCTCAAGCCCCTTTGACCAGCGCGATCAGCCGCTCGACATGGGCGATCGGCGTTTCGGGCACGATGCCGTGGCCCAGATTGAAGATATGCGGCCGATCGGCAAAGCCGGCCAGAATCGCGCGCACCTGATTGTCCATGGCCTCGCCGCCAACCACAAGGCGCAGCGGATCGAGATTGCCCTGGACCGGGAGATGGGCCGGCAGGTGCTGCCGCACGAAATCGACCGGCGTGGCAAAATCGATACCCAGCGCGTTAACACCGGTGGCCTCGGCAAAGCGGCGGAGATTACCCGCCGCCCCCCGCGGAAAGCCGATCACCGGCGCGTTGGGCACGCGCCGGCGCAACCCCTCCACGATACGGCGATTGGGCTCCATGACCTGGCGGGCAAAAGCCGCATCGTCCAGATTGAGCGCCCAGCTTTCAAAGAGCTGGACCACATCGGCACCCGCCTCGAATTGCGCCGCGAGATAATCGATCGAGGTGTCCACCAGCACATCGATCAGCTTTTCGAAAGCCCCGGGATGCTCCAGGGCGAACTTGCGGGCCGTCCATTGATCCGGAGAGCCGCGACCACCCAGCATATAGGTCGCCACCGTCCAGGGGGCTCCACAGAACCCGATCAGGGTCTTTTCCGGTGGCAGGGCCGCCCGAAGGCGCCTGACGGTTTCTAGCACCGGCGCCAGATGGCTCATGGCACGGTCACGATCGAGGCCCTCAATCCCCTTGGCATCAAGCGGCTCGAGCAACGGCCCCTCCCCGGTCGCAAAGCGGACGGATTGTCCCAGCGCATCGGGAATGACCAGAATGTCGGAAAACAGGATTGCCGCATCGAGATCGAAGCGCCGCAGGGGCTGCAGGGTCACCTCGACAGCCAGCTCAGGCGTGTAGCACAGCTCGAGAAAGTCACGCGCCTGCGTGCGGGTCTGGCGATATTCGGGCAGGTAGCGACCCGCCTGCCGCATGATCCAGATCGGAGGGCGTTCCTGCCGCTGTCCAAGGACAGTGTGCAGAAGTGGCTTATGCGTCACCGGAGCCATCCGTTCATCCCTTCCAGACCCCAAAAGAGTCTTTCTTGCTTCGCTTCTTTATCTTTATGGCGGTGTTTAGCTGCAATTCATCGTGCTCCACAATCGCACCGCCCGGTGACACTTGCGCGCAGACCATGGTTAACGAGATGTGAATCCAGCCTGTGGGGATCACAGTTCGCGGTCCCCGCCCAATTGATTAACGAAAGGTTAACCCGGCGCTTGCCGAGTCAATGATTCGATTCCTGCTGTGGATGACCCTGCGGAAATCCAATTTGCCGGCACCGCCGCTTTCCCCAGACCTTTCCACGCCGGTTTTCGAGCGCCGGCTGAAACGAGCTGTTAACAAATTATTAGCCAAGTCGCACAACTTGGCGGGCGCCCCAAACTTGCCTGACAAAGTCACAGATCGGCCTTGAGCTGGGGATGACTGTGTGGAAAAACTTCTCTCCATGCTCATCCTTGCCTCCGCCTCTGCCACGCGTAAAGCCTTGCTGGCCAAGGCTGGGCTGCGTTTCGCCACCCATGTCGCCAATGTCTACGAGCGGGCACTGGAAAGCGAGGCGCTTGCCGCCGGCGGCGACGCTCGGGACGTGGCTCTGCTCCTGGCGCGGCACAAGGCGGCCGCCGTCTCGGCCCATCACCCTGCCGATGTCGTGATCGGCGCTGATCAGACCTTGTCCCTGGGGCCAGAACTTTTGCACAAGCCGGGGTCCCGCGCCGAGGCCATCGCGCAGCTCGATCATTTGCGCGGCAAGACACATCGCCTGCACGCGGCCGTGACCCTGGTGCGCGATGGGGTCCTGCTGTGGTCCGACATGCAGACGGCCGAACTGACCATGCGGGAATTTTCCGCGGCGGAGCGCGACCAGGTGCTCGAGCTCGAGGGTAACGATATCCTGGGTTCTGTCGGCAGTTACCGACTTGAGGGCCCCTCAATTCGGCTCTTTGAGACGGTAACCGGCGACTATTTCACCATTCTCGGCCTGCCCCTGCTTCCCCTGCTCGCCGCTTTGCGCGATATCGCTCCCGAGCTTCTCGAGCCCCAGGATTAAGCGTTGACCACCAAGGCCTTTGTCATCGGGCATCCCATTGCCCATTCGCGCTCGCCGCTGATCCACGGCACCTGGCTGGCCGAACACGATATTGATGGCTCCTACGAGGCTATCGATGTGGCACCGGCCGACCTGCCGGCTTTTTTCGAACGCCTGCGCTCGGGCGAGTTCGCAGGCGGCAATGTCACCGTTCCTCACAAGGAAGCGGTCTTTGCCCTTTGCGACAGCGTCGATGACCTGGCGCGTACGATCGGGGCGGTCAACACGCTGGTGGTGCGCGACGGCAAGGTGCATGGCACCAATACCGACTATCTCGGTTTTCTTGGCAATCTCGACGCCAATGCGCCCGGATGGTCCGATGGGCCCAATGACGCGATGATCATTGGCGCCGGCGGCGCCGCCCGCGCCGTGCTGGTGGCCCTGCGCCGCCGCAATGGCGGCAAGGTGCATGTCCTCAACCGCACGCTCAAGAATGCACAAACCCTGGTCGAGGAGATCGACGGCCCCTTTTCGGCCCATGGATTTGAGGACTTTGCCACCCTGGCGCCGCGCATTGGCCTGGTCGTCAATACCAGCGCCATCGGCATGCACGGGACCAGGTTCGACTGGCTCGACATGAGCCTCCCGCCCAAGACGGCGCTGGTCACCGACATCGTCTATACCCCGCTCGAAACCCCCCTTCTGGCCGAAGCGCGCGCGCACGGCCTGCGCACGGTCGATGGTCTGGGCATGCTGTTGCATCAGGCGGTGCCGGGTTTTGAGGCCTGGTTCGGCGTCCGGCCCGAAGTGACGCCGCAATTGCGGGCCCGGGTCGAAGCAACGCTGGATCATTGATCATGCTCAGGATCGGCATCACCGGCTCCATCGCAACGGGCAAGTCGACCCTGCTCGAAGGCTTCAGGAAGCTGGGAGTGCCGGTCTTCTCGGCCGACGCGGCCGTTGCAGAACTCTATGCCGGCGCTGCGGTCCCACAAGTGGAGGCGCTGTTTCCTGGAATAGCGCGGGATGGCGTGATTGACCGGCAGGCACTGGCGCAGCGGCTCGCGGCCGACCCCTCAGGCTTCAAGCGTCTCGAAGCGGTGGTGCACCCGCTGGTGCGCGAGCGCATCGCGCAGTTTCTCGACGGTGCCGAACAGGCCGGGAATGCCCTGGCGGCAGTGGAAGTGCCGCTCCTGTTCGAAAGCGGCTACGACTATGGTTTTGATGCCATTGCCGTGACCTATGTCGATGAGGCGGTGCAGCGCCAGCGCATAATGGCGCGGCCGGGTATGACCGTGGAAAAGATGGAGAGCCTGCTTGCCCGGCAGATGCCGCAGGCCGAAAAGAAAGACCGGGCCACCTGGCTCTTCGATACCAGGCGATCCCCGGCGGAGATCGACGCCGAAATCGCGGCCCTTGTGGCCCATATCCGTACGAAACGGCAGGATTGATGATCAGGGAAATCGTACTCGACACCGAAACCACGGGACTTTCGCCGCAAGGCGGGGACCGGCTGGTCGAAATCGGCTGCGTCGAGCTGATCAACCATATCCCCACCGGCAAGACCCACCACGTCTATATCAATCCCGAACGGTCCATGCCCGAAGAAGCCTTCCGGGTGCATGGTCTGAGCGATGAATTCCTGGCCGACAAGCCGGTGTTCAAGGCGGTGGCCGAGGATTTCCGGGCCTTTATCGGCGACGCGACGCTGGTCATCCACAACGCCCCCTTCGACATGGGCTTTCTCAATGCCGAACTGGAATGGGCTGGCCTGCCACGCCTGACCAATGAGGTGATCGACACGGTGATGGTGGCCCGGCAGAAGCATCCGGGCGCTCGTGTCAGCCTCGATGCCCTGTGCAAGCACTATGGCATCGATAATTCCCGCCGCACCCTGCATGGCGCGCTGCTCGACAGCGAGATCCTGGCCGAAGTCTATCTCGAGCTGATCGGTGGCAAGCAGGTGAGCCTGGCGCTGGTGGCCGAGGTCGAGACCAGTTCGACTGGCCAGATGGCCGCGCGCATCGCGGTGGCCCAGCGGCCGGTGCCCTTGCCGGGCCGGATCAGCGCCGCCGAAGCCGAGGCCCATGCCGCCTTCGTGGCCAAAATGGGCGAAAGTGCCATCTGGGCTCAATACGCCGCAGACGCGGCCCAATAATCCCGCAGCCAACAAAAAGCCCCGGCGCAAATCGGGGCTCCTGATTCTGGATGGCCGAACCGATCAGTTCGGCTTGGGGGCTTCGCCGGCTTCCGGCGCCGCTGCGCCACCCTGCTGGGCGGCCAGCTTGGCCAGGTTCTGCCGATAGATGGCCGAGAAATCGACCGGCTCCATCATCAGCGGCGGGAAGCCACCCTGCTGGGTGACGCTGGCCAGCACCTGCCGGGCAAAGGGGAAGATCAGCCGCGGGCATTCGATCATGAGCAGCGGCGATAGCTGGTTTTCCGGCACGTTCTTCAAACGGAAGATGCCGCCATAGACCAATTCGACATTGAACAGCACGGTCTCGTCGCGATTGGCCTTGGCATTGAGCGTCAGCTCGACCGCATAGATCTCGTCATTCTGCTTTTTCACGCCGACCGAGATCGAGACGTTGAAGGCCGGATTGGCACCGCCGCCAAGCAGCGTGCCCGGCGCACCGGGATTCTCGAAGGAGAGGTCACGGATATACTGACCCACAAGGTTCATGCTGGGCGCATTGCCGGGCTGCGGCGCTGCCGCGCCCTGGGTATCATCGGCCATTATCTGGTCCTTCTAGATGCAAAATTCAGGCAATTGTGGCGGTGTGGCTAGCACTTTTGGCCAAGCCGAACAAGCCGAAGGGCGCCCTAGCGGTCCTCGCGCCAATCCTCGTCCTTGAGATCGATGGCTTTGGGCTGGCTCTCCCAGGGGTCGTGCGGGTTGGGATGGCGGCGGTAGCTGGTGGTGGTTTCCACCACCGTGAAGCGGCCGGCGAGATTGGCAAAGATCACGCCCCGCACCGCCGGGATCAGCAGCGCCAGCGCCACGATGTCACTGAGGAAGCCGGGCAGCACCAGCAGCACCGCGGCAACACCGATCAGCATGGCGTCGAACATGGCGCGGCCCGGCACCGTGCCGGCATTGACGCTGTTGCGCATGCGGGTGATGACGCCCAGGCCCTGCTGGCGCAGCAGCACGGCGCCCATGATGGCGGCCAGGATCACCAGCGCCAGGGTTGGCAATAGACCAATGGCGCGGCCGACAACGATGAACAATGCGATCTCGATCAGCGGCAGCAGCAGAAAACTGAAAGCTATCAGGCGGGCCAAGGTCTCTTCCTTGTCTTTGGCAGCAGGGCGCGCGGCAAAAACGCCACTCGCCCCATCGTGAACTGGTTTCGAGCTAAAGCTTTGCCTATATATAGGCCACAGATGGCGCAGAACGAGCGCCACCCAACATTTTTGTCGACGCCTCCCGCGCAAGGTGCCCTTTTCATGGACGACTTTCTCGATCTGCCGACGCTGATTGCCATTGCCGTTGCCGTCTTCGTACTGTTCCGGCTGCGCTCGGTGCTGGGCACCCGTACCGGCAATGAACGCCCGCCGGTGGACCGCAGCCGCTCCACGCCGACCGAAAAGAACGCCAATGCACCGGCCAATGACGAGACGGTGGTGCAGATGCGCCCGCGTCCCACCCAGCCCGATCTCGACGACGAGCGGCGGGCGCGCAAGCTCGAAGCCGAGATCGAACAGGCGGCCGAAGGCAATGCCGAACTCGCCGCCGGCCTCAAGGCCGTGGCCGAGGCCGATCCGACCTTCTCGCCCAAGAGCTTCCTCGAAGGCGCCAAGCAGGCCTATGAAATGATCGTGACCGCTTTTGCCGAAGGTGATCGCCAGACGCTCAGGAACCTGCTCGACAAGCCAATCTTCGAAAGCTTCCAGCGCGCCATCGCCGAGCGCGAAAGCGAGGGCAAGACGGTCGCCTTCACCTTTGTCGGCCTGCCCAAGGTCGCCATTGTCGATGCCGAATTCGACAAGAAGGACGTGACCGTGACCGTCGATTTCCATGCCGAGGTAGTTTCGGCCACGCGCGACAAGGACGGCAATCTGGTCGAGGGCAATGCCGACCAGGTACAGACCATCGCCGACGAATGGACTTTCGCCCGCAATCCCAAATCGCGCGATCCCAACTGGAAAGTCGTGGCCACCAGCCAGCTCGACTGATTTTCGCGGCGGGCCGTTCCATGACCAAGCGAGGCTCCAGGCGCCTGCCGCATGACTTCCACCTGTGGACCAGCGTGGCCGCAACGGTCGAACCGCTGCGCCGCAAGGGGCTGATGCGCCTCGGCACCGGGACCCTGCCCGTGCCGGAAGCCGAGCCGGAGCCGGCGGTCAAGACCCCGCCACGGCCGCTCAAGCCCGGAAAACCCTTCCTGCCGCCCTATCAGGCACCGTCCGCTCCGGTCACGGTGACCGAGAGGGCCGTTGACCCCGCCATTCATAAAAAGGTCCGGCGCGGCCGCATCGACATCGATGGCAGGATCGACCTGCATGGCATGACCCAGGCGGTGGCCCGCGAGGCGCTGCGCCGCTATATCGCCGCCTGCGCGGCGCGCGGGGACCGCACGGTGCTGGTCATCACCGGCAAAGGCGCGCGGACCGACAATGACTATATCGCGGCCATGACCGAGCGGGGCATCTTGCGCACAATGTTGCCCATCTGGCTCTCAGAGCCGGGGCTGGCGCATCTGATTTCGGGCTGGAGCGTGGCGGCGCGCGGCCATGGCGGCGAGGGGGCGTGGTATGTGCGCCTAAGGCGGCAATGACCCCGCTGGGTGCCAAATTGCGGAGCCTGCGCGAGGCCCGCGGTATTTCCCTGAAGGAAATGGCCGCGGCGCTCAATGTCTCGAGCGCCTATCTCTCGGCGCTGGAACATGGCCGACGCGGCCAGCCGACCTCATTCCTGCTCCACCGGATCATCGCCTTTTTCAATGTCATCTGGGACGAGGCCGAGGAGCTGCAGCGCCTGGCCGAAATCTCCGACCCCAAGGTGACCATCGATACTGGCGGGCTCACGCCCGAGGCGACGGAACTGGCCAACCGGCTGCGCGACGACATCGCCCGGCTGGAAGCCGAGGACCTCAAATTCCTGCGCGATGAACTGGTCAAAAGAGCGGGAAAGAAGCGGTAGCTGAGGCTGGCGCGATGCTACTTCCTCCCCCTTGCGGGGAGGGCTGGGGTGGGGGATCGGCGAGCACGGTGCCATCTCTGTCTACCAGCGCGTTGCGCACCCCCACCCATCCTCCCTCGTCAAGGGGGAGGAGCCCCATCGAGCTCTCCGAAGCTACAATACGAACTTGCTCAGATCCGTGTCGCCGGCGAGGACGCCGACCTTGTCCTTCACAAAGGCCGCATCGATGGTGATGGTCTGGCCCGCCTTGTCGGGCGCGTCGAAGGAAATCTCCTCGACCAGACGTTCCATGACCGTCTGTAGCCGGCGGGCGCCGATATTCTCGACGGTCGAATTGACCAGCACCGCCGCATCGGCGATCGCCTCGATGGCGTCCTGGGTGATCGAAAGATTGACCCCTTCAGTGCCCATCAGCGCCACATATTGCTTGATCAGGCTCGCCTCTGTGTCCGAGAGAATGCCGATGAAATCCTCGCGCGTCAGCGCTTTCAACTCCACGCGGATCGGCAGGCGGCCCTGCAGTTCTGGCAGGAGGTCGGACGGCTTGCTGACATGGAAGGCGCCCGAGGCGATGAAGAGGATATGGTCGGTCTTGACCGGCCCATATTTGGTGGCGACCGTCGTGCCTTCGATGAGCGGCAAGAGATCGCGCTGCACGCCTTCGCGCGAGGGACCACCCTGCACGCCGCCTTCGCGGGCGGCGACCTTGTCGATCTCGTCGATGAAGACGATGCCGTGATTCTCCACCAGCTCGATGGCCTCGGCCTTGAGCTGGTCCTGGTCGAGCAGCTTGTCGGCTTCCTCGGCGATCAGCGGTTCATAGGCATCCTTGACCTTGATCTTGCGCTTCACCCCGCGCCCGCCCATGGCCTGCTTGAACATGTCGGAAAGATTGATCATGCCGATGCCGCCATTGGGCATGCCGGGGATTTCGAAGCCGCCAGTGCCGGCCGAGGGCTGCATTTCGATCTCAACGTCCTTGTCATCGAGTTCATTGTTCCGAAGCTTGCTGCGGAAGCTTTCGCGCGTCGAGGGCGTAGCCGAGGTGCCGACCAGGGCGTCGAGCACGCGTTCCTCGGCATTGTGATGCGCCTGCGCCTCGACATCGCGGCGGCGCTTGTCGCGCAGCACCGTGATGCCGGCCTCGACCAGGTCGCGCACGATCTGCTCGACATCGCGGCCGACATAGCCCACCTCGGTGAACTTGGTGGCTTCCACCTTGACGAAGGGCGCCTGCGCCAGGCGGGCGAGGCGGCGCGAAATCTCGGTCTTGCCGACGCCGGTCGGCCCGATCATCAGGATATTCTTGGGGCTGACCTCGCGGCGCAATTCGGGCGAAAGCTGCTGCCGGCGCCAGCGATTGCGCAGGGCCACGGCCACGGCGCGCTTGGCATCGGCCTGGCCCACGATATGGCGATCGAGCTCGGAGACGATCTCGCGCGGGGAAAAATTGGTTTCACTCATTGTTCTGACTTTCCTGGTGCCTTGTCGAGAAAGCGCACCATCAGGTGTTCGTCGATAAATCGACCGTTCACGAAGAGATAGCGGGGCTCGGTGCCATAGGTTTCAAACCCGAGCCGCTCATAAAGCTTGATAGCCGGGACATTTTCCGACCAGACGCCGAGATGGACCTGCAGCACATGTTGGCTGGCATGGTGCACCAGATGTTCGACCAGGGCCTGCGCCATGCCGGAGCCACGATGCTCGGGTCGCACATAGACCTGGATCATCCAGCCGCGGTGGCGCTCCTTGATACCCTCCGGCCTGAGGAAGGCATTGATGCCACCCAGCGATCCGTCGGGCAGGATAGCGCCGAACACGGTGAGCGCCGAGAGCGTCTCGCGGATATCGGCATCGGACTTCTGCGCAAAGCTCTCGGCCGACGAGACGAAGGCCTCGGGATGATTGGCCAGAGCTTCATGCCGTATGGCGCGGTAGGCCGGGGCATCGTCGAGCCCAAGGCGTCGGATGGAAAAGCTCACGCGTCCAGCTCGATGGTTTCAACCGTCACATTGGAATTGGTGTAGACGCAGATTTCCTCGGCAATTCTCATGGCGCGGCGGGCAATGTCCTCGGCATCAAGATCGGTCGCCTGATGCAGGGCCAGCGCCGCCGAATGCGCGTAATTGCCGCCCGACCCGATGGCGATGACGCCATGGTCCGGGGTCAGCACGTCGCCATTGCCGGTCAGGACCAGCGTATCGGTCTTGTCGGCCACGATCATCATGGCCTCGAGCTTGCGCAGATACCGATCAGTGCGCCAGTCCTTGGCCAGTTCGACGGCGGCGCGCATCAGCTGGTTGGGATATTGCTCGAGCTTGCCTTCGAGCCGCTCGAACAGGGTGAAGGCATCGGCGGTGGAGCCGGCAAAGCCGCCGATCACCGCGCCATTGGCCAGCCGCCGCACCTTCTTGGCGCCATGCTTCATGATCGTCTGGCCCATGGAGACCTGGCCGTCGCCAGCCACCACCACCTTGTTGCCCTTGCGCACGGAAACGATCGTGGTCCCGTGCCAGCCGGGAAAATTGTTGTCGCTCATTGGGGAAGATACTCCGAACTGTTGGCTGATATTTAGGAGGGCGAGCGCGGATTGCAACTCTGCCAGGGCGAAGCGCAAAGCTTCGACATCCGCCGGCCAAGCTCCTCCCCCTTGACGGGGGAGGATGGGAGGGGGTGTGCAACGGACTGGCGGTTTCGGCAGACATCTAGCGCCCCGGCCCCCCACCCCAACCCTCCCCGCGAGGGGGAGGGAGTCACACATCAAGCCCGAAGGTGACGTCAGGTGGCTGCTAGGTTTCAACGCAATCTTTATGCGTTTGCGCATAAGTGCTACAGAGCCGCCGAACGCCGGAGACCAAGCCCATGCGCACCGCAAAGATCGCTCGCAAGACCAACGAGACCGAGATTTCCGTCTCGATCAATCTCGATGGCACCGGCGCGCATGCCATGCAGACCGGCGTGGGCTTCTTCGATCACATGCTGGACCAGCTTTCGCGCCACTCGCTGATCGACATGGATGTGAGCTGCAAGGGTGACCTGCACATCGACTTCCACCACACGGTGGAAGATGTCGGCATCGCGCTCGGACAGGCGATCCGCGAGGCGCTGGGCGACAAGAAGGGCATCCGCCGCTATGCCAGCTGCGACCTGCCCATGGACGGCACGCTGACGCGGGCGGCGCTGGACGTGTCCGGCCGCGCCTTCCTCGTGTTCAAGGCCGAATTCAGCCAGGCCAAGATCGGCGAGATCGACACCGAACTGTTCCGCGAGTTCTTCCAGGCCTTTGCCGTCAATGCCGGGATCACGCTCCACATCGAAAACTTCTATTTCGACAACAACCATCACCTGGCCGAGTCCATGTTCAAGGCCGTGGCGCGCGCCCTGCGCGAGGCGGTGGAGATCGACCCACGCGCGGCCGACCGGGTGCCGAGCACCAAGGGCACGCTCTAGGTTTGGTGGAGGGCGCCCTCGCCCTTCGAGGCCGCTTCGCGGCGCCTCAGGATGAGGGCTCCGCAAGCAATGGGTATTCGGGAGCCTCATGGTGAGGTGCGGAGCGGAGCGAAGCCTCGAACTACGAGGCGGTACGCTCCGCCCTTCCCCCTTGGCCGATTTTCCACTAAGTGGACCCCATCCAGACCTTGGAGTGTCCCCCTTGACCCTCTACGCTATCCTGACGCCCAAGCCCGGCAGCGCTGCCCTGCCCCAGGCCGTGGCGGAAAAATTCTCCTGGTTCGCGGCCCTCTTGCCACCGGTGCATGCATTGGTGCATCGCCTGTGGGACCAGCTGGCGCTGTTCCTTGTGGGGCTGGTGGTCATCGTTCTGGGCGAGGCCTATGTCGGCGCCGATGCCGCCATCTGGCTCTATATCCTTCTGGCACTGGCCTGCGGTTTTGCCGCGCCGGGGGCGCAGCGTCGTGCCTGGCGCCGCCGCGGTTTTCTGCCCGCCGGGCATCGCTTTGCCATCGATACGGATGCGGCCCGGCTGGCCGCCATGGAGGGCAAGGCGTGAGTTCGGTTGCCATTATCGACTATGGCGCGGGCAATCTGCGTTCCGCCGCCAAGGCTTTTGAGCGGGTCGCCGCCGAACGCGGGCTGGGTGACGTCATCACCGTGACCGCCGACCCCGATATGGTCCGCGCGGCCGACCGCATCATGCTGCCTGGTGTCGGCGCCTTTGCCGATTGCATGGCCGGCCTCAAGGCCGTGTCCGGCATGATCGAGGTGCTGGACGAGCGCGTCATCAAGGGCGGCGTGCCGTTCCTGGGCGTTTGCGTCGGCATGCAATTGCTGGCCAGCGAAGGCCGCGAAAAGGTGGTGACGCAGGGTCTGGGTTGGATTCCCGGCGCCGTGGAAAAGATCGCGCCCTCCGACCCGGCATTGAAAATCCCGCATATGGGCTGGAACACCATTTCGGTGACCCGGCCCCACGCGCTGCTCGAGGGTATCGAGACGGGCCCCAATGGCCTGCACGCCTATTTCGTCCACTCCTATCATTTGAAGACCGACGACCCGGCGCACACGATTGCCACGACCGATTATGGCGGGGCGCTGACCGCCTGCGTTGGCCGCGACAATATCTTCGGCACCCAGTTTCACCCGGAGAAGAGCCAGGCGCTGGGGCTGAAACTGATCGAGAACTTTTTGGGTTGGACGCCATGATCCTCTTCCCTGCCATCGATCTCAAGGACGGCCAATGCGTGCGCCTCAAGCTCGGCGACATGGAGCAGGCCACCGTCTTCAATGACGATCCGGCTGCGCAGGCAAAGTCGTTCGAGGACCAGGGTTTCGAATACCTCCACGTCGTCGATCTCAACGGCGCCTTTGCCGGCGAAAGCGTCAATGGCGCGGCGGTCGAAGCCATCCTGAAGACGGTCAATTTCCCGGTGCAGCTGGGCGGCGGCATCCGCACCCTGGCCCATATCGAAAGCTGGCTCGACAAGGGCCTGGCCCGGGTCATTCTCGGCACGGTCGCGGTGCGCGACCCGGAACTGGTCAAGGAAGCCGCGAAAAAGTGGCCGGGCCAGGTGGCGGTCGGCACCGATGCCAAGGGCGGCATGGTGGCGGTTGAAGGCTGGGCGGAAACCTCGGAGCTTTCTGTGATCGAACTGGCCAAGCGCTTCGAGGGCGCTGGGGTTGCGGCCATCATTTATACCGATATCGACCGCGATGGCGTCTTGGCCGGCATCAACTGGGATTCGACGCTGGAGCTGGCGCGAGCGACGTCAATTCCGGTCATCGCCTCGGGCGGGCTCGCCTCCATGGACGATATCGAACGCATGACGCGGCCCGAATACCAGGTGCTCGAAGGCGCCATTTCCGGGCGGGCGCTCTATGACGGGCGCATTGATTCACGTGAAGCACTGGCCATGTTGAGGGCGGCGTGAAGATTCCGGCCAAGTTTCCGTCCCGGTTTTATGGCTTGGCTCTTCCCTTTTTGCTCGTGTTTCCTGGGTTGCCTGGCCTTTTCGGAATGACATCCTTGACTATCGCGCAAGCCAACGGATGCAAGATGATCCCCGGTCAATTTGATGACTGTATGCTAAATGGAGGGCCGTGGGGGTATGTAACACGGCTGTTGTGGGGCTTCGGAACTGTGACGATGCCTATCATGCCATTTGTTAGTTGGGCCTTCGTTGGAGTGTTGACCACTTTTGTGCTGCACTGGACCGTCTGGTGGTGGCAGCACGGACGGAGCCAATGACAGCGAAAGCACGCTTCCCCTGGTGGGTCTATTGGCTACTGCTAGCCCTGATCCTGCTCTTCGCGCTGGCACCGGTCTTCTCGGTCCTGCTCGGCGGCGTCCTGGCCGAAGCCAATGGCTGCGTGCTCAATGAGGGTTCGGTCAATCCCTGCATGATCGGCGGGGCGGATTGGGGCGACACGCTCTATATGCTGTTCGTGATGGGCTGGTTCGCGCTGGCCACCTTGCCCCTGGGCGGCGGCGCGCTGATCGTCTGGCTGGTCATCCTCATCATTCATCGCATCGCCTGGGGGCGGATGCAGAAGGCGACACCATGAGTCTCAAGACCCGTATCATTCCCTGTCTCGATGTGGCCCGCCCGCGACGCCCGCAGCGCAGCGAGGACGCGCAAATCAAGGAAGGAAGCCGCCGGTGAGCCTCAAGACCCGTATCATCCCCTGCCTCGACGTCGCCGGTGGCCGCGTCGTCAAGGGCGTCAACTTTGTCGACCTCGTCGATGCCGGCGATCCGGTCGAGGCCGCCATGGCCTATGACGCGGCTGGCGCGGACGAGCTGACCTTTCTCGACATCACCGCCAGCCATGAGGGCCGCGACACCATTTTCGACGTGGTGGCGCGCACCGCCGAACATTGCTTCATGCCGGTGACCGTGGGCGGTGGTGTCCGGACAATCGAGGATATCCGTAAGCTGTTGTTGGCCGGTGCCGACAAGGTGGCGATCAACTCTGCGGCCGTGAACGACCCTGATTTCATCGCCCGTGCTGCCGACAAGTTCGGCAATCAATGCATCGTGGTCTCGGTCGATGCCAAGCAGCGGCTCGGTCAAAAGGTCGGTGGCGACAATCGCACCGAATGGGAAATCCATACCCATGGCGGCCGCAAGCCGACCGGCATCGACGCCGTCGAATTTGCCGCGCGCATGGTCGATCTGGGCGCTGGCGAATTGCTGGTGACCTCGATGGATCGCGACGGCACCAAATCCGGCTTCGACCTCGAATTGACGCGCACCATTGCCGATAGCGTCGAAGTGCCGGTGATCGCCTCGGGCGGTGTCGGCACGCTGCAGCACCTGGTCGATGGGGTGAAAGAGGGTCACGCCAGCGCCGTTCTGGCCGCCTCCATCTTCCACTTCGGCACCTTCACCATTCCCCAGGCCAAGCGCTATATGGCCGAGCACGGGATTGCCATGCGGATGGACACGGGCGCCGGAAGGGCGGCTTAAGTTCTATTGCAGGCGGAACGGCTTTCCGCCAATGGTCCGCAATGAGGAGACCAGCCTGAATGACCCTTGAAGAACTCGAAGCGCGCATCGCCCAGCGCGCCGCTGCCTCGCCCGAAGAAAGCTACACCGCAAAGCTGATCGCCCGGGGCATCAACAAGGCGGCCCAGAAGCTGGGCGAGGAAGCCACCGAAGCGGTGATCGCCGCCGTGACCCATGATCGCGCCGAGCTGGTCAAGGAAAGCGCCGATCTCCTCTACCACCTGCTGGTCGTGCTCAAGGCGGCCGGTGTGCCGCTTTCCGAGGTGATGGCCGAACTCGACGCGCGGACGGCCCAGTCGGGCCTGGCCGAAAAGGCGGCGCGGGGGACCCAGCCATAATGACCAAGCGCAGCACCGCCCTCGACCCCTATCGCACCTTCACCAAGCAGCAATGGGGCGACCTCAGGAACGGCCAGCCGATGACGCTGACGGCCGAGGATATCGATCGGCTGCGCTCCCTCAATGATCCGATCTCGCTGGCCGAGGCCGAGGAAGTCTATCTGCCGCTGTCGCGCCTGCTCTCCTACTATGTCGAGGCGATCCAGGGCCTGCACCACGTCTCGTCGCGCTTTCTCCATACGCCGGGCGACAAGGTGCCCTTCATCATCGGCGTGGCGGGATCGGTCGCGGTGGGCAAGTCGACCACCTCGCGCATCCTGCGCGCGCTGCTCTCGCGCTGGCCTTCGAGCCCCAAGGTCGACCTCGTCACCACCGATGGCTTTCTCCACCCCAACCGGGTGCTCGAGGAGCGCGGGCTGATGCAGCGCAAGGGCTTTCCGGAAAGCTATGACCGCGCCCGTTTCGTCAATTTCCTGGGTGACATCAAATCGGGCAAGGGCAAGGTGGCCGTGCCGGTCTATTCACACCTGGTCTATGACGTGGTGCCGGGCGAGGAGGTCATTATCGACAAGCCCGACATCCTCATCGTCGAGGGGCTCAATATTCTCCAGCCGGGGGAATTGCCGCGCGACGGCAAGCCGATCCTGTTCGCGTCCGATTTCATCGATTTCTCGATCTATATCGACGCCGATGTCGAGGACCTGCGCGACTGGTATCTCACGCGCTTCTTCCGCCTGCGCGAAACCGCCTTCCGCGACCCGACCTCGTTCTTCCGCAAGTTCTCGGAAATGAGCGAGGAGGAGGCCGGCATTTTCGGGCGCAATGTGTGGGAGACGATCAACCTGCCCAACCTGCTCGAAAACGTGCTGCCCACCCGCGGCCGCGCCGATCTCGTCCTCAAGAAGGGCAAGGACCACCGGGTGGAACAGGTCAGGCTGAAAAGGCTCTAGTAGGTCCCCTGCTGCGGCTGGCTGAGGATAATCAGGTTTCCGTCCGGGTCACGCAGCTTGGCGGTCTTGAAGAAATCGCCGATCGCCTTGGCCACCGGCTTGATGCCATGCAGTTCGAGCCGCGCCAGTTCCTCGGCGATATCGTCGACGATCAGCATGACCACGCTGGCCCCGGCGCGGTCCTCGTCGCTCATCACATGGACCCAGCCACCGCCCGGAAGCTTCCATTCGGCCACATCGACCATGGTGCGCGCATCGGCGGGTCGCCCGAACAGATATTCGTACCAGACGAGGGAATGGCCGAGGTCCTCCACGGCGATACCGGCCAGCACATTGGTGAGGGTCATGAACGGGTCCGTCTTGGTCTTGCGGTCTTGTCCTGCGCACCTTCCGGCCACGGCGTCGCCCGCTCCGGCCCGATGCACGATTGCGAATCGTAGCACAGTCCGCCCATCCGGGCATCCCGGTTGGCGGCGCGCCGTGGCGCTGCTATAGGCGGGAGCAGTGTGAGGGAGTTTGCGTCATGACGGAATTGCGCATCATCGTGGCCGGCGCGGGCGGACGCATGGGGGCGGCCAATATCGCGGCTGTCGCGGCGCATGACGGCGTCGTGCTGGTGGGCGCGATCGACCGCCCCGGCGCGACCGCGATCGGCAAGGATGCAGGCACCCTGGCTGGTATCGAGGCGCTGGGCGTGCCGGTCAGCGATGATGCCGCGGCACTGCTCGACAAGGCCGACGCGATCATCGATTTCACCGCCCCCGCAGCCAGCGTGGCGCTGGCGAAGCTGGCCGCCGAAAGGGGGCTTGTCCATATCATCGGCACCACCGGCTGCTCGGACGCCGATGACACTGCGATCGCAGCGGCCGGCGCTGCGGGTGCGCGCATCGTCAAGTCGGGCAATTTCTCGCCCGGCATGGTGGCGCTGTCGGTTCTGGTCGAGCGGGCCGCAAGGGCGCTGCCCGACTATGATGTCGAGGTGCTCGAAATGCACCACAACAAGAAGGTGGACGCCCCTTCGGGTACGGCGCTGATGCTGGGCGAGGCGGCGGCACGCGGCCGCAATATCAGCCTGAAGGACCATTCGGTGCGGGTGCGCGATGGCCATACCGGCCCGCGCGAGGCCGGCACGATCGGCTTTGCCACGCTGCGCGGCGGCAATGTCATCGGCGATCATATGGTGATCCTGGCCGGGCCCTCGGAACGCATTGAGCTCAATCACCGGGCGCAGGACCGCACCATCTATGCCAATGGCGCGCTGCGGGCTGCCCTCTGGGCTACCGGGCAGAAGCCGGGGCTTTATTCCATGGCCGACGTGCTCGGCCTCAACGACTGAACTTTTCTCGGGTCGGCATCACACCCGACCGCAAACTCGATCCAAGGAAGCAAATATGAGCGGTACGCTGATCCTGGTGCGTCATGGCCAGAGCGAATGGAACCTCAAGAACCTGTTCACCGGCTGGCGCAATCCGGACCTGACCGAAAAGGGCATCGAGGAAGCGCGCGCCACCGGCAAGGCACTCAAGGCCGCCGGCATCGTGCCGGACCTCTATTACACCTCGGCGCTGCGCCGCGCCCAGCACACGCTGGACCTGATGCTCGAGGAGATGGGCATCGACAATGTCACCATCACCCGCAACATCGCGCTCAATGAGCGCGACTATGGTGACCTGGCCGGCCTCAACAAGGACGACGCGCGCGAAAAGTGGGGCGAGGAACAGGTCCATATCTGGCGCCGCTCCTATGACGTGCCCCCGCCGGGCGGCGAAAGCCTCAAGGACACCGCGGCGCGTACCCTGCCCTATTACGAAAGCGAAATCCTGCCCCAGCTCAAGGCCGGCAAGACCGTGCTGGTGGCCGCACATGGCAATTCGCTGCGCGCCCTGGTCATGGCCATCGAGGGCCTGACGCCGGACGAGATTCTCGCCCGCGAGATCGGCACTGGCGAGCCGACCACCTACAAGATCGGCCCCGACGGCAAGCTCGTGGAGCGCGTGACGCTTTAGTCGAAAAGGCCCCCTCACCCGCCGCTTCGCGTCGACCTCTCCCCCAAGGGAGAGGTGTCGCTCCGCGACATTGGCAGGCACCCACCTCTCCCTCTGGGGGAGAGATGGGGCCGCAGGCCCGGGTGAGGGGGCCTTTTGATTCACGTGGAGCTTCGGAGCCGTGCCAAAGGCAAATTCGCTCCAGTGGAGCGAATTTAGGGGAGAAGGTCAGGAGAGCTACGCTCGAATGGCTAATGCGCGGCCGACACCACCCCGGCCTCCCAGCCCAGGATTGCCCGCTTGCGCGGTACGCCCCAGTGGTAGCCGGTGAGCGCGCCCGAGCTGCCCACCACCCGATGGCAGGGCACCACGAAGCTGATCGGGTTCTTGCCCACGGCGGCCCCCACGGCGCGGCTGGCACTGGGCCGCCCGATCCGCTCGGCCACGCTGGAATAGGTGGTGGCCTGGCCGCAGGGGATCTTGAGCAGGGTCTCCCAGACCTTCACCTCGAAATCGGTGCCGATCAGCACCACCCGCACCGGATGTTCTGACGACCAGCGGCCCGGCTCGAAGACCGGCGCCACCAGGGGCGCGATGCGGGCGTCGTCGCGGGTGAAGCGGGCATTGGGCCAGCGATTGGCGAGGTCGGCAAAAGCATCCTCCACGCTCATCTCCGCGTCGGCGAAGCCGAGGCCGGAAATGCCGTATTCGGTGGCGGTCACCACCGCCAGGCCGAAGGGCGACGGGGCCACGCCCCACACCATGTCGATCCCCGCGCCGCCGGCCCGGAACACGCCGGGCGGCATCGCCTCATAGGTGACGAAGAGATCATGCAGCCGCGAGGTCGAGGAGAGCCCCACCTCATAGGTGGTGTCGAGCACGCTCGCCCGTTCGCGCAGCAGGCTCTTGGCATGATCGAGCGCAACGGCCTGGGCAAAGCTCTTGGGGCTGAGCCCGCACCAGCGACGGAACAGGTCGGTCAATTGCCGCTCGGTCAGGCCCAGGGCGCGCGCAAACCGCTTGAGATCGGTGGCATCGGGGCCGGTTTCGCTGAGATAGCGGATGGCGGCGCGGATGGTGTCGTAGTCGCTCTCCGGCGCAAGACTTGCGTGCTGGTTCATGTCCGGTTCTTTCATCAACTGATCCGGCATGGGTCTAGCGTCTGGGCTGCGGGTAGGCGACCCGGATTTGACCGCCTTCAGGCCGCCCGCCGGGCCTTGCGCAGTGCGGCACCGAAGGCCTTGGCAAAGCTCGATTTGTCGGCATTGGAAAGAAAGCTGCCCAGAACGATCTCCCCTTCGCCATGACGCAGGAACACGCCGGTGGTGCGCTCGAAACCGTCGCGTTCGAGACGCAGCTTCACCGCCTTGGGATCGAAGCGCCGCAGCATCTTGTCCTGGCCCGGTGCCGTATCGACGATTTCCAGCTGGTCGGCCCAGAGCGTCACCTGCTGGCTGGTCCGCCGCTGTCGCGACAGGCGAAGGCCCATTACCAAGAGCCCCGTGATGGCGCAGCCATAGGCGACGAGGCCCGGCAAGACGAATTCGGGCATGGCCACGAGAATGGGGACGCCCACGATCCCGGCCAGCACCAGACCGATCCAGCCGCCGGCCATGCGCAGGGACCGGTCAGGCCGCAGGGTTGCGGCGAATAGCGGGGTTGTGGTGGTGACTTGCATCGCTCATGCCTCTTGCCCGAAATACTGGCAGAGAATCGAGGCCGAGAGAATGCCGACTGCCAAAAAAGTGAAGAAGCTGACCCGGGCCGAGGCCGAGGCGATCTTTGCCCGTTTCCATGAGATCGAGCCCGAGCCCAAGGGGGAGCTGGACTACATCAATGCCTTTACGCTGCTGGTGGCAGTGGTGCTTTCGGCCCAGGCCACCGATACCGGCGTCAACAAGGCGACCAAGCGGCTTTTCGAACTGGCGCCCAGTCCGGCAGCCATGGTGGCCCTGGGGGTGGAGCAGATCACCGAGCTGATCAAGACCATCGGCCTTTATCGCGGCAAGGCGAAGAATGTCTATGCGCTGTCCCAGATGCTGCTCGACAGGCATGGCGGCGAGGTCCCTGCCGACCGTGCGGCGCTTGAGGCACTGCCGGGTGTCGGGCGCAAGACCGCCAATGTGGTGCTGAACATCTATTTCAGGCAGCCCACCATCGCGGTGGACACCCACCTTTTCCGCGTCGGCAATCGGACCGGGCTGGCGCCTGGCAAGACCCCGCTGGAGGTAGAGCAGGCACTGACCAGGCAGGTGCCGGAGCGCTTCATGCTGCATGCGCATCACTGGCTGATCCTGCATGGCCGCTATATCTGCAAGGCGAGAAAACCCGAGTGCTGGCGCTGTCCGATTGCCCAATGGTGCCGCTTCGAGCCCAAGACGCCGCTGCCGGTGGGGAAGTAAGGCTTCGCGCAGGAATCGCTGGGTCACCCCACCCTCATTCCCTCCCCATCAAGGGGAGGGAGGCGCAAGGCCGAGGCGCTGGTGGTCATCGTCTCCCTCCCCTCTTGGTAAGGATCAAGGGTGGGGTGGGCGATCCCTGGCACCCAGTTTCTCAGCTGCCGTAGCCGCGCGCCATGGCGGCTGCGAAAATGGGAATGAGAAGCAGTACGCCGGCCTGCAAGTGGACGAACCGACGATTGGCGGCGATCTCGCCAGCAGGCGGAGCGTAGTCTTGATTGCCTTTGCCCGCCTTTGCCCAGCGCCGGATCGCCAGGGTCGGCGGAATGGTCAGCAGCCCCGCGATCACAAAGGCCGCCATCTTGGCCCAGAAGAACTGGTTGCCGACGTAATATTGCCAGCCGACTGCGCCAAAGATCACGCGGACGATCCCAACCACGACCACGATCCCCGCCACCGCGCCATAGGCCGCGTCAATCCGTGCCAGCTGGCTGATCCTGGGGCCCGCAAGGCCCGGCCGCAACAGTGCGAACTCGGCCGCGTAGATGGCAACAAGCGAGAAAACTGCAATGTGATGGGTCGCTGCCAGGATAAGATCGAGATCGGGCATTTGCACTTCTGCCTGCACTGATGTAATCAATGCATACATATCTGAGATACTATGTGATCAATGTCAACATCGTCCAACAGCCCCTATCACCACGGCAATCTCCGGCAGGCGCTGCTCGAGGCGGCGCTGATCATCCTCGAAAAGGAAGGGGAAGCGGGGCTGGGCCTGCGTGATCTCGCGCGCGCGGTGGGCGTTTCGCCCGCCGCGCCCTACCGGCATTTCGATAGCCGCGCCGCCCTGCTCGAAGCACTGGCGGTCACCGGGTTCCAGCGCTTTACGGCGCGCATGGAGGCGGTGGCGGCCAGTGAGCCCGAGAACCCCGTGGCGGCCATGGGCAAGACCTATGTGGTCTTTGCGTTGCAGAACGCCAATCTCTTCCGCCTGATGTTCTCGCCGCAACTGAAAAAGGACGCCCGGCCCGGCCTGGCCATGGCGGCCGACGCGGCTTTCGACACGCTGCGGCACGTGGTGGGCGGTGACGTTGAGACCGGCCGGATCAAGGCACTGGCCTCCTGGGCCAAGGTGCATGGCCTGGCGGTGCTGCTGCTCGACGGACAGATCGCCATCCGCGCCGGCGAGGACACCGAAGCGCTGATCGGCGAGATCATTTCGAGCCTTTGAGTCCGAAACGCCTCCGTACTCCGGCTGACCGGGGAAGGGCCAAAAGAATTGCCCCCTGCCCGATCATGCTCTAAACCGGCTCACGGCCCTTTTGCGAACACCCGGACCGTCCCTCCATGACCCAGACCCGCTTCGACGTGCTGACCATCGGCAATGCGATCGTTGACATCATCGCCCCGGTGGAAGCCGGCTTCATCGAGCGCGAGGGCATGACCGAGGGCATCATGCACCTGATCGACACCGATCGGGCCGAGGACCTTTACGCCAAGATGCCGCTGGGCCGGCAGCAGATTTCCGGCGGCTCGGCCGCCAATACCGCCGCCGGCGTTGCCTCGCTGGGCGGCCGCGCTGCCTTTGTGGGCAAAGTGGCGGACGACCCGTTGGGCGACGTGTTCGATGCCGACCTGACCGAGATCGGCGTCCACTACAACACCACGCGCCTCAAGGGCGGCGCGCTGACCGCGCGTTCGATGATCTTCCTGTCCGAGGACGGCGAGCGCACGATGAACACCTATCTCGGCGCCTGCCACGAGCTGACCGAGCGCGATATTCATCCCGATGAGATCGGCGGCTCGGCCATCACCTATATGGAAGGCTTCCTGTGGGACCCGGTGGAGGCCAAGAAGGCCTTCGTGCTGGCCGCCCACTATGCCCACAAGCACGAGCGCGCCGCCGCCTTCACCCTGTCCGACCCCTTCTGCGTCGACCGCTATCGCGCCGAATTCCTCGACCTCATCCGCTCAAAGACCATCGATTATGTTTTTGCCAATGTGCATGAGCTGAAATCGCTCTACCAGACCGACGATCTGGGCGCGGCGGTGCGCGAAATCGCCAAGGATGCGGAAGTGGCCGCCATCACCATGGGCGCCGACGGCGCCATGGCCGTGTTCAATGGCGAAGTTGTCTCCGTCCCCGCCTTCCCGGTGGAGAAGGTCGTCGACGCCACCGGCGCCGGCGATTTGTTCGCCTCGGGCTTCCTGCTCGGCCTCGCCCGCGGCCAGACCATGGAGGCGGCCCTGAAGACCGGGTGCCTGGCGGCGTCGGAAGTCATCACCCATATCGGCGCAAGGCCGCAGCTTGATCTGGAAGAGCTGACCCAGAAGCACGGACTGGCGGTCTAAGCCACGCTCACCCGTTTCCCGTCCATCTCCGCCAGGATCGCCGTTGCCGCTGCGGCGGGATCGGGGGCAGCAATGATGGGGCGGGCGACGACGAGGTGGCTCGCCCCCGCCGCCAGCGCATCGGCCGGGGTCATGGCGCGCTTCTGGTCGCCGAGCGCCGCGCCGGCGGGGCGGATGCCGGGGGTGACGATGGCCATTTTCGAGCCGACAATGGTGCGTACCATCTCCGCCTCGTGAGCCGAGGCGACGACCCCGCCAATGCCGGCTTCACGGGCCTGCTGGGCCCGCAGCGCGACCATCCCGGCCGCGTCGCGGGCATAGCCGGCTTCCTTGACGTCATTGTCGTCCATCGAGGTGAGGACGGTCACGCCCAGGATGCAGAGCCCGGAGCCTTCCGCGCCTTTCTGCGCGGCGCGCATGGCCTTGGGATAGGCATGGACGGTGAGCATGGTGGCGCCGGTCTCGGCGATCGCCGCGACACCCTTTTCGACCGTGTTGTCGATGTCGAGCAGCTTGAGATCGAAGAACACCTTCTTGCCCGCCGCCAGCAGCGCCTTGCCCAGGGCCAGCCCGTCGGCGCCATAGAAGCACTGATAGCCGATCTTGTAGAAATCGACGCTGTCGCCGAGGAGCGAGATGATCTCTTCGGCGCGCGCGCGTGACGAAACGTCGAGGCCCACGATCAACTGGCCAGCCATGAGTGTTCTCCTTGCGCTGATTTGTTCTCCGCTCGCACAGCTTTCGTTCAAGAGCAAGCCTTGTCTTGATCCTATGCCGACATAATAGTCTTGCGCGGCATTTCTATGCCATCATATCAAGCCGCTCTCGCTTACCTTTTGCGGACCATTTCATGCAGCAACAGGCATTGAAGGCCATGGTGGCCTGGATGCGGCTCGATCAGGCGATCAAGGCCTTCGAGGCCGCGTTGAAGCGCGACCACAGCATCACCACGCTGCAACTGGCGGTGCTCCACATTGTCGCCGAGCGGCCCCATATTCCGCTTGCCGCGCTGCGCAAGGCCCTGCTCGCCCATCCTGCAACGCTCGGCCAGGCGATCGATGACCTGCGCCGCAAGGGGCTGTGCCAGGTTCGCTCCAACCCCGAGGACCGCCGGGCGCGCAATGTCGCCATCACCGCGGCCGGTACGACGCTGATCGCTGCGGTGCCAATGGCCGGTCCGATGCGGCTGCGCGAGGTTGAGGGAGAAACCGAGCGGCTCGACCGCCTGGCCCCGGCGCTCAATGACGCTGTGGACCTGTTCGGGCTGGAGGCGTGGACGGGGAAGTAGCCCGTCCCCGAAGAGAGGGGGTCAGGCGAGCCAGTCGGCTCCGATCTCTTCCATCGGCGTCCAGTCGGTGAGAAGCTGCCGCGCCGCCAGATCGAACAGGAAACCGTTGCCGCCGCCGGGCGCGCCGATACGGCCCTGGTCTTCCTCGCGCGAGATGCGGCGATTGCCGATGCGGCATTTGAGCAAGGTCCCCACCGCTCCATGACCGCAGAAGATCACCGGCATGCCAGCCGGCACCGAGGCCAGGGCGGTGCGCACTGTGGCGACGATGCGCGCCTGCGCATCAATGGCGCGTTCCCAGCCATCGGCGCTCTGCTGCGGGTGGGCGAAGAAGCGATCAGCCTGCGCTTCGAACAGGGCCGGCGGCAGAAACCCCGTCGAGGAGCGGTCGTTCTCGCCCATCTCATGGTCTGACAGCACCGGCGTACCGGCGGCGGCGGCCAGCAGCTCGGCCAGCTCCAGTGCCTTGGTTTCCCGGCTCGAAAAGACAATGGCACCTGCCGGTATCACACCCCGGCCCACAAAGCTCTCGGCGCGCGCCCGCCCCTGCGACGACAAACCCCAGAGCGGCACCGGCACGGCCGCATCAATCCGGACCTGGGGGTGGGTGAGGTAGAGCGCGCGCAATTCTATCCCCGGCTGAAATGGGTCAGTTCATGGACCATCTGCTCGACCTTGCGGATGATGGCCGGCTCCACGGGGTCACCCTTATCATCGAACGCCTCTTCGGAAGGGCCGATTCCGAGCAATGTCGGCACGATCAGCGTCCCCACCTTGGTCAGGCTGTCCCGGAGATGGCTCAAGGACCATATGGTGCCATACTTTCCTGAACTGACCCCGCCAATGCCAAACACGGCATGCCGGAAGGGGCTCGGCTTCTGGCGGGAAAGCCAGGTGACCGTATTGACCAGGAGCGGCGGCACGCCGCCATTATACTCCGGGCTGGCGATGAAGACGATGTCGTGGCTGCGCCACATCTCCGCGAGGCGAACGGCCGCCTCGGGCACATTGTCGGGCTCGAGATCCTCGTTGAAGATCGGCATGTCGAAATCGCCTAGGTCGATTGCGGTGACGGCCACCCCCGCCTCTTCGAGCTTGCGCCCCATATGCTGCTGCAGGACACGGTTATAGGACCCCTTGCGGATGGACCCGGACAGGGTGAGTGCCGTCTTCATATTGCCTCCGGATGTGTGGACAATGTCGAACCTGCCGCGCGCCGCTCGTCGCTGCAAGTGAATTGGCAGGGATGAGCCGCTTGTCTAGGCTTGCCCACAACACGGGAGTTCAAAAATGGCCAATATGATTTTCGTCAATGTGCCGGTGCGCGACCTCAGGGCCGCCATGGCCTATTACAAGGCGCTTGGCTTCGATCACAATCCGCAGTTCACCGATGAAACAGCGGCCTGCATCGTCATCAGCGACACCATCTACGTCATGCTGCTGACCCACGACAAGTTCCGCGAGTTCACCAATACGCCCATCCCGGACGCCAAGACCGAGATCGGCGCCCTCTATGCTCTCTCCCGCGACAGCCGCGAAGCGGTGGACAGCATCGCCGAGGCTGCACTCAAGGCCGGCGGCCGCGAGCAGCGCGCCGCGACCGATTACGGCTTCATGTATGGCCGCGCCATTGCCGATCTCGACGGCCATGTCTGGGAATATACCTGGATGGACATGAGCCAGTTTCCGTCGGAATAGTCTCTCGGAAGGAGACATCCTATGGCCGCCAGCATGACCATCACTCACCTCACACACGATCTCGCCCAGAAGAAGAGTTTCGTATCCTTCGTCTGGACGGACGATCCGAGCAAACGGCTTGGTCTGGAAGTGCCTTATGGCACGGCGCTGGCAGAGATCGAAGCTGCAGCCGAAAAGGCGGTCGCCGAACTGGTCAGCGAACTGCAGACGGCAAGCCGGGTTCTGCCCTAACGAAGCTAGGTGGGGGTGGCTGACGCCGCCGAAGTAAGGGGTCCGAGTGCGCGGAACGTTCGTGCCATTCGAGCGCAACTCTCACGGCCTTAATCGCGAAAATCGCCCCACCGGGGCGATTTTTCTACGCGATTAAGCCTCAAACATTTTCTTGAGCTTGTCGAAGAAGCCGTCGGATGTGGGGCTGGTCTCGCCAGTCTCGAGCCGGGCGAATTCCTCGAGCAGTTCACGCTGCTTGCGGGACAAGTTCTGCGGCGTCTCGATATCGAGCTGGACATATAGGTCGCCGACATCCTTGCTCCGCAGCACCGGCATGCCCTTGCCCTTGAGGCGCACCCGCTGGCCCGGCTGGGTCCCGGCGGGCACCTTGACCTTGGCGCGGGCGCTGTCGAGTGTTGGCACCTCGAATTCGCCACCCAGCGCTGCCGTAGTCATGGAAATGGGCACGCGGGCATAAAGATCGGCGCCGTCGCGCTGGAACAGCTCGTGCGGCTTGATGGAAACGAAAATATAGAGATCGCCCGGCGGGCCGCCCCGCAGGCCCGCTTCGCCCTCATTGGCGAGGCGAATGCGGGTGCCATCCTCGATGCCCCGCGGCACATCGACCGAGAGCTTGCGGTTCTGCTGGCGCCGGCCCTGGCCACCGCAATCGGTGCAGGGCTGATCCATCATCTGGCCCCGGCCCTGGCAGACCGGACAGGTGCGCTCGATCGTGAAGAAACCCTGGGCGGCCCGCACCTTGCCATGGCCATTGCACTGCCGGCAGGTATGGGTGCCGGTGCCTGGCTTGGCGCCGGACCCGTCGCAGGTTTCGCAGGTCGAGAGCGTCGGCACGTCGATCTCGACCGTGCGGCCATCAAAGCTCTCTTCGAGCGAGATTTCGAGATTGTAGCGCAGGTCCGAGCCGCGCATGCGCGCCGCGCCGCCACCCCCGCGGCGTCCGCCGCCACCGCCGCCCATGAAGTCACCGAAAATGTCCTCGAAGATATCGGACATGGAGGAGGCAAATTCCGGCCCGAACCCAGCCGGGCCGCGGGCGCCACCGCCATTTTCGAATGCAGCATGGCCGAACCGGTCATAGGCCGCGCGCTTCTGCGGGTCCTTGAGCGTGTCGTAGGCTTCGTTGATTTCCTTGAACCTGTGCTCAGCCTCGTCATTGCCCGGATTGCGGTCGGGGTGAAACTGCATGGCGAGCTTGCGATAGGCGCTCTTGAGGGCTCCGTCATCGGCGCCCTTCTGGCAGCCAAGCACCTCGTAGAAATCGCGTTTGGCCAAGATGAACTCTCTTTGTCGGTCGCGCCGGTCTGGTCGTCGCGCTGGTTTGGAATATGGAAATGCCGGCCAGGCCGGCTCGCACCTGCGCATATGGGCAGGCCCGCGGGTATTAGCAAGGGGCGCGGTCTGGATCAACCGAGCAAGGATTCACGTGAAACTTCGAGCCGGACCTGAGAGGCAAATTCGGTCCAGTGGACCGAATTTAGGCGAGAAGGCCATGAGAGCTGTGCTCGAATGGCAGAGCCGACCGGTGGAAAGGCCATGAACGCCATACGCGACTGGCAGAGCCGGCCGCTGCGCGGCGAAATTGCTCCGGTAGAGCGATTCAGGGGGAAGACCATGACCTAGGGTCGAATGGCTCTGACGGCACCCCCACCCAACCTCCCCCTGAAACAGGGGGAGGAGCGCATCGAATTCAACCCGACGTCAAATCGCCCAGCGGCAGACCCCCCTCCTGCAGGGGAGGCCGGGTGGGGGTGCCTCCCCGCCTCCGGACAACAAAAAAGCCCCGGTGTCTCCACCGGGGCCCTGTCATTCACGAGACCAAACTTACGCCGACTTCTTGTCGTCGTCGTCTTTGACCTCTTCGAAGTCAGCGTCGACCACGTCGTCATCGCCATCATCGGCGGTGCCGCTGGCCTTGGCTTCGGCTTCCGCCTGGCTGGCCTTGTACATGGCTTCACCGAGCTTCATCGAGGCTTCCGCCAGCGTGGCGGTCTTTTCCTTGATGGCTTCGGCATCGTCGCCTTCCAGCACCGACTTGAGGTCGGCAATGGCGGCTTCGATGGCGGCCTTGTCCTCGGCCGAGACCTTGTCGCCATAATCCTTGAGCGACTTCTCGGTCGAATGGACCAGCGATTCGCCCTGGTTCCGGGCTTCCACCGCTTCGCGCTTGCGCTTGTCGGCTTCGGCATTGGCCTCGGCGTCCTTGACCATCTTCTCGATGTCGGCGTCCGAAAGACCACCGCTGGCCTGGATGCGGATCTGCTGCTCCTTGCCGGTGCCCTTGTCCTTGGCCGAGACGTTCACGATGCCGTTGGCGTCGATGTCGAAGGTCACCTCGATCTGCGGCACGCCACGCGGTGCGGGCGGAATGCCGGCCAGGTCGAAATTGCCCAGCAGCTTGTTGTCCGCCGCCATTTCGCGCTCGCCCTGGAAGACGCGGATGGTCACCGCGTTCTGGTTGTCCTCGGCGGTCGAGAAGGTCTGGCTCTTCTTGGTCGGGATGGTGGTGTTGCGGTCGATCAGGCGGGTGAAGACACCGCCCAGGGTTTCGATGCCGAGGCTCAGCGGGGTCACGTCGAGCAGCAGCACGTCCTTGACGTCGCCCTGCAGCACGCCGCCCTGGATGGCAGCGCCCAGCGCCACCACTTCGTCCGGGTTGACGCCCTTGTGCGGCTCCTTGCCGAACAATTGCTTGACCGCTTCCTGCACCTTGGGCATGCGGCTCATGCCACCCACCAGCACGACTTCGTCGATCTGGCTGGCCGAGACGCCGGCATCCTTCATCGCCTGCTTGCACGGGTCGATGGTGCGCTGGATCAGGTCATCGACCAGGCTTTCGAGCTTCGAGCGGCTGAGCTTGAGGGTCAGGTGCTTCGGGCCCGAGGCGTCGGCGGTGATGAACGGCAGGTTGATTTCGGTCTGGGTCGAGCTCGAGAGTTCGATCTTTGCCTTTTCGGCAGCTTCCTTGAGACGCTGCAGAGCCAGCTTGTCATTGCGCAGGTCGATGCCCTGCTCTTTCTTGAACTCGTCGGCGAGGTAATCGACCAGACGCATGTCGAAGTCTTCACCACCCAGGAACGTGTCGCCATTGGTGGACTTCACCTCGAACACGCCATCGCCGATCTCGAGGATCGAGACGTCGAAGGTACCGCCGCCAAGGTCATAGACCGCGATGGTGCCCGAATTCTTCTTGTCGAGGCCATAGGCCAGCGCCGCGGCGGTGGGCTCGTTGATGATGCGGAGCACTTCCAGGCCCGCAATCTTGCCCGCGTCCTTGGTGGCCTGGCGCTGCGAATCGTTGAAATAGGCCGGCACGGTGATCACGGCCTGAGTCACGGTCTCCCCGAGATAGCTCTCGGCGGTTTCCTTCATCTTCTGCAGCACCATGGCCGAAACCTGGCTCGGCGAATACTTCTCGCCGGCCGCCTCCACCCAGGCGTCGCCATTGTCGGCGCGGGTGATCTTGAAGGGCACCAGATCCTTGTCCTTGGCCACCACGGCATCGTCGAAGCGACGGCCGATCAGGCGCTTGACGGCGAACAGGGTGTTTTCCGGATTGGTCACGGCCTGACGCTTGGCCGGCTGGCCGACCAGACGCTCGCCATCCTTGGAAAAGGCGACCATGGAGGGCGTGGTGCGCGCGCCTTCCGCATTTTCGATGACCTTGGGATTGCTGCCGTCCATCACGGCCACGCAGCTATTGGTCGTACCCAGGTCGATGCCGATTACTTTAGCCATTACTCTGCCTCTCTTTCAGCGAACCCGCCACAAAGCCCTCTCTTCGAAAGCAGCTTCCTGGCCCAAACGGGCCGGGGTCCCTCGTAGGTTTGAAAACCGCCCCTTTCGGGGCCTCGGGGGGTATATAGGGGGGTGTCAGGGAGGCTTCAAGCACGCGTATCGGGAGATTTTCCGATCACGGCCCGGGATGGCCGCCCGGCGGACCGGGCGGCAGCGGCGATCAGTCGTTGATGGTGTAGGAATTGAGGCTGCAGATATCGATCTGCGGTTCGATCAATTCGGCACCATTGTCCATCACGAACTTGAAGTCATAGAGGCACTGGTCCGATCCGTCGCCAATGGTGGCGGTGGCCTGGTAGCCGGCAGCGAGTATGCCGGTCTCGCCCAGCAGGTCCTCGCCCCAGCTGTCCTGATTGCTCGGCGTTGTGTAGAAATAATGCAGGTCGTAGGAGCTGTTATTGATGACCGTGAACTCCACGGTCTGTGCCGCGGCAGGCGCAATGCCGGCCACGAGCGCCAGGGCGACGAGGCCGCCCAGCAGATTGGTCTTCATGATGAGATCCCTCAAGCCGGCCGCAGGGCGCGGCCGGACGGCAATTATCTGCCATTACGGCCTGTCGCCGCCAAGCCTCCCGCCATCGTCAAGCGCAAAATTTTCGCGCCGCGGCGGGGTCCGATGCACTACAAGCGGGGCATGATTACCCCCGGCACCGTGCTGCTGCACGACAATCTCAACCCCCACGGCCAGAACCTGCTCTTTTCCGAGCCCAGGCAAGTGCTGGTGGCCCATGACGCCACAACCGCGCTGGCCGCCCTCAAGCGCATCGAAGCGGCAGGGCGAGAAGGGCTGTGGGCCGCCGGTTACCTTGCCTACGAACTGGGTTTTCTGTTCGAGGAGCGCCTGCGCCCGCTGCTGCCCGACCGCAGCCCGGCACCGCTCCTCTGGTTCGGCCTTTTTGAGGCGCCGCGACGCCCCTCCGGCGGTGAGATTGCCGCCCTGCTCGCCGCAGCTCCGGACGGGCGCGCGAACGGGCTCAGGCCATTGCTGGGGCTGGACGCGTATCGACGGGCCTTCGATACGGTCGAGGCGCTGATCGAGGCCGGCGACACCTACCAGGTCAACCTTACCCTGCGCGCCCGCTTCGCCCTCGAAGGTGATCCGCTGGGCCTTTACCGCGTGCTGGCACAGAGCCAGCCCGTGGCCTATGGCGCCTATATCCATGCCGGCGACCACCATGTCCTGTCGCGCTCCCCCGAATTGTTTGTGTCCGGGCAAGGCGACTGCCTCAGGGCGAGGCCGATGAAGGGCACGCGCAAGCGCGGCCTCAGCCTGGCCGAGGACGACGCGGGCCGGACCGCGCTGGCTGCTGATGCGAAGAACCGTGCCGAAAACCTGATGATCGTCGACCTCTTGCGCAACGATCTGGGGCGGATTGCCCAGACGGGCTCGGTGCGGGTGACGGACCTTTTCACCGTCGAAACCTATCGCAGCCTGCACACCATGACCTCCGGCATCGAGGCCCGAAAACAGCCGGGCATCGGGCTATTGGAGGTGCTCGAAAACCTCTTCCCCTGCGGATCGGTGACGGGGGCGCCGAAACTGCGCGCCATGGAGATCATCCACCAGGTGGAGGCCGAACCGCGCGGCCTCTATACCGGCTCGATCGGCTATGTGGCGCCCGATGGGGACTTTGCCTTCAATGTCGCCATCCGCACCGCGGTCATCGATGCGAACGGCGACGGCACGATCGGCATTGGCGGCGGCATCGTCGCCGACAGCGATGTGGTGGATGAATATCAGGAGGCGCTGCTGAAGCTCAAATTCCTCTCCGATCCGGCCCCGCCGGTGACCCTGATCGAAACCATCAAATGGACACCTGAAGGGGGCTATGCCCTCCTTGACCGGCATCTCGACCGGCTCTGCGCCTCGGCGACCTATTTCGCACTGCCCCATACCCGCGATGCGGCGTTTCACTTCCTTGCCGAGCGGGCGCGGGACTGGAGCGGGCCGATGCGCGTGCGCCTGACGCTGGCGGAAACGGGCCTGGATCTGACGGCGGTGCCCCTGCCCCCGAGCCCCGAAATCTTCCGCTTCGCCATCGCTGCAGAGCGGCTTGATTCGAGCAGCCTGTGGCCGGCGCACAAGACCACCAATCGCGCCTTCTATGACCGCCCACGCCAGGAGGCGCATGATGAACGCGGGCTCGACGAAGTGGTGTTTCTCAATGAGCGCAGCGAACTGACCGAAGGCAGTTTCACCAACCTCTTTGTCGAGATCGGCGGAAGGCTGCTCACCCCGCCGCTGTCCTCGGGCCTCCTGCCCGGTACGCTCAGGGCCGAGCTGATCGCTGAGGGCAAGGCAGAAGAGCAGGTGCTGACCCTTGCCGATCTGCGCGCTGCCGAGGCAATCTGGCTGGGCAATTCGGTCCGCGGGCTCATCCGCGCCGAGTGGGTAGACCGGGAGACCACATGACCATCGCCATCCAGCCCGAAGACGTCCTCGTCGTCGTCGATGTGCAATATGACTTCCTGCCCGGCGGCAGCCTGGCGGTTGCCGGCGGCGACGAGATCGTGCCGCTGATCAACAAACTGGCGCAGAAATTCCGCAATGTCGTCCTCACCCAGGACTGGCACCCGGCCGACCATATTTCCTTTGCCAGCCAGCACGCGGGCAAGGCCCCCTTCGAGACGATCGAGCTCGACTACGGCATTCAGGTCCTCTGGCCCGATCACTGCGTCTGGCAAACGCGCGGCGCCGAGATTTCGACGGACCTCGATATTCCCCATGCCCAGCTCATCATCCGCAAGGGCTACAACCGGCAGATCGACAGCTATTCCGGCTTCCAGGAGGCCGACCGCGAAACGCTGACGGGCCTCGCCGGCTATCTCAACGAGCGCGATGTGGGCCGGCTGTTCGTGGTGGGCCTTGCCACTGATTTCTGTGTCGCCTGGACGGCCCTGGATGGGGCAGCGGGGGGGTTTGATGTCACCGTGATCGAGGATGCGACGCGCGCCATCAATGCCGATGGGTCACTGGAAAAGGCCTGGGCGGACATGGACGAGGCGGGTGTCGCCCGCGTGATGAGCCGGGAGATTCTGGGGTAGGTCAGCAAGGCCCCCTCACCCGGCCCTTCGGGCCGACCTCTCCCCCTAGGGAGAGGTGTCGCTTCGCAACGTTGACGCCCCCTTACCTCTCCCTCTGGGGGAGAGGTCGACGGCGAAGCCGGCGGGTGAGGGGGCCTTGTCTTGCCCGCAAACAAAAAAGGGCGCCTTGCAGCGCCCTCTCCAATCTTCAAATCGCAAAAGCTCAGGCGCTCTTGTCGATGCCCTCTTCACCCTCGGGCGCAGCAGTTGGAGCGGCAGCAGCGCCGCCCTTGGCAACGCCGACCATGGCCGGACGCAGCACGCGCTCGCCAATGGCAAAGCCGGTCTGCACCACCTGCACCACCGTGCCTTCGGGCACGTTCGGGTTGGGCACCTCGAACATGGCCTGGTGCTTGTGCGGATCAAATTTCTGGCCCTCGGCCTCGATGGGTTTCACCCCATGCTTGGCGAGCAGGCGCTGCATTTCGCGGTCGGCCAGTTCGATCCCGTCGATCAGGCTCCTGAGCGACCCGTCGGCCGTCTCGCGCGTTTCGGCCGGAATAACCATCAGTGCGCGGCTCAGCGCATCGGTGGCCGTCAGCATGTCGCGGGCAAAACCGGCAATCGCATAGGAGCGGGTGTCGGCGACATCACGCTCGGTGCGCTTCCTGAGGTTTTCCATCTCCGCGATGGTCCGCAGCAGCTTGTCCTTGAGGTCGGCGTTCTCGGCAGCAAGCGCCTCGACGGGATCGACTTCAGGCGTGTCGGTCGCGGGATTTTCGGTTTCCGGCGTTTCGCCCTGGGCGGCGTTTTCGTCGCTCATCTGGTCTTCTTTCCCATGTGGGTAACATCTCTTGCCCGCCATATCGGCCAAGCGGACGGCTAATTCAAGTCTTGCCGCGCTTCCGCGCCATCATCGCGGAGATGACATTGGCCGTATAATCGACCACCGGCACGATGCGCGCATAGTTGAGCCGGGTCGGCCCGATGACCCCGAGCACACCCACGATCCGGTCATTGGCGTCCTTGTAGGGACTGAGGATCACCGAGGAACCGGAGAGCGAAAAGAGCTTGTTCTCCGAGCCGATGAAAATGCGAACCCCCTGGGCCCGTTCGGCATCGCCGAGCAGTTCGAGCAGCCCGTCCTTGCTTTCCAGCTCGTCGAACAATTGCCGCATGCGCGCCAGCTCGTCGCTGGCCATGGTGTCATTGATGAGATTGGCGCGGCCCCGCACGATCACTGTGGGGGCATTGTTGCCGCCCGGCTCGGCCAGGGTGGCAATGCCGGCATCGACCAGGCGCTGGGTCAATTCGTCCAGTTCCGCCCGTTGCTCGGCCCGGCGATCGTGCAGCACCTTGCGCGCCTCCGAAAGCGTGCGACCCACCACATAATGGGCGAGATAATTGCCGGCCTGCTGCAAGGCGCTGGCGGTATAGCCGGGCGGCAGGTCGAGGACCCGGTTTTCCACCTGCCCGTCCTCGCCCACCAGGATCGCCATAGCGCGCGTCGCGTCGAGCCGCACGAACTCGATATGCTTGAGGACCATGTCGGCCTTGGTGGCGATGACGACGCCTGCCCCCTGGCTGAGGCCGGACAGCAGCGAAGAGGCTTCGGTCAATACGTCCTCGACCTGCGCATGGCCCGCCGTGCCCTCGATATGCCGGGCGATCTGGCTGCGCTCGGTTTCGTTGACGGCGCCGATCTCGAGCATGGAATCGACGAAGAAGCGCAACCCCTGTTGTGTCGGCGCGCGGCCGGCCGAGGTATGCGGAGCCGCGATCAGTCCCAGATCCTCGAGATCGGCCATGACGTTGCGCACCGAAGCAGGCGAGAGTTCCACCTGCAACAGGCGCGAGAGATCGCGCGACCCCACCGGCATGCCCGTATCGAGATAGCGCTCCACGAGGCGACGAAAAATGTCCTGGCTGCGGGCATTGAGCACGGAGAGGAAGTCTTCGGACGGTCTGGTCATGCTGGTTTGATTAAACTCGTCGACTTTAACCCTGCTCCCTCATTTAGGCCCTTGTTCCCCATCCGCCAAGCGCCGGGCGCTTGTGAGGCGGGTCGATGAGGGTTAAGAGGCGGTTAACGGCAACAAAGACTGGAATCACGATGCGGCCATCCGGACGGCAGCCGAGCGACATGCGGGCGGTAACTCTCGAGCGCAATGTCGCCATGAAGGCGGAGGGCTCGTGCCTTGTTGCCTTTGGCAATACCAAGGTTCTGTGCACCGCCTCGGTGGAAACCAGCGTCCCCGGCTGGCTGCGCGGCAAGGGCAAGGGCTGGGTCACGGCCGAATATGGCATGCTGCCCCGCGCCACCGGTTCGCGCACCCGCCGCGAGGCGACGGCAGGCAAGCAGTCGGGCCGCACCCAGGAAATCCAGCGCCTCATCGGCCGCTCGCTCCGCGCCGTGGTCGATCTTGAAGCGCTGGGCGAAGTGCAGATCACCTGTGACTGCGATGTGCTCGAGGCCGATGGTGGCACGCGCACCGCCTCGATCACCGGCGCCTATGTGGCATTGGTCGACGCCATCAAGTGGATGGAGGAGCGCCAGCTCACCCGCGGCAAGGCGCTGATCGACAGCGTCGCAGCCATCTCCTGCGGCATCTATCGCGGCACCCCGGTGCTCGATCTCGACTATCTCGAGGATGTGGAGGCCCATACCGACGCCAATTTCGTCATGACAGGCGCCGGCAAGTTCGTCGAAATCCAGGGCACCGCCGAGGGCGCGCCCTTCGACCGTTCCGAACTCGACGCCCTCATGGTCCTGGCGGAAAAGGGCATTGGCGAGCTGTCCAGCATGCAGAAATCGGTGCTGGGCCAATGAAGACCGCGCCTGTTCGTCAACCCGAAGCCGCCGAGCGCCCGGCAGCAGCCGAGCAGCAGGCTGGCACTAGCAAGGCGCCGCGCCCGGATTGCGCCATCTGGAATGACATAGCCCGTGCCCTGGGCACGAATACAGGACAGAGCAAGTGAGCAGCATCCCCCGCCTCCATGCTGGCGATCGCCTCTGCATCGCCACGCACAATGCCGGCAAGCTCAAGGAATTTCGCGAATTGTTCGCGCCGTTCGGGCTGGAGCTGGTTTCGGCGGGGGAATTGCGGCTGCCTGAACCGGAAGAGACCGGCACGACCTTTGCCGAGAACGCGCGCACCAAGGCCCATGCCGCGGCCAGGGGCGCCAACATGCTGGCGCTGAGCGATGATTCGGGCCTCTGCGTCGACGCCTTGGGGGGTGATCCGGGGGTCTATACGGCCGACTGGGCCGGCGTCCCGCGCGATTTCAACCGCGCCATGAAGCGGGTCGAGGATGCCCTGCAGGCGGCCGGGGCCAATTCACCTGGCCAGCGCCGGGCTTCGTTCAACGCCACGCTGTGCCTGGCCCACCCCGATGGGCGTGATGTGCTCTATGTCGGCAAGTGCGACGGCACGCTGGTCTGGCCGCCGCGCGGCGATGTCGGGCATGGCTATGACCCGATGTTCATGCCCGATGGCTATGACGTCACCTTCGGCGAAATGGACGCCGAGACCAAGCATTCCTGGTCGCCGGGCGAAAAGGGCCTGTCGCACCGGGCGCGCGCCTTTGCGCTCTTCGTGGAGAACCAGGTTGAGCAAGGTTAACCCCAACGATCTGTTCGGTGTCTATGTGCATTGGCCCTTCTGCGCGGCCAAATGCCCCTATTGCGATTTCAATTCCCACGTTCATCGCGGCCCCTTCGACGAGGAGGCCTTTGTCGAGGGCTATAGAAAAGAAATCGCCCAGATGGCGGCGCTCTCGCCCGGCCGGCTGGTGCAATCGATCTTCTTTGGCGGCGGCACGCCCTCCCTGATGAGCCCCAAGGCCGTCGGCGCCGTTCTCGATGCCATTGCCAAGGCGTGGCAAATCGACCGCGATGCTGAAATCACGCTCGAAGCCAACCCGACCAGTGTCGAGGTGGATCGCTTCAAGGGGTTCCGAGCCGCCGGGATCAATCGCGTCTCGCTCGGTGTGCAGTCGCTGCGCCCCGGCCCGTTGGCCGAGCTGGGCCGTCGCCATACGGTCGAGGAGGCGGTGTCCGCCGTGCGCATTGCGCAATCGGTCTTCGAGCGCTCGAGCTTTGATCTCATCTATGCCCGCCCCAAGCAGACGCTGGAAGACTGGGAAGACGAGCTCAAGGAAGCGCTATGGCTGGCCCGCGGCCATATCAGCCTCTACCAGCTTACCATCGAGCAGGGGACGCGCTATTTCGACCTGCACCAGGCCGGCAAGTTGCAGATGCCCAATGAGGATCTGGCGGCCGATTTCTATGAACTGACCCAGGAATTGACCGCTGAGGCGGGCATGCCGGCCTATGAGATTTCCAATCATGCCGTGCCTGGCCAGGAAAGCCGGCACAACATGCTCTATTGGCGCTATGGCGAATATGCCGGCATCGGCCCCGGGGCTCATGGCAGGCTCATGGTCAACCACCAGCGCCATGCCACCGCCACGGAAAAACTGCCCTTCGAGTGGCTCAAGCTCGTCAATGAGTTTGGCCACGGCATGGTGACCGACGATGTCCTCACCTGGGAAGAACAGGGCGACGAATTTCTTGTCATGGGCCTGCGGCTCAAGGAAGGCATTTCGCCATCCCGCTTCATGTCCATATCGGGCCGCGGCATTTCCGAGGAGCAGATCGCCGCGCTCAAGGGCTATGGCTTTGTGGAAACCCTGCCCAATGGCAATATCCGGGTCACCGACAAGGGTTTTCCGGTGCTCGACGCGGTGGTGGCGGACCTGGCAGCCTAAAGCTTCGCCCCATCCACGGTGGTGAGAACGCCGCCGGCCCCGATCTTCTTGATCACCAGCGCATAATCGCTCCTTCCATTGCCATTGAGCCGGAACAACCCGTCACGTCCGGCAAAGCCGGCCGGATTGGTCATTAGGGTGGCGTCATAGGGCGGCGTCGCCAGCGACAGCGTGTTCACATTGGCCAGGATCGTGGCGGTATAGACAATGGTGGCCATTTGCGGCGGCGCACTGCCGAAGCGGGCCTGGTAGTCGGCGCGAATGGCGTTGAGACCGGCCTCATCAATGGCCGGGCAGATGGCACCGGCAAGCGCCGGATTGGCCGTCAGGCCCGGGTCATTGGCCCAGTCGGCCGAACCGACCAGCTGTACCGTTTCACCGGTCACCCCCGATTGCGCGAGCAGCGAGGCGAATGTCGGGGCGCTGGCGCGGTCGGGAATGACCAGCGCATCGAGCACGCCGCGATCGATCAGCGGCTTGGCCTGGGCAATGATCGAGGGGGCTTCGCTGATGTCGGAGAAAGTATAGACCGCGCTGGGATTGAACCCCGCGGCTATGGCCTGTTGCCGGAAGGCCGTGGCCAGCGCCTCGCCATAGGGTGTCGCGGGGAAGATGCCGGCCGGGCCGCGCCGGCCCTGCCCCCGCAGCCAGCTTGCGGCGCGCTTCATCTCGGTTTCGGGCAGCACATTGAGCACATAGACGCCCGGCCCCGCCACGCTGCCATTATTGGCAAAGCCGATCAGCGGAATGCCGCTGGCGCGTGCCACGGCGCCCGCCGCCGTCACCTGTTCGGCTGTGACCGGCCCCAGGATCAGCCTTGCACCCTCGGCCACCGCGGCACTAGCCGCGCTGGTCGCTCCGGCCGCGCTGTCGCCGGTATCACGGAGCGAGATGGTGATGTTTTCCCCGATATTGGGATTGGCCTCGATGAACTGGATGGCGAGGCGGCTCGCATTGGCCAGCGCCTGGCCGAGCTGGCTGAGGGTCGCATTGCCCGAGAGCGGCAGCAGCAAAGCGACATTGACCCGGCCGCGGCCGAAGCGTTCCGCCGGCGTTGTCGCGACCGGCATCAGCCCGCCATTGTCGGCGCCATCCTGCGCCCAGGGCAGAGAAAAGCTGCGCGATCCCCATTGCATACTGCCCGGCGAGCAGGCCGAGAGGAGTGCCGCCAGCCCGGCCAGTGCCGAGCGGCGTGTCCACAGCACCGCTTTGTCCTCACGTCCCACGCCAGGGCGCCCCATATGCTCACGATGTGTTAACAAGGTCGCGCCATATGGTTAACCAATGTTTGAGAAGAGGTGAAACGCGCTGATGGCCGACGAGACAAGAGACTATTTCATCGCCGGCACGCGCTTTGAGGCACCGAGCCTGGCGTCTGGTCTCTATGTGGTGGCCACGCCCATCGGCAATCTGCGCGATATCACCCTGCGGGCGCTCGAAACCCTGGCGGCCGCCGAAACCGTGCTCTGTGAAGATACCCGGACCTCCGCCAAGCTCCTCGACCACTATGGCATAAGGGGCCGGCGCGAGGCGCTGCATGAGCACAATGAGCGCGACAAGGCCGAGGCCATCGCCGCCCGGATCGCCGCCGGTGCGGCCATAGCCCTGATCTCCGATGCCGGAACGCCGCTGCTCTCCGATCCCGGCTTCCCGCTGATCCGGACCCTGGCCGAGCAGAATCTGCCGGTCTTTCCGGTCCCGGGAGCCTCCGCCCTCCTATCCGCGCTGGTGATCGCGGGCCTCCCCACCGACGCCTTCGCCTTTCACGGCTTCCTGCCGCCCAAGGCCGGCGCCCGCGCCAATGCGCTGGAGCGGCTGAAGGATTCACGTGAAACCCTGGTCTTTTACGAATCACCCCGCCGGCTGGAGGGTAGTCTCACCGCCATGGCCGAGGTGCTGGGCGAGCGGCAGGCCGTCGTTGCGCTGGAACTGACCAAGCGGTTTGAGCGCAGCTTTCGGGGCAGCGTCGGCGAACTGGCGGCCCGTTTTGCCGCAGAGGAGACCAAGGGCGAGGCCGTCATCGTGGTGGCCGGCGCCGCCGAGCCCGGCGCGCCGGCGGCAGAGGACTGGCAGGCGGCCTTGTCCGAAGCCATGGCGGTCCAGCCGCTCCGGGCCGCCGTCGACGAGATCGCGGCCCGCTACGGCCTCAAGCGCAAGGACGTTTACGATGCCGCGCTCGCCCTCAAGAACGCCCGGTAAGGGTCGGGTCGCGGCCTATCGGCGCGGCCATCGCGGCGAGGCGCTGGCCGCGATCTGGCTGCAATTGAAACTCTATCGTATCCGCGATCGGCGATTCAAAACGCCCTTGGGCGAAATCGACCTGGTGGCCGAAAGAGGCGCCACAATCGTCTTTGTCGAGGTCAAGCAGCGCGCCCGGCATGCCGAGGAGGCGCTGACTTTCGCCGCCATCAATCGGGAGCGCATCACCCGCGCGGCACAGCTCTGGCTGGCCCGCCACCCCGATGCGCAAGGCCACGATCTGCGTTTTGACGTGATTCTGCTTGCACCCGGCCGCTGGCCGCGCCATCTCATCAACGCCTTTCCTGCTTACTGAGAAGTGTCATGAAGCTCAAAGTCGCGGTCCAGATGGACCATGTCGCCACCATCAATCCGCGCGGCGATTCCACTTTCGCCATGATGCTCGAGGCGCAGGCGCGCGGGCATGAACTCTTGCACTATACCCCCGACACGCTCGCCCTCCGCGACAATAAGGTGAGCGCGCTGGCCCAGCCTATTGCCGTCACCGACGCCGAAAAGGGCCAGCATTTCACGCTGGGTGAGGCAGCGCGGGTGGACCTCTCCACCCAGGACGTGGTGCTGATGCGTCAGGACCCGCCCTTCGACATGAACTACATCACGCTCACGCACATGCTCGAGCGCATTCACCCCAAGACCCTAGTGGTCAATCCGCCCTCGGCCGTGCGCAATGCGCCCGAAAAGATCCTCGTCACCGAATTTCCGGACTTGATGCCGCCCACGCTGGTGACCCGTGATCGCACCGAAATCCATGCCTTCCGCCGCGAGCACGGCAACATCATCGTCAAGCCGCTCTACGGCAATGGCGGCGCCGGCGTGTTCTTCATTCAGGAGGGCGACCACAACCTGGCGAGCCTGCTCGAACTCTTCGAGCAGAACTATCGCGAGCCCTTCATGGTGCAGCGCTACCTGCCCGACGTGCGCAAGGGCGACAAGCGCATCATCATCATCGATGGCGAGCCGGTCATGGGCCTGAACCGCATTCCCGCCGAGGGCGAGGCCCGCTCCAACATGCATGTGGGTGGCCGCCCCGAACTCTCCCCGCTCACCGAGCGCGAGATGGAGATCTGCGCCCGCATCGCCCCGGCGCTCAAGGAGCGCGGCATGATCTTTGTCGGCATCGACGTCATTGGCGGCTATCTCACCGAGATCAACGTCACCTCCCCCACAGGCATTCGCGAGATCAAGCGCTTCGGCGGCCCCGACATCGCGGTGCTGATCTGGGACGCCATTGAAAAGCGCCGGGGGTAGCTCTTCATTTGTGTAGGTCGGTCATGGCTTTCTGGGTAATCGCCACTCCCGGGCGCCGTGGGTAGAACGCGATCATCCGAAACGGAGATCGACACAGATGCTTGTGCTCTACTGGTCCAATATGGCGCTCAGATTGGTGCTGGAACTGGCAGCGTTGCTTGCTGTCGGCTGGTGGGGTTTCACCACGACTTCCAACTGGCTCCTGCGGATCGCGCTGGGACTGCTGCTGCCTGTAGCCATGGCCGCCGCCTGGGGTGTTTTCCGGATGGCCAATGATGGCGGCGCGCCGGTGGTGGAGATCGGGGGACAGTTGCGACTACTGCTCGAAGCGATCTATTTCGCTATTGCCGTGGCTGCCCTGCTCGGGCTCGGCCGGCAGGACCTGGCGGTCGGCTTCGTCCTGGTTCTGCTCGTGCACTACGGCCTCGACTACCCTCGCACCTTCGCCATGCTCACGGGCCGCCGGTGACGCGACGTCCCACATTTGCTCCCCGCCCCGAAATGCCCTAGTGCTGGGGCACAGGTCCGGGGGCACGCATGAACACTTTTCTGGTCGCATTCGCAACGCTGTTCGCCACGGTCGGCGTGGCCGACATTGCCTTCATCTTTGCGGCACTGACCAAGGACAATACGCCGGCCCAGCGCCGCATCTTTGCGACGCGCGGCGTGCTGGTGGCGCTGGCGATTCTTCTGTTCTTTGCCGTCCTGGGCAATGCCATCCTCGACTTGTTCGGCATCACCATCCCGGCCCTGCGCACCGCGGGCGGCGTCCTGCTGCTGTTGATCGCCATCGACATGGTGTTCGCCCGCCATTCGGGTGGCACCGGCACCACCAGCGAGGAAGAGATCGAGGCTCGGCAGAGCCACGATATTTCGGTCTTTCCCCTCGCGATGCCGCTGATGGCCGGCCCGGGTGCCATCAGCGCCGTCATCCTCCTCACTACCGGTGCCAGGACCGATCTCGACTTCTGGCTGGTGCTGGCGGCCATTGTCGTCATCCTCGCCCTGTGCTGGCTTACGCTGCTGATCGCCATCCCGATCCAGCGCCTCCTGGGCCTCACCGGGCTCTCGGTGGTGTCGCGTATCGGGGGCATCCTCTTGGCCGCGCTGGCCGTGCAGTTCGTCTTCGACGGCATCAAGGCCAGCGGTCTGCTGGGCGCCTGAGCGTGCTGGAATTGCTGCAAAATTTCTGAAAATTGTCGGCGTTAAGCAAGCCTTAACGCTGTCATTGAACCGGAGCGCTGCCGGGCGCACAGATACGCAGCAATCCTGTCGGGGAGTCCCCCAATGCGCCTGGCTGCCGCCCTGCTCCTGCTGATCTTTGCCATCATGGCCACCAGCGTGGCCGGAACCGGCGCCGCGCGTTCGGAAATGCTGACGCCTGTCGCTGTGGGGCTGGCCGCCTACTGAGCCGCTCCGGTGGGCCGGCCCGTTTCGGTCTCGGCGGTGATCCCGACACCGAAGGCATCGACCCGGCCAATTGGTGCCTGCACCAGTTCATCGAGCGGGAAAGCCGCCGGCGCCTCGGGCGTGCCGGTGGCCAGCAGCAGGTCGCTGGCGCGGTCGGGCGCCCGATTGAGCGGCATCACCGCCCCGGCCACTTCGAGCAGCCTGATCTGCCCCAGGCCCTGATAGGGTGGCCGCAACAGGCCGGCCGCATCCGTGCCTTGCAGCGGGTCGGCCACGGCCACGCTCACCCGTCCGCCCCGATAGAAGGATCGGATCGACTGGCTGATGTAGAAGGCCAGCTTGTCCGAGCCCGCCGAGGAGAAATGGATGCCGTCATCCTTGCGCATCAGCGCGTTCTGCCCGTTCACATCCGGTCCATAGGCAGCATATTTGCCGTCTTCGTCGGCAAAGCGGTCATAGATGTCGACAAATTCCGCGCCGCCGGAAAAGGCGGCCAGCCTGTGTAGCGCGCTGATCTGCGTCATCGCGGCCGAATACTGGCTGCGCGACATCGGCGGCAGGCCCATCCAGACCACCGGCTTGCGCGCCGCCCGCAACTGCCCGAGAAACGTATTGAGCCGGGCCTGGTAGGCGTTGGTCCACCCCTCGCTCAATGGCTCATAGGTCTGCCCATTGGCGCTGATTTCCTGCCGGTCATTGATGCCGATGATCACCACGGCGAGGTCAAAGCTGTCGGCGGCGATCTCCTTGGCCAGGGCCGCGTTCCAGTCGAAATAATCGTCCCGCACGAAGCCGGACGAGCTGACGCCCTGCTCGATGACCACCAGATTGGGATCCTCGGCATAGAAGCGCTCCAGCGCCTTGCTGAGGTCAATGGCCAGAGAATCGCCGAACACGGCCAGCCGCGTGGCGTCGGGAGCCTTGTCGATCTGCGGCTTTGGCGGCGGCGGTGGTGTCGCAGGGGCCGCCTGCTGCCGGGGCTGGGTCTGCTGCACCTGCGGGGCCGGGGCTGGCTCCTCGCCGAAAAGCAGGTCGAACAGGGTCCGGCGGCGCGGTTGCTCGTTCTGCGCGACCAGCATGCGTTCGCCCATGACCGGTTGGGCCAGCACGGGACCCGCGTCGGCCAGCACCAGCACACCCAGAAGGATTACGAGGAGGAGCCGCTTCATACTCAAATCCGCTTCGACACTCCCGCCTTGTAGCACCGGCCCCGGCGCAAGGCCAACGCGCTCCCGCTTGCGTTACTGCGTCGCTGATGCCAGCGCCTCGTAGGCGGCACGAGTGACGAAGCCATCGGCGACTTGCCCCTGCATGGCCTGAAAGCGGGCATAGGCTGCCTGGGTGATCGGGCCGAGGCGGCCATCGACCGCCCCGTCATAGAGGCCGAGCTGTTTCAGTGCCTGCTGGATGGCCTGGCGCTGGGCCAGATTGGGAAACTGCGTGTCGCGCGGCCACGGCGCAACAAAGGCGCCGCTGCCCTTCAGCCGGTCTGTCAGATGCGCCACTGCCAGCGCATAGCTGTCGGAGAAATTGTAACCCTTGAGGGCGAGGTAATTGCCGGTCATGAGGAATTTCGGGCCGTGCTTGCCGGCCGGCACATAGAGGAAGACCGGCATGTCGGGATCGGCAAAGGACCGCCCGGCAACCCTTGTGATGCCGCGCTCGGCAAAGAAGGACACCGGCCTGAGCTGATCGCGGGTCGCGAGCAGATAGTCGAATCCCGCCGGTACTTCGACCTCGAAGCCCCAGTCCAGCCCCGGCTGGTACCCCAGGCGCCGCAGATAAATGGCGCTCGTGGCCAGCGCATCGGCGAGGGAATTGTGCAGGTCTACCCGCCCGTCCCCGTCCCCGTCGGTGCCATGGGCCAGCACATTGGATGGGTTGACCTGAAGATGTCCGATCGCGCCTGCCCAGGAGCCGATGGGCGATATACCATCATTGGCGGCGGCCAGTTTCAGCGCCGCGATGAAATCGGCCTTGTCGTCGGCAAAGCGGCTGCGGCGCTGCCAGGCCACCGTGGCGAGGGACCGTACAATGGGACGGATCAGGCTGTCATTGGACAGCACAGCCCCATAATCGGTCTCCATGCCCCAGATCGCGCCGAGCACATAGGGATCGACCCCATAGCGCTGGCCGATCGCCGCAAAGAGCGTGCCGTGGCGGCCCAGCGCCGCCTTGCCGCGTTCGATGCGGCCCGCGCTGACCCGGGCATCGAGATAGTCCCAGATCGGTGTGGTGAACTCCGGCTGCGTTTCCACCAGGCTCGGAACGCGGGGGTCGGGGGTCAGCTGCGATACTATGGCGTCATAAAACTGGCCGTCGATGCCCGCCGCGACCGCCTCGGCGCGAAACTGGTCGAGAAAAACGGAAAAGCTCTCCTGCGGCTGCGCTATTGCCGGGGCGACCAGCGCCAGCCAGATCAGAGCAACCCACCGCATGGCCTTCGTCCCCGTTACCTGTTGCGCGTCAGCAGATGGCGCTCCCAATCATAGGCGGTCTTGACGATCTCGTTGAGGTCGTCGTGCTGCGGCACCCAGCCGAGCAATTGGCGCACCTTCTCGCCCGTGGCAGTGATCGAGGCCGGATCGCCGGCGCGGCGCGGGCCTTCATCGGCGCGCAGGTTGACGCCGGAGACCTTGCGCACTGTGTCGACCACCTCGCGCACCGAATAACCGCGCCCATAGGCGCAGTTGAGCGTGGTGCTCTCGCCGCCCCCGCGCAAATGGCCCAGCAACAGGGCATGGGCGGCTATGAGGTCGGTGACGTGGATATAGTCGCGTACGCAGGTGCCGTCGGGAGTTTCATAATCGGTGCCGAAAATGTCCATCTTCTCGCGCTTGCCCAGCGCCACCTGGCACGCAACCTTGATCAGATGCGTGGCTTCGGGCGTCGACTGGCCGGAGCGCTTGTCCGGATCGGCGCCGGCGACGTTGAAATAGCGCAGGACGCCATAGGTGATGGGATGGGCCGCCGCCACGTCGGCCAGCATCCATTCGGTCATCAGCTTGGACCGGCCATAGGGCGACATCGGGTTGAGTGGGGTGGTTTCGATCACCGGCGCCAGCCCGGTCATGCCATAGACCGCCGCAGTCGAAGAGAAGATGAAATGCTTCACCCCGCCCCGCACCGCCGCCTCGATGAGGTTGCGCGAGGTTGCGGTGTTGTTGGCGTAGTATTTGAGCGGGTTGGTGACCGACTCGGGCACCACGATCGAGCCCGCGAAATGCACGATTTCGGTGATGCCGTGCTTCTCGATCAGCTTGAGAACCAGGTCGATGTCACCGGCATTGCCGGTCTCGAACAGGGCCCGTCCGTCGATCGCCCAGTCGAACCCGGTAACCAGGTTGTCGAGCACCACCACGGTCTCGCCGGCATCGGCCAGGTTGAGCACCATGTGGCTGCCGATATATCCGGCGCCCCCGGTAACCAAGACAGCCATATTCGCCAACTCCCAGATATAGAAATGCTATTTGGTTGCAACATTATGTGGCAGATGTTGATTTAGGTTTACACCGACTACCTCGAAAGCCACTCAGGAGAGCATCGCGTGTCCAAACGTGTCCGTACAGCCGTGTTTCCAGTCGCAGGTCTGGGAACCCGTTTCCTGCCTGCAACCAAGGCCATGCCCAAGGAAATGCTGACCGTGGTGGACCGCCCGCTGATCCAATACGCCGTGGACGAGGCGCGCGAGGCCGGTATCGAGCATTTCGTCTTCGTCACCGGGCGCAACAAGGGCGTGATCGAGGACCATTTCGACCGCCAGTTCGAGCTCGAGGCGACGCTGGAGAGCCGCGGCAAGACCGAGGCGCTCGAAGAATTGCAGCAGGACCTGCCCTCGGCCGGCCGCACCAGCTTCACCCGCCAGCAGGAACCGCTGGGCCTCGGCCACGCCGTCTGGTGCGCGCGCGATATTGTCGGCGATCAGCCCTTTGCCCTGCTGCTCCCCGACATGATCTTCAAGGCCAAGCCCGGCGTGCTCAAGCAGATGATGGATGCCTATGAGGAACGGGCCGGCAATATCATCGGCGTCGAGGAATGCGCCTGGGAGGATGTCTCCTCCTATGGCGTGGTGGTGCGCGGCGATGGCCCCGACGAAGGTTTCGCCATCAATGGCATGGTGGAAAAACCCAAGCGCGACGAGGCGCCCTCGAACCTCTTCATCTCCGGCCGCTATATCCTGCAGCCCGAGATCTTTGCCCTCCTGGCCGAGCAGACGCGCGGCGCCGGCGGCGAAATCCAGCTCACCGACGCCATGCAGACGCTCATGGGGCAACAGCGCTTCACCGGCGTGAAATATGAGGGCAAGGTCTTTGACTGCGGCTCCAAGCTGGGCTTCCTGACCGCCAATGTGGTGTTTGCGCTCGACCGCCCCGACATTCGCCCCGGCTTTGTCGAGGAACTGCGCAAGCTCGATCTCGAGGACCAGCTCTAGCCGGGTCGGCTGCTTGGTCGCGGCTATCGCTTGATGGTCACGCCCAGGCTGACCGTATGGCTGTCGAACACGCCGCTATTGCTGTTGTCGCGATGGGCATAGCCATAGTCGGCGGATACGATGGCGTGGGAATTGAGCTTGTAGTCGGCACCCGCGCCCAGGCCATGGCTGCGCTCGGTCTCGTTGCTCCCTTCGAGCCAGGAATAGCCCCAATCGGCTGAAGCGCGCAGGCGCAGCCAGGAATTGACCGTGTAGTCGACATCGGCAGTGGCCACATGCGCTACCCTGGCGGTGCCAGGCGTGTCGGCACCGGTCGGCGTCACCTTGGTTTCAAGGGTTGCGCTGAGTTTGAGCGTCTCGTCGGGCGTATAGGTGAGGCTGGCATCATAGAGCCGTGTGGTGATGTCGCTGAGGCTCGCATCGTCGAAATCATGCAGGCCGACGCCCAGCGAGGCGCTGGCGGACCAGACGCCGTTCCAGTCGCCGGCAATCCCGGCGCGCAGGGCCCGGCTTGTGGCATTGCTGCTGACACCGCTGGCCGGAGCCTGGTCGAACCAGTCGCGGCCCAGTGAGGCTTCCCCGAACACTTCCAGGATCGGCGTCGCCTGCAGCCCCAGACGCAGGCTGGCATCGCCCTCCCACACATTCTGGCTCGAATTGTCGGTGACGCCCGTGTCGGTGCGGGTGGTGGGGCCATAGAGCGTGCGGGCCACCGATCCCTTGAGGCCGAGATTGAAGCGCCCGAAGCGGCGCTCGATCGTGCCATCGATCGCGCCGGTGAGCACCTGCGGCGGCCTGGTGACCAGCGGGTTGCTGCCCGGCAGGCCCGGCAGGTCCTGCGTCAGGTCGAGGCCGGCGTGGCCGGAAATCGTGGTGTCGCGATCCAGTCGCGTCTGGGCGTCGAGATCGAGGCTGAGGGCCGAGGCCGTGATTGTGCCATCACCCTGTCGCGCCAGGGTGGCGCTGCCGGCGGCGGTGAGATCGGTGCGCACGCCCTGGTGGGTGGCGGTGACTGCGGGGGTCAGCGCGGTGACAAAGCTGTCGCCAGCCGATGAGGTCGTATAGCTGCCCTTGAGGCCGACCGACCAGTCGAGCTCGAACGGCGGGGTGCCCGGTTCTGCCGGGACCGCGAAGGCCTGGGGAACCGGCGCTGCGGGATATAGGCCCGGCGTCAATCGCTCGCTGTCGAGTTTGGCGTCGTCCGGCCCCAGCGGATCGGCAAGGGCAAGGCCGGCGGGTGCGCTGGAGGCCAGCAGCACGGTCAGCAATGTCAGTTGTCGCCGGATCACGTCCTGCCCCGTCCCTGGTACCGACAGGCGTGCGCATGCCGGCGGTGCCCCTCTGGGCTGCGCCGCCATCCTTTCAGCTTATGGTTAATGAATGCTTGCGGGAATGTCCCTAGGCCGCCTCGACCCGCAGCACATTGCCCTCGGCCCCGACGATGCGCACCTTCTGTCCCCTCGGCAGATCGGGCCCGGCAATGCGCCAGATGGTGTCGCCCAGGGCGAGGCGGCCGAAGCCGCCGACAATGGGTTGCTCGAGCACGGCCTCGTGCCCGATGAAATGCTCTGCCCGCTGATTGAGGAGGGGGCGGTCCGTCTGGGCCGCGCGATTGCGCGTCAGGCGCACCCAGATCAGGATACTGACCAGCGACAGTACGCCGAAGATCAGCCATTGGATCGGCCAGGCGAGCGGCTGGAACAGCACCAGCAGTCCGGTGAGAATGCCGGCAATGCCCATCCACAACAGGAACCCCCCGGGCACGACCAGTTCCAGCGCCAGCAGCACCAGGCCGGCGATGATCCAGCTCCAGGGGGCGTTTTCAGCCAGAAAGGCGATGATCTGCATGGCCGGCCCCGGTCACAGTTCGCTGGCGGGTGGCGTGGTATTGGGTGGGCGGCTGGTCGGGCGGTGCTGCCCGGCGGGCTTTTCACCACCAAACGTCTCCTTGGCGATCTCGGCAATGCCGCCAATGGCGCCGATCACGCCGGCTGCGTCCACCGGCAGCATCAGCAGCTTCTGGTTGGGCGAAGTGGCAATGCCTTCGAGCGCCTTGATGTAATTGTTGGCGACGAAATAGTTGATGGCCTGCACATTGCCCGCGGCGATGGCGTCCGAGACCAGCTGGGTTGCCTTGGCTTCGGCCTCGGCGGCGCGCTCCCGCGCCTCGGCGTCACGGAAAGCGGCCTCGCGGCGACCCTCGGCTTCCAGCACCTGCGCCTGCTTCTCGCCCTCGGCCTTGAGGATGGCGGCTTGGCGGCGTCCCTCAGCCTCGAGAATGGTGGCGCGCTTTTCGCGCTCGGCCTTCATCTGCCGGCCCATCGATTCCACCAGGTCCTTGGGCGGGTCGATGTCCTTGATCTCGATACGGGTGATCTTGACGCCCCAGGGCGAGACGGCGGTATCGACGACGCGCAGCACCTTGTCGTTGATTTCGTCGCGATGGCTGAGCAGTTCGTCAAGGTCCATCGAGCCCATCACCGAGCGGATATTGGTCATGGTCAGGTTGAGGATGGCATTTTCCAGATTGGTCACTTCATAGGCGGCCGAGGCTGCATCCAGGATCTGGTAGAAAGTGACGCCATTGGCCGTCACCGTGGCGTTGTCGCGGGTGATGACCTCCTGGTGCGGCACGTCCAGCACCTGCTCCATGACGTTGATCTTCTTGCCGATGACATCGATGAACGGGACGATGAGATTGAGGCCGGGCTTGAGCGTGCGGGTATATTTCCCGAAGCGCTCGATGGTGAAATTATAGCCCTGCGGCACGGTCTTGGCGCCGGCGAACAGCACCAGCACCGCCAATATGCCCAGCCCGATCAGCACGACGCTCAACCCGTCGGGCCCAAAATCGTTGAGAAATTCCATGGCCTTGTCCCTCCAGCCCACGCCCGCCGCAACTTTATGCGGCGCGGCCGGCCTTGGGTAGCGGCAATTTCAAGGCGTGCGGAGAACTACTTGGCCGGCAGGCAACGGCCGGTGGCCTGCAGCGCGGCGACGGCGCGCGGGTCGCAGCCGGTATAGAGGAACATCAGCCAGTCCTCGGTCGAGCCATAGAACACATTGCGGTCGACCTCGCCCCGGACGCCCGGCACCACCCCGGTCTGGGTATATTGCCAGAAGGTCCAGGGGCGATTGTTGTAGCGCTCATGCGGCTCGGCGGCGGTCGAGCGCAACCAGAAGGCATTGGGGAAGTACTCGCCCTCCAGAATGTCGCGGTGGAACGTCATGTCGGTATAGATGATCGGCAGCTTACCGGTATGGCGCTCCATCACCTCCAGCATCAGCCGGATTTTTTCGAGCGCATCGGCCTTGTTCGGCTTGGTCTTGCAGCTTGAATGATTGTTCCATTCGAGGTCGAGCACCGGCGGCAGCGCGCTCGGATCATAGGGCACGTTCTGGGTGAACCAGGCGGCCTGTTCGGAGGCCAGCGAACACCAGGTCATGAAATGATAGACGCCGCGCGGCATCCCGGCATCGCGGGCCCGTTCCCAATTGGCGCGGAAATTGGGATCGACATAGTCCTTGCCCTCGGTCGCCTTCATGAAGACGAAATGCGTGCCGCCGGCGCGCGCGCGGTCGAAATCGACATTCTCCTGGTACCGCGCCACATCGATCCCCTGGATCGGCATGCCCCGGGCGCGGTCGACCTTGGCATGGGGCCGGTTGTCGCCGGGAATGGCATTGTAGAGCCCACCCATGCTGCCGCAGGCGGCCAGCGCCACCACGGTCAGGCTCAGAACGGCGCCACGAAAAAGGGCGGAGACGGAGCGGGTAAACAGCGGGGCCATGATTGAAGACACTCGGTACGCAAGACTAAACCTGACCTTTGATTCAACATGGCGCGGTTAATGGAGATTTAGGGTAACCATTGTGGCAGCCCGCATGGTTAATACTCCTTCTTTCGTTCGCCCTTCGTTCAAAGCCGATGGCGGATCAACCAGTTGATATGTCTTCAGTTGCATCTCCTGGAACTGGTGCGGGCCATGCCGGGCGCCAGCCGCAAGGTTATCGCCGCGCAACTCCAGGAGCTGACGGCCGATGGTCTTGTCCTGCGCCTGACCCAGGATGGCGCGCGCCGCCGCGTCCGTTACTGTCTTTCTCCGGCCGGACGCGACCTTGTCACCGTATTGGCCGGCATCTTTGCCTGGTCACAACTGCAGCACTGATTGGTGTTCGCTCTTCGTTCTTGTTAACGATTTGTGGGTCTGCTAGCCTCCCCGGGAAGCTTGGGGGCGAAAGCTATGGTTGCGCGTGTTACCACCGTGGCATTTCAGGGCATCGAGGCCGTAGCGGTCGATGTGCAGGCGCATATTGCTCCGGGCTTTCCCGCCTTGGTTCTGGTCGGCCTGCCGGACAAGGCGGTGCGCGAAAGCGGCGAGCGGGTGCGGGCGGCGCTCACCGCATCCGGTCTCGGTCTGCCGCCCAAGCGCATCACCATCAACCTCGCCCCCGCCGACCTGCCCAAGGAAGGCAGCCATTATGATGTGCCCATTGCACTGGCGCTGATGGGGGCGCTCGGCGCCATTCCCCAGGATGCGCTGGATGGGTTCATGGCGCTCGGGGAACTGGGTCTGGACGGGCGGCTGGCTCACGTCGGAGGCATCCTGCCTGCGGCCATGGCAGCGAGCGCCAAGGGGTTGGGCATCATCTGCCCTGCGGCCTCCGGCCCCGAGGCCGCCTGGGCCGGCGAGGACATCGACATCATTGCCGCCGACAGTCTCATCGCCCTGGCCAATCACCTGACCGGCCACCAATTGCAGGCGCGGCCGCAACCGGGACGGCATCTGGCGGCGGCCGGCGACCTGCCCGACCTTGTCGACGTGCGCGGCCAGGCGGTGGCCCGCCGCGCGCTCGAGGTGGCGGCGGCCGGTGGGCACAACCTCCTGATGGTGGGGCCGCCCGGCGCCGGCAAATCCATGCTGGCGGCCCGCCTCCCCTCGATCTTGCCGCCGCTCTCGGCCCGCGAGCTGCTCGATATTTCCATGATCCAGTCCATCGCCGGCGAGCTGGCGGGCGGCGTTCTATCCGATCGGCGGCCGTTTCGCGCCCCGCACCATTCTGCCTCCATGGCGGCCCTGGTCGGGGGCGGCCTCAAGGTCCGGCCGGGGGAAGCGAGCCTCGCCCATAATGGCGTCCTGTTTCTCGACGAACTGCCCGAATTTGCCCCCAATGTGCTCGACAGCCTGCGCCAGCCGCTCGAAAGCGGCGAAACTGTCATTGCCCGCGCCAATGCCCGCGTCTCCTATCCGTCCCGCTTCCAGCTCGTGGCGGCGATGAACCCCTGCAAATGCGGCATGGCGGGTACGCCGGGTCATAGCTGCAAGCGCGGCGCGGCCTGCGCCAGCGAGTACCAGGCCCGGGTCTCAGGTCCGTTCCTGGATCGTATCGACATCCGCATCGATGTGCCGGCCGTCTCCGCTGCCGACATGATCGCCCCCGGTGCGCCGGCCGAAAGCTCCGCCGCCGTCGCTGCCCGCGTGGCGACGGCCCGGGAGCGGCAAAGGCAGCGCTATGCCGATGCCGGTCACGCCCGGGTGCTGACCAATGCAGCGGCGCCCTCGGCGCTGATCGAAAAACTGGTCGAGCCGGACCGGGGCAGCCAGTCTTTGCTGCTCCAGGCCGCCGAGCGGTTCAACCTGTCGGCCCGCGCCTATCATCGCGTGCTCAAGGTGGCGCGCACCCTTGCCGATCTGGCCGGGTCCGATAAGGTTGCCCGGCCCCATGTCGCCGAGGCCCTGAGCTACCGGCTCAATTTCGGTGCCGCCTGATCGGACCCCATGATGAAGCATCGCATTTCCGCCGGCGTCCTGGCGCTGCGCGACGACAGGATCCTGCTGGTGCGGCACTACCGCCCCGGCGTCCATGATTTCTGGGCCGGTCCCGGCGGCGGTGTCGAGGGAAGCGAGGAACTGCCATTGGCGGCCGAGCGCGAGGCCTTCGAAGAGGCGGGAGTACGGGTCCAGGCGCGGGTCATGGCCTATATCGATGAACTGGTCGACGATTGGGGCCGCATCGTCAAGTTCTGGTTCCTGGCCGACTATCTCTCCGGCGACATCGACGTCTCGGCCAATCCGGCCGAGGGCGAAGCGATCAGCGAGGCCGGCTGGTTCGCGCGGGACAGCCTGCCCGCGGGCCACGTCTTTCCCGACATCCTGCGCGATCGCTTCTGGGACGACCTGGCGACGGGCTTTCCCGCGCCCATCAAGCTGCCGCTCAAGCAGTCGATCTTCTGAGACCCTTCCCGCCATCTGCAAATCCGAAAGACGATTTACAGGTCCCGTTAATCGGGAGCGCACTACGCTCCCGGCAAATGGGGGCGGAGCGCCATGGCGGAAACTGGACAGCTGGTGCAGTGGAACGACGAGCGTGGCTTCGGCTTCATCGAAGGCAGCGATGGCGGGCGCCACTTCGTGCATATATCCGCCATCGGCCGTATTTGCCACGCGACCCCGCATTGGGGACCGCGTGAGATTTGAGCCCGGTCTCGGTGCCGATTGCCGGCCCCAGGCCAGGGGTGTCCGGATTCTGGGGGCCAATCCGGTCGGGATGGCGGGCGCCCGACGGCATGGCGCCACGTCAACGGGCCTGGACTGGCGCCTGGCCGGTGTCCTGCTGCTGCTCGTGCTGATGGCGACCGGCGCGCTTCTTGATCGCCTGCCCTGGGCGCTGCTTGCCGGATACGCGGCTGTTAGCGCGGTTTCGTTCACGGCCTATCGCCTCGACAAGTCATTCGCGGAAACCGGCCAGTGGCGCATCAGCCAGGGGACGCTTCTGGGTCTCGATCTCTGCCTTGGCCTTGTCGGTGGTCTTCTCGGCCAGACGCTGTTTCGGCACAAGACGCGAAAGCCGCGCTATGTCGCCGCGACCGCCCTGATTCTGCTCGCGCATCTGCTCTGGCTGGCGGCTTTTGCCGGCGGCCTGATCGACGCCGATATCATCGCCAGGTCAATGGCTTCGCTTCTGGCATCCGGTGCACAACGCGGTGGATAAGTCTGTGGACAAGCGTTTCACGTGAATCACGGCCGGCTTGCCGGTCAGCTGACCCGCCGATAGCCGCCCTGGATGCCCCGGGGCGAGAGCACCACCTGCCACAGATTGATCTGCCGGGCGCGGAACAGGGCGGCAAAGACCGAGAGATAATAGCGCCACATGCGCCGGAAGCGCTCGTCATAACGCGCTGACAGCCCTGCCCAGGCGGCGTCGAAATTGTCACGCCAGGCCATCAGGGTGCGATCATAGTCCGCGCCGAAATTGTGCCAGTCCTCCATGACGAAGAGGCCCTCGATCGCCTGCCCGATCTGGGCGATGGAGGGCAGCATGCCATTGGGAAAGATGTATTTTTCGGTCCAGGGGTCGCCATGGGTGGACGAGAAATTGCCCCCGATGCTGTGCAGGAGAAACAGGCCATCCGGCGCGACGAGGGATCGGGCCTTCTCGAAATAGGCGCGGTAGTTCTTGTATCCGACATGCTCGAACATGCCGATCGAGACCACCCGGTCGAACGTGCCTTCAAGGTCCATATAGTCCATGAGCCGGGTCTCGATCGGCAGACCGTCTGCACGGTCATTGGCAAGGGCCGCCTGCTCCTTGCTGACGGTGACGCCCAGGCCGGAAATGCCGTAGCGTTCCGCGGCAAATTGCAGAAACCCGCCCCAGCCCGAGCCGATATCGAGCACGCGCATGCCCGGCCCGAGGCCGATCTTGCGGCAGATGAGGTCGAGTTTGGCCTCCTGCGCCGCGTCCAGCGTCGTCGCCTCGGCCCAATAGCCGCAGGAATAGACCATGCGCCTGTCCAGCATGGCGGCGTAGAGATCATTGCCGAGATCGTAGTGCCGTTCGCCGACCTCGCGTACGCGCAGGCGCTGCAGGTTCAGGAGCCGCGCCTTGGCGACGCTGATCAGGAGCGGCAGGTCGCGGGGGAAGGCGTCATGCACCTGCGCCTTGGCCAGCTTGAACAACACGCCATCGAGCGGCTCGGCATCCCACCAGCCATCCATATAGCCTTCGCCCAGGCCCAGCGTGCCATCGCGCAGCAGGCGGGCGTAAAGCCGTTCGTCGTGAACATTGAGCTCGGCATGCGGCGCCGGGGCGACGGTAACGCCGGCCTTGGCAAGCTGGTCGAGCACGAAGTGTTTGGCAGATGACGTCATGATAACGGCAAAGCCCTATGGACACAGGATAAAATCCTAAGCCCATTGGCCCTTGCCGTTCAAGAGGGGGCACGGGCGGCCAAGGCCGCCCGCAGCTGGTGTGTCGGCAATGCTAGTGGAACTGCGCCGTCTCGGTCGATTCCGCCATCGCCGTGGTGGCGCTTTGGCCTTCGCTGACCGTCATCGACACGGCATCGAAATAGCTCGTCCCCACCTCGCGCTGGTGCCGGACGGCGGAGAAACCATGGGCTTCGGCGGCGAACTCGGCCTGCTGCAGCTTGGAATAGCCGGCCATGCCGTGCTCCTTGTAGCTGCGGGCCAGCTCGAAGGTTGAAAGGCTGAGATTGTGGAAGCCGGCGAGGGTAATGAACTGGTACTTGTAGCCCATGGCGGCGATTTCGCGCTGGAACCGGGCCATGGCGGCCTCGTCCATATGCTTGGCCCAGTTGAAGCTGGGCGAGCAATTATAGGCCAGCATCTGGTCGGGATATTCCCGGCGGATGCCTTCGGCGAACCGGCGCGCTTCCTCCAGGTCCGGCTTTGAGGTTTCGCACCAGATGAGATCGGCATAGGGCGCATAGGCGAGCCCCCGGGCAATGGCGCAATCCATGCCGCCCTTGAGGCGATAGAAACCCTCGGCCGTGCGTTCGCCGGTGACGAAAGGCTTGTCATAGTCATCGATATCAGAAGTGATCAGACGGGCCGCTTCGGCATCGGTGCGGGCCATGATCAGCGTCGGCACGCCCATGACGTCGGCCGCCAGGCGCGCGGCATTGAGCGTGCGCACGAACTGGCTGGTCGGCACCAGCACCTTGCCGCCCAGATGTCCGCACTTCTTTTCGCTCGCCAACTGATCCTCGAAATGCACCGCGGCGGCCCCGGCCTCGATCATCGCCTTCATCAACTCGAACACATTGAGCGCGCCGCCAAACCCGGCTTCGGCATCGGCGATGATGGGCACGAAGAAGTCGAGATCGGTCGTCGCCAGGCCGTCGGCCTTCTCCATGGCCTGGATCTGGTCGGCACGCTGCAGCGCCTTGTTGATGCGCTTGACCACCGCAGGCACGCTATCGACCGGATAGAGCGACTGGTCGGGATACATATTGCCTGACGAATTGGCGTCGGCCGCCACCTGCCATCCGGAGAGGTAGATGGCCTTGAGACCCGCCTTCACCTGCTGCACCGCCTGGTTGCCGGTAAAGGTGCCCAGGGTCGGCACGAAGTCTTCCGAATGCAGCAATTGCCAGAGCTTCCTGGCGCCATTTTCGGCCAGTGTATGGCGGATCGGCAGCGAACCGCTGAGGCGACGGACATCGGCCGGGGCATAGCTGCGGGCGATGGTCTTCCAGCGATCCGGAGCATAGTCCGGCGTCGGGAAGCTTTCGGGGCTGTTCGGCTTGTCGAGCATGTCTTGTCTCCTCGTCTGGACATGGCGGCGCCACTCCGCCGCATGCAGCGGAGGGCAATGATTCACGTGGAACTTTCTGGGTGTGATCGGCGCCAGCCTGCTAGCGCCAGAGTGGTGGCGGAAGCCGCCTCCTGAAGGGATGGCTAGACGGCCACCTTCCGCGAGAAGGTGGCGGCAATCATGCCGGCCCCGGAAAACAGCTCCTGCGCATCTTCTCCACCCACCAGCGTGAACTGGTGGCGGCCGATGCGCCCGGCAATGGCAAAGCCCTGGGCGGCCAGGCCGCGGGCCTTGAACTGGGCCATGGCCTCATTGGCGGTCGGGGCGATGATGGTGATGTATTCGTCGCGTTGTTCTGTGGTCGGGGACATTGGAGTTCCTCCTCGCTGATGTCTGTAAAGATTTGACAAACGCGTCAGATATGCAAGAGATATCCGAATAGAGGCCAGTAAAGCTGTAAAGCTGCGGTCAATTTCCGGCACAGAAGCTGTAAAGCTTGTAAATCCGGCGGAGGAGGAAACATGGTCGACACCGCTGAAGGCCAGATCGGCGGCCGCATCAAGCGGCTGCGGCGGCAGCGCCACCTCAACCAGGCCGACCTGGCCCAGTCGCTGGGCATTTCGGCAAGCTATCTCAACCTGATCGAGCACAATCGGCGCAAGGTGACCGTGCCCCTGCTGTTCTCCATTGCCGGCTATTTCGGGGTGGAGCCGGGGGAACTGGTGGACGGTGACGAGGGCCGGCTGGCGGGCGACCTCATGGAGGCCTTCGGCGACGACATCTTCGCCGACAGCGACGTGACCAATCACGAGATCCGCGATCTCGCCCAGGCCAATCCGGCCGCGGCCAGGGCGGTGCTCAAGCTCTATGACCGCTATCGCCTGCTGGCCTCGGGCGCCCCTGCTCCCAGGCAGGAAGGCGACGCGGAGCCCTTCCACCTGGCGACCGATGCCATCTCCGATTTCCTGCAGGCCAATTCCAACCACTTCCCCAGCCTTGAGGATGCGGCCGAGCGTGTGCGCGCCGATATCGACAATGCTGGAGACAGTTTCGAGACGGCCATCCGCACCTATCTCTTCAACGTCTTCGGCCTGGAAGTGCGGCTGGCCTCCCTGCCCCACGGCATCGCCCGCCAGCTCGACGCGGCCCGACGCCATCTGCTCGTCTCCGATCTGCTGGCCGCCGAAAGCGCCAGCTTCCTGCTTGCCCAGCAGATCGGGCAATTGGCGGCCGAGGCGGAAATGGCCGAAATCATTGCCACCTCCGATCTGCCCGAGGGCGACGCCCCGGCCCTTGCCCGCAACGTGCTATCGGCCTATTTCGCCGCCGCGCTGATCATGCCCTATGCGCCCTTCCTCAAGGCCTGCCGCGATTACCGCTACGATATCGAGCGGCTGGGCCGGCGCTTTGGCGCCAGTTTCGAGCAGGTCTGCCACCGCATGACCACGCTGCAGCGCAAGGGCGCGTCCGGCATTCCGCTGCATCTGGTGCGCACCGACATCGCGGGCAACATCTCCAAGCGCTTCTCGCTCTCGGGCATTCATATTCCGCGCCATTCCGGCGCTTGCCCGCGCTGGAACATCTATGCGGCCTTCCTCGCGCCCGAACGCATCAGTGTCCAGGTCAGCCAGATGCCGGATGGGCAGCGCTTCTTCTGCATCGCGCGCACCATCACCAAGGGCGATTACCGCTACAACGCGCCAAGGCGCTACCTGTCGGTGGGGCTGGGCTGCGCCATCCACCACGCCAAGGAATTGATCTATTCGGACGGCATCGACCTATCCAGCGATCAGCAGGTGGTGCCGATCGGGGTCGGATGCCGTATCTGCCCGCGCCTCGAATGCGGACAGCGCGCCCATCCCCCGGCCGACCACCGCTTCCGCATCGACGAGACGATCCGCCCCGAAAGCCTTTATGCGCGAATGGGTTAGAGCGTTTTCAGCAGAAGTGGACCCCACTTTTGCGGTTCGAAAACGCGACAAAGCAAAGAAATAGAGCGCCCGTTCTGATTCAATCAGAACGGGAGCTGCTCTAGTTCTCGCTGTCCTGGCTGCGCCGGTCATGCGTCCAGCTGGCGCGCCATTCCTTTTCCAGCACCGCACGGCGCTTGCCATAGCGATCCTCGGTAATGGTGAGGCAGACGATGCGGTCGGTGCGGAAATTGCGAAAATCCTGGCGCAGCAGGCACCAGGCGGCAATGGTCTGCTTGCCTTCATAGAAGGCCAGGCCCACTGGCCAGATGGTGCGGCTGGTGGCGCGCCCCTGCTCGTCCTCATAATCGATGGTGACGGCTTTCTCCTGCCGCATGGCAAGGCGGATATCGCCCAGCACCGGAATGGGCTTGCGTTGCCCCCACAGCGCCACCGGCCAGAGCGCGGTATCGCTGATCCGGTCGCGCAGATCCTCCGGTGAGGCCGTGGCGATCTTGGCCAGTGCGTTGCGGGCAGCCGCGCTCAATCCGTCATCGGGCTGCGTCTCGACCCAGCGTGCCCCCAGCACCAGCGCTTCCAGCTCCTCGGGACTGAACATCAGCGGCGGCAGGAAGAAGCCGGGTTTGAGCATATAGCCCACGCCGGCCTCGCCATCGATGGGCGCGCCCAGCCCGATCAGCGTCTGGATGTCGCGATAGAGCGTGCGCACCGACACGTTCTGCTCCTCCGCCAGGGCCGCGGCCGTGATCGGCCGGCGATGGCGCCGGAGCGCATCCATGATCGAGAACAGGCGTTCGGTCTTGTCCATGTGCATTCCTCCATCGCGGCCCCCGCCAGCAATCCGGCGGGAGAATGATCGTAGGGTCTGACAGGTCGCGTCAGCAGCCAGCCGCTAACGCTGCGCCGATCAGGCGATCTCGATTTCGCACCAATGGCTATAGGGCCGGTCGGGCGAGTGGATGACATTGGGAAAGTGCGGATTGTGCACCGCATCGGCAAAGGCCTGGTCTTCGAGGCAGAAGCCGGAATGCTTGCCATAGTGCCTGCCGCCTAGACCTGGTACCGGCACATCGGTCCACACCCCGTTATAGACCTGAACGCCGGGGCGATCGCTCCAGAGCTTGAGTGTCAGCTCCCCATCCGGGGCGACCACATGGGCGATCGGGTCGGCGGTCTTGCGGCCGGTGTCGAGCACCATGCCGATATCATAATCGACCGGTGCCCCATTGGCGTCGCGCATGGTGCGGGGCTGGCGCAGGTCATAGACGGTGCCGCGCGAAGGCAGGATGGCGCCGGTGGGCGCCAGGTCCGCACCCAGCTCGGTATAGGCGCTCGAATTGACCTGGATGGTGTGGTCGAGCACCGTGTCGGTGGTGCCGAGGTTGAAATACTGGTGCTGCACCAGGCTGATCGGGGTGGCCCGATCGGTCGTGGCCGTCAGTTCGAGCCGCAGCCGGTTGCCGGCCAGCGTATAGGTCGCCGCGAAATTGACATTGCCGGGATAGCCCATGGCGCCATCGGGCGAAAAATGCGTGAAGCGCACCGCATTATTGGCGCTGTCGGCCTGGCCCTGCCAGACCTGTCGCCCCAGCCCTTCGGCGCCGCCATGCAATTGCAGGTCGCCGGCATTGGCCGGCAGCTGGTAGGTGACCCCGTCCAGCTCGAAGCTGGCATTCTTGATGCGATTGGCGACGCGCCCGGCCAGCGAGCCGAAATGCGGGCTATGGGCGGGATAAGCGTCGAAATGATCGAAACCCAGCACCACACTGCGTTCGCTGCCGGCCACCGGCACGCGCCAGTCCCGCACGACCACGCCATAGCCGATAATGTCGACGGTGACGCCGGTGTCGCTGGTGAGGCGGAATTGATCCACCCGTTGCCCGTTATGCTCGCCGAAACCGGTAACTGCGATGGCCATGATCGTTCCCTCGTCCCCATATATCGGGGCGGAGCTGTAGCGCTATTCGCCCTCTGGCTGCAACGCTGCACTTGACCTTTCGTGTTGCGCCCACAATCGTGCGGCGGCGCAATTCGCGTGCGGTAGGGGAACAGGTTTGAGCGAAGAAACGATCAGACGCCGGGCCACGGTCCATGATGTGGCCAGGGCCGCAGGAGTGTCGCTGGCGACTGTGGATCGGGTGCTCAATGGCCGTCCCGGCGTCCGCGCGGCCACAGCCGAAAAGGTCGAGGAAGCGATCGCGCGGCTCGGCTTCTCGCGCGATCTCAATGCGTCGCTGATGGCGCGGGCACGCGACCTCAGCGTCGTGTTCTTCATCCCCGATGGCTCCAACGAGTTCATGGATAGTCTCGCCGAGGCGGTGCATCGCCGGTCGCCTCTGGCATTGGCAGACCGCATCCATCTCGACATGCGCCGGGTGCGCGCGCTCGATCCCGCCGCCCTGTCGGCCGGGCTCGACCAGCTCGATCCGCGCAGCTGCGATTGCGCTGTCATCGTATCCAGTGACGAGCCTGAAGTGCTTGCCGCCATCGATGCCGCGCATCGCCGGGGCATTGCCGTCATGACGCTGGTGTCCGACCTGCCCGGATCGGCCCGCCGCAATTTCATCGGCATCGACAATGTCGCGGCAGGGCGCACTGCCGCTTCGCTGATGGGGCGGTTCCTGCCCCAGGGCGGCAAGGTCGCCGTGGTGGCCGGCTCGCTGCATCTGCGCGATCATGCCGAACGTCTTGAGGGCTTTCGGGCAGCGCTGGCCTCGGAGTTCCCCGGCATTGCCATTATCGGCCCGCTCGAGGGCCATGACGAACGCACCGAAACCGCCAAGATCATCCGCCAGCTGCTGGCCGATCATCCCGATCTTGCCGGGCTCTACAATCTGGGCGCTGGCAATGCGGGGCTGGTGACGGCGCTGGAAGCCTCGGGCCGCAGCGGGTCCCTGCGCGTCATCGCCCATGAGCTGACGGCGCCCACCCGGGCCGGCCTCATCAGCGGCGCCATCGACGTCGTGCTGGACCAGAACCCGGATGGCGAAATCCGCGAAGCCATTGCCGCGGCCCGCGCCCTGGCGCTCGATGCCAGCCGGGTTGCCGCGACTGACCCCATTGAAATTGGGATTTTCCTGCGCGACAATCTGCGCTAAGAAGCGCGCCAATCATCAAATCGGCGTAGCCCTGAAAGGGCGGGAGGACGTTACGATGTTTAGGTTCGGATTTCATGAGGTACGTGCCTCATGACCTTTCTGGGTATTGATATCGGCACCTCCGGCGTCAAGGCGCTGCTGATCGACGAGAACGGCAGAGCCCTGGGCGATGCATCGGCGCCCGCCGTCGAGCCGGTGCGCCCGCGTCCCGGCTGGTCCGAGCAGAATCCTGCCGATTGGTGGACGGCCACGCTGGGGGCCATCGACGCGCTCAGCCAGAGCCATCCCAGGGAGCTTGCAGCGGTCAAGGGCATCGGGCTTTCCGGCCATATGCATGGTGCCACGCTTCTCGGCGAGAATGACGACGTGCTGCGGCCCTGCATCTTGTGGAACGATGGGCGCTCCGCCGCCGAATGCGCCGAGATGGAAGCCAAGCTGCCGCGTCTTCGAGAGATTGCCGGCAATATCGCCATGCCGGGCTTCACCGCTCCCAAGATTGCCTGGGTGCGCAAGCATGAGCCGGACATCTATGCGCGCATCCGCAAGGTGTTGTTGCCCAAGGCCTATGTCCGGCTGCTTCTGACCGGTGAACATGTGGAAGACATGTCGGACGCCGCCGGCACCCTCTGGATGGACGTGGCGCGGCGCGACTGGTCCGATGCCCTGCTCGGCGTCACCGGCCTGACCCGCGAACACATGCCGCGCCTCGTCGAAGGTTCCGCTGTCTCGGCCCAATTGAAGCCCGAACTCGTGGCCCGCTGGGGCATGTCGGGGCCCGTCGTGGTCGCTGGCGGCGCCGGCGATAATGCCGCGGCCGCCTGCGGCATCGGCGCCATCCGGCCCGGCGAGGGCTTTGTCTCGCTGGGCACTTCGGGGGTGCTCTTCGTCTCCAATGAGAAGTTCAGCCCCAATACCGAGGGCGCCGTCCATGCCTTCTGCCACGCCATCCCCGATACCTGGCACCAGATGGGCGTCATCCTCTCGGCTACCGACAGCCTCAACTGGCTGAGCCGCATCACCGGCAAGAAGCAGGCCGAGCTGTCCGGTGAGGCCGAGGCGCAGTTCAAGGGGCCGGGCGAGACCCTTTTCCTGCCCTATCTTTCGGGCGAACGCACCCCGCACAACAATGCCGATGCCCGCGGCTCCTTTGTGGGCCTCAGCCAGTCCACCGACACCGCCCAACTGGCCCAGGCCGTCATGGAAGGCGTGACCTTCGCCATGCGCGATTGCCAGCGCGTCCTGGCCGATGCGGGCACCTCCATCAACCGCCTCCTGGCGGTGGGTGGCGGCAGCAAGTCGGCCCTGTGGCTGAAAATGCTGGCCACCAATCTCGACATGGAAATCGCCCTCCCCGAGGACGGCGATTTCGGCGGTGCGTTGGGGGCGGCCCGCCTGGGTCTTTGCGCTGCCACCGGCGCCGACCCAGTGGACGTGATGTCCATGCCGCCGATCAAGACCATTATCGCGCCCGACCACAAGCTGTCGGCCGCCTATACCGATCAATACACGCGCTATCGCGCACTCTACCCTGCCATCGAGGAGGCACGTTCGTGACCGATTTTTTCAAGGGCCTGAACCAGGTCAAGTTTGAAGGTTCTGCCAGCAAGAATCCGCTGGCCTACCGCCACTACAACAAGGACGAGATCGTCGCCGGCAAGCGCATGGAAGACCATATCCGTCCGGCCATCGCCTATTGGCATACCTTTGCCGCCGAGGGCGGCGACCCGTTCGGCGGCCGCACCTTCGACCGCCCCTGGTATGACAAGGGCATGGAAGGCGCCAGGCTCAAGGCCGATGTGGCTTTCGAGTTCTTCGACCTGCTCGACGTTCCCTTCTTCTGCTTCCACGATGTCGATATCGCTCCCGAGGGCGAGACGCTGGCGGAAAGCAACAAGAATGTCCGCGCCATCGGCGAGATTTTCGCCAGGAAGATGCAGAGCCAGCGCACCAAGCTCCTCTGGGGCACGGCCAATCTCTTCTCCAACCGCCGCTATATGGCGGGCGCCGCCACCAATCCCGATCCGGAAGTCTTCGCCTATGCCGCCGGCCAGGTGAAGAATGTGCTCGAACTGACCCATGAGCTGGGCGGCGAGAACTACGTGCTCTGGGGCGGCCGTGAGGGCTACGAAACCCTGCTCAACACCAAGCTGGGTCACGAGCAGGACCAGATGGCCCGCTTCCTCACCCTGGTCATCGAGCACGCCAAGAAGATCGGCTTCAAGGGCCAGATCCTGATCGAGCCCAAGCCGCAGGAGCCCAGCAAGCACCAGTACGACTACGACGTCGCCACGGTCTATGGCTTCCTGCAGCGCTACGGGCTGGAAAAGGAAGTGAAGTGCAATATCGAAGTCGGCCACGCCTTCCTCGCGGGTCATTCCTTCGAACACGAGCTGGCTGTCGCCTCCTCGCTGGGCATGCTCGGCTCGGTCGACGCCAACCGCAACGATTTGCAGTCCGGCTGGGACACCGACCAATTCCCCAACAATGCCGGTGAAATGGCTTTGGCCTTCTACTACATCCTCAAGCAGGGTGGCCTGGGCCAGGGCGGCTTCAACTTCGACGCCAAGGTGCGCCGGCAGTCGCTCGACCCGGCCGATCTGCTCTATGGTCACATCGGTGGCCTCGACACGCTGGCACGGGGCCTCAAGGGCGCCGCGGCCCTGATCGAGGACGGCGAATTCGATACGCTCATGGACGAACGCTATGCCGGCTGGAACCAGCCCGGTGCCGCCGCCATGCTCAAGGGCGACCGCACACTGGAGCAGATTTCAGACTGGGTGCTGGCCGAAAACATCAATCCCCAGCCGCGCTCCGGCCGCCAGGAGTATCTCGAAAACCTGGTCAACCGGTTCGTTTGAGGCTCCTATGTCACCTGACCACCTGTCGGCGCGCTATCCGTACTACCGAGAGATGGTCAGGGACGAACTGATTGGGTGGGCGCCGTCCACCCAACTTCAACCTTGGTATCTGCTACCAAGTGACCAGATCTTTCGGGCGGACCTCAGGTGGTCAAATCACGCCGAGGACCGCCCGTTGATAGTTTTCGCCCGTCGTCAGGATACCGATGACTGTGCCTGCATCTGTGACCACGGTGGCGGCGTCTATGATGTGGTGCTCATTCAAGGTTGGACCAGCCAGGGAAATGGCTTCGAGATCGTGCAGCGGCATACCAGTCTCAAGGACTGGTACCGCAGCGCGACGGATGACTGCTCCAGCTGGAAAAATCCGACTGACTAAACACTTGTGAGATTGCAATGCCAACCATCACCAATCCCATTCTCCCCGGCTTCAACCCGGACCCGTCCATTCTGCGTGTGGGCGATGACTACTACATCGCCACCTCCACCTTCGAGTGGTTCCCGGGCGTGCAGATCCATCACAGCAAAGACCTCGCCAACTGGGAGCTGATCACCCGTCCGCTCACCCGGAAAAGCCAGCTCGACATGCGCGGCGATCCGGACAGCTGCGGCGTCTGGGCGCCCTGCCTCACCCATGACGGGGACAAATTCTGGCTGGTCTATACCGACGTCAAGCGCAAGGACGGCTCGTTCAAGGACGCGCATAATTACATCGTCTGGGCCGACAAGATCGAAGGGCCCTGGTCGGACCCGGTCTATGTCAATTCCTCGGGCTTTGACCCCTCGCTGTTCCACGACGACGACGGGAAGAAGTGGTTCGTCAACATGACCTGGGACCACCGCCGGCGGCCGCTGCTGTTTGCCGGCATCGTCTTGCAGGAATTCGACCCCAAGGCCGGCAAGCTCGTCGGCCCGATCAAGAACATCTACAAGGGTACAGACCTCAAGCTGGTCGAAGGCCCGCATCTCTATAAGCGCAATGGCTGGTATTATCTGCTCACCGCCGAAGGCGGCACGGCCTATGACCATGCCTGCACCTTTGCCCGCTCGCGCACTATCGACGGGCCCTACGAGACCCATCCCGACAAGCACATCCTGACCTCTAAGGACGCGCCACTGGCCGCCCTGCAGCGCGCCGGCCATGGCGACATTGTCGAGACGCCGGAGGGCAAGACCTATCTCGTGCACCTGACCGGTCGCCCGACCACCCAGGAACGCCGCTGCGTTCTCGGTCGCGAAACCGCGATCCAGGAAGCCTATTGGGGCGAGGACGACTGGCTCTATGTCAAGAACGGCCCGGTGCCCTCGCTCCATGTCGAGGTGCCCGGCACCCGCGACGAGGCCAACTACTGGGCCGAGCAGCGCTACACCTTCGAGAACGGCCTGCCCATCGACTTCCAATGGCTGCGCACGCCCGAGACGGAACGTATCTTCTCGACCGACAGCGGCAAGCTGACCCTTTTCGGGCGCGAATCCATCGGGTCCTGGTTCGAGCAGGCGCTGGTGGCGCGGCGTCAGCAGCATTTCTCCTATGATGCCGAGACCGTGGTCGACTTCGCTCCCACCGACGAGCGCACCTTTGCCGGGCTGACGGCCTATTACAGCCGCTACAACTTCTTCTATCTCGCGGTCACCGCCCACTCCGACGGGCAGCGCGAACTGCTGCTGATGAGCTCGGAAATCTCCTGGCCCGACGGCAATCTTCGCTTCCCCGCCGATCCGGTGCAGATCCCCAATGAGGGCAAGGTGAAGCTCGCGCTGACCATTCGCGGCAAGGCGCTGCAATTCTTCTACGCGCTGGAAGGCCAGGAACTGCAGCCCATCGGCCCGGTGCTCGATGCGTCCATTCTCTCGGACGAGTGCGGTGGTCACCAGGCGCATGGCAGCTTCACCGGTGCCTTTGTCGGCATGGCGGCCAGCGACCTCAACGGCACCGCGAGCCCGGCCAGCTTTGACTATTTCCTCTATCGTCCGCAGCACGATGCCTCGGACCGTTACGAGATCGACAGCCTCAAATAGCATCGTCGTCTCAATCAAAGGCGCGGGAGAGAACGGCTTGTCTCTTCCGCGCCTTGTCATTTTCGGGTTGACCGGCGAGTCTGGCTGTCGCGAGTCAAAGGGAGCCAACAATGAAACTCGAATCCATCGCCCTGCATCATGGATATGAATCGGAGGCCACCACCAAGGCGGCGGCCGTACCGATCTACCAGACGACCTCCTACACCTTCGATGACACCCAGCACGGGGCCGACCTGTTCGATCTCAAGGTGGCGGGCAATATCTATACCCGCATCATGAACCCCACCACCGCGGTTCTGGAGGCGCGGATCGCCGAGATGGAGGGCGGTATCGGCGCGTTGGGCTTGGCCTCGGGCATGGCCGCCATCACCTATGCCATCCAGACCATTGCCGGCGTCGGCGACAATATCGTCTCGGTCTCCCAGCTCTATGGCGGCACCTATAACCTGTTCGTCCACTCCTTCCCCCGCCAGGGCATCGAGACGCGGCTGGTGCATCACGACGACTACGAGGGCTTCGAAAAGGCCATCGACGACAAGACCAAGGCCGTCTTCCTCGAATCCATCGGCAATCCGGCCGGCAATGTAGTGGACATCGAGCGCATTGCCGAGATCGCTCACCGCCACGGCGTGCCGGTGATCGTCGACAATACGGTGGCGACCCCCTATCTCACCCGCGCCTTCGATTTCGGGGCCGATATCATCGTGCATTCGCTGACCAAATATATCGGTGGTCATGGCACCTCGATCGGCGGCGTCATCGTCGATTCGGGCCGGTTCGACTGGAAGGCCAATGCAGCCCGCTTCCCGGTTCTCAACGAGCCCGACCCGTCCTATCACGGCGTGGTCTATACCGAGGCGCTGGGCCCGGCGGCCTATATCGGCCGCGCCCGCGTGGTGCCGCTGCGCAATACCGGGGCGGCGCTCTCGCCCATGAACGCCTTCATGATCCTGCAGGGCCTGGAAACGCTGGGCCTGCGCATGGAGCGCCATTGCGCCAATGCGCTCAAGGTCGCCCAGCACCTCAAGAACCATCCCAAGGTGGCCTGGGTGAACTATGCCGGCCTTGAGGACAGCCCATATCACGCCACGGCGCAGAAAATCTCGAAGGGGTCCGGTTCGGGCATCCTCTCCTTCGGCATCCAGGGCGGCAAGGAAGCGGGTGCCCGCTTTATCGACGCCCTGCAGATGATCCTGCGGCTGGTCAATATCGGCGATGCCAAATCGCTCGCCTGCCACCCCGCCACCACCACCCACCGCCAGCTCTCGCCCGAGGAATTGAAGCGCGCCGGCGTGTCCGAGGACCTGGTACGCATCTCGGTGGGCATCGAGCATGTCGATGACATCATCGCCGATATCGACCAGGCCCTCGCCAAGGCTTGATCAAGAAATCCCGCGCCGGGGGCGACAAGTCCCCGGCGCGGGCGTAGACTCTCTTTCATAGCGGTCGCAGTCTTGCGTCTCGCGCCGGTCATGCGCTTTCGCAAAGCTTGCGGCCTCCAATGTACGGAGGAGTGTTGACCATGGCCCGCATGCATATCATGGCCGGACCCGGCGAAAAGCTGGACATGCCGGCGATCCGAACCATCACACTGGGCGATCTCGGCGACGTGCTTAGGCGCGGCGCGGCCGATTTCTGGGCCAAGCCCAGCCATTATGTGCTGCTCATGCTGATCTATCCGATCATCGGCATTGTGCTCACGGTGTGGATGAACGGCTGGCACGCCTGGACCCTGCTCTATCCCCTGGTTGGCGGCTTTGCGCTCGTCGGGCCCATCGCCGCGCTGCCACTCTATGAAGTCTCGCGCCGGCTCGAGGCCGGCGAAGATCCCAGCTGGCGCGACGCCATGAGCGTGCTGCGCTCCCCCGCCATTGGCAGCATATTGGCGGTGGGCGCCATGCTCTTCGTCTTGTTCACCCTCTGGCTCACCAGCGCCCAGGCGCTCTATGAAAGCCTCTTCGGGGCGGCGCCGCCCCACACCCTTATCGGCCTTGCCAACCAGATTTTCAGCGAACCGGGCGGCATGACATTGCTGGTCGCCGGCACCGGGCTTGGCGCGCTCTTTGCGCTGGTGGTGCTGTGCACCAGCGTCATCGCCTTCCCGCTGCTGCTCGACCGGGATGTCGGTGCCTATGTGGCGGTGGAAACCTCGCTCCGGGCGGTGCGCCACAATCTCGTGCCGCTGCTGGCCTGGGGCATCATCGTGGGGGCGGGGCTGTTCCTGGCCTCCCTGCCCCTGTTCGTCGGCCTGGCAGTGGTGCTGCCCATCTTCGGGCACGCCACCTGGCACCTCTATCGCAAGCTGGTCGAACCCATCTCGATGATCCGGGGCAGTTGAGGCGGGCTGCGCTGCTCCAATCGCGCGCGATCCAGCCGCATGATATCGGGACTTGAAAACCCCCCGGGCCCGGTTGGATTTTGCGCGCGAACCGCCTAAGGTCCGGGTTCATTTTCGAGCCCTGACGCCCGCGCCCATGGACCAGACCCCCTTCGAGGCCACAGCCGGCGCCGCCCCTGCGGCCCTGACGCCCATGATGGCGCAATATTTCGAGATCAAGGCGGTCAATCCCGGCTATCTGCTTTTCTACCGCATGGGCGATTTCTACGAGCTGTTCTTCGAGGACGCCGAGATCGCCAGCGCCGCCCTGGGCATTGTCCTCACCAAGCGTGGCAAGCATCTGGGCGAGGATATCCAGATGTGCGGCGTGCCCATCCACGCTGCCAATGATTATCTCAACAAGCTGATCAAGCTGGGCCATCGCGTCGCCATCTGCGAGCAGATGGAGGACCCGGCCGAGGCCAAGAAGCGCGGCTCCAAATCCGTCGTCCGCCGCGACGTGGTCCGTCTCGTCACCCCCGGCACGCTGACCGAGGACGACCACCTCGATGCGCGCTCGGCCAATTATCTTGCGGCGCTCGCCATGGTGCGCCATGGCGACACCGATTTTGCCCTGGCCTGGGCGGACATCTCGACCGGCGAAACTTTCGTGTCCGATCTTTCGGCCGATGCCCTGCAGGACGAGATGGCCCGCATTGCGCCGGCCGAACTGCTGCTCACCGATGCCGCCCGCGCCGCGCTTACGGAACGGCACCTGTTCGCCCCGGCCTGGTCTGGCATCGCCACCGCCATTCCAGCGGCGCTGGCGGATAGCGAAGCGGCCATGCCGGTGTTGCGGGCGGCCTTTCCCGCCGATAGGTTCGATCCCAGCGCCCTCAGCCGTGCGGGCCGCGCCGCCCTTGGCGCGCTGGTCACCTATGTGGGGGAAAGCCAGAAGGGGCGTACCGCCCCGCTCCGCGCGCCGCTCAGCAATGCCGCCGAAACCGTTATGGCCATTGACGCGGCGACGCGATCCTCGCTCGAAATCCTCCAGACCCAGCGCGGGCAGGCCAAGGGTTCGCTCCGCCATGCCATCGACCTGACGGTCACCGCGCCCGGGGCGCGATTGCTCGCCGGCCGGCTGGCAGCACCGCTGCGCCGGGCCGACCTGGTCAATGAGCGGCTCGATGCGGTCGGCAGGCTCGTCGATGACACGCTGCTGCGCACAAGGCTGCGCCAGGACCTCAAGACGGCGCCGGACCTGGCCAGGGCCTTGTCGCGCCTGGCGCTGGAACGCGGCGGGCCGCGCGACCTGATGGCCATTGGCAAGGCGGTGTCGGCGGCCTTGGACTTGGCGGCCCACCTCAAGGGCCAGCCCGATCTGCCGCGCGTGCTGGCCGGTCTGGCCGACATTCTCGACGCGGCGCCGCGGCCGCTGGCCAGCGAACTGGCCCTGGCACTGGACGACGAACTGCCCCTGCTCACCCGCGATGGCGGCTTCGTGCGGCCCGCCTATGACGGCACGCTGGACGAAGAACGGTCCCTTGGCCGCGAGACGCGCGCCGTGGTGGCCGCCTTGCAGGCCCGCCTCATGGACGAGACCGATGTCCGGTCGTTGAAGATCAAGCACAATGGCGTGCTCGGCTTCTTCGTCGAGGTGCCCGCCGCCCACGGCCAGAAGCTGCTCGAGGCGCCCTGGCGCGAGGCCTTCATCCACCGCCAGACGCTGGCCAATGCCATGCGCTTCACCACCACCGAACTGGCCGAACTCGAAGGCCGGATCGCGCGGGCGCAGGACGCGGCGCTCGAGATCGAGCTCGACATCTTTGCCCGCCTGCGCGATGCGGTGCTGGACCTGACGGCGCAATTGCAGGGGCTTGCCGATGCCCTTGCCGAGCTCGACGTTACCGCCGCTCTCGCCGAAGTGTCCGCCCAGCGCGGCTATTGCCGCCCGATCGTCGATGACAGCCTTGCTTTCGCCATTTCCGGCGGGCGTCATCCGGTCGTGGAGTTGATGGTCAAGGCCGAAGGCCAGAGCTTTGTTGCCAACGACGCCGATCTTTCGGGTAGCGAAGAGATCGGCGGCGGGTCGCTCTGGCTGGTCACCGGCCCGAATATGGGCGGTAAGTCCACCTTTCTCAGGCAGAATGCGCTGATCGCCATCCTGGCGCAGATGGGCTGCTACGTGCCTGCCGACAGCGCCCATATCGGCGTTGTCGACCGGCTGTTCTCCCGCGTTGGCGCCAGCGACGACATTGCCCATGGCCGCTCGACCTTCATGGTCGAAATGGTCGAGACCGCCGCCATCCTCAACCGCGCCACCCGGCGATCGCTGGTGGTCCTCGACGAGATCGGGCGCGGCACCGCCACTTTCGATGGCCTCTCCATCGCCTGGGCCGCGGTCGAGGCGCTGCACGAGACCACCGGTTGCCGGGCGCTGTTCGCCACTCATTTTCACGAATTGACCAGCCTCGCCAAGACCCTGTCACGCGTTGCCAATGTCACCATGAAGGTGCGCGAATGGGAGGGCGAGGTGGTGTTCCTGCACGAGGTCGGCCCCGGCGCCGCCGATCGTTCCTATGGCATCCAGGTGGCGCGGCTGGCCGGCCTGCCCGAACCGGTCATTGCCCGCGCCCGTCAGGTGCTCGATGTGCTCGAACAGCGCTCGGCGGGCACCGCCTCTTCCAGCCAGAAAGCCAGCGTGCTAGACGATCTGCCGTTGTTTGCCCACCAGCCTGCCCCGGCGCCCAAGGGCAAGGACCCCATCCATGAAGCGCTCGACGCCGTTCGCCCCGACGAGATGACACCATTGCAGGCCATCGAAGCGCTCTATCAACTAAAGAAAATCCGCGATGACGCTCGCCGAAGCTGAGGTCAGGCCCAGAAAGCCACAGTTCGCGCTCAAGACCGCCGACACCATTCTTGCCGAACTCGACGCCCTGGTGGGCGAGGAACCGGCGCGCTCGCCCACGGCCCGCGCAGCCGTGCTGGCCCATATCCGCCACACCCTGGCGGAGGCCCGCACCAGCGCCGAGGCGGAATTGCTGGCCAATTCCAAGGGCACGCGCTGCGCCCAGAACCTGTGTGCGGCGCAGGACGAAATCATCACCGCGGTGCATCGCTTTGCCACCACGCGGGTCTATCCGGTGGACAATCCCTCGGGCGCGGAAGCCATCGCCCTCTCGGCGGTGGGGGGTTATGGCCGCGGCACGCTGGCGCCGGGTTCCGACATCGATCTGCTCTTCATCCTGCCTTATAAGCAGACGCCCTGGGGCGAACAGGTTACCGAATATATTCTCTACATGCTCTGGGACCTGGGGCAGAAGGTCGGCCATGCCGTGCGCTCGGTCGACGAGTGTATCCGCATGGCCCGCGCCGACATGACGGTGCGGACCGCCACGCTCGAAGCGCGCTTCCTCACTGGCGACAGGGCGCTTTACGACCAGCTGACGCACCGGTTCGAAACCGAGATCATGCCGCGCACCGGCCCCGAATTCATCGCTGCCAAGATGGCCGAGCGCGATGAGCGCCACAAGCAGATGGGCAATACCCGCTATGTGGTCGAGCCCAATATCAAGGACGGCAAGGGCGGCCTGCGCGATCTCAACACCCTGTTCTGGATCGGCAAGTACTTCTATCAGGTCAAGTCCAGCAACGACCTCGTCGACAAGGGGGTGTTGAGCGCCGCCGAGAACCGGCTGTTCTCGCGCGCCGAGGATTTCCTCTGGGCGGTGCGCTGCCACCTGCATTTCATAACCGGTCGGGCCGACGAAAAGCTGACCTTCGACGTGCAACCCGAGCTGGCGCGCCGCATGGGCTACGCCGAACGGCTGGGCATGCTGGGGGTCGAGCGCTTCATGAAGCGCTATTTCCTGGTCGCCAAGGATGTGGGCGACCTAACCCGCATCATTTGCGCATCTCTCGAATTCCATCACGCCAAGGACATGGATCTGGTGGGGCGCGTGCTCGCCCCCTTCCGCTCGGGCAAGACCCGGATCAAGGGCGAGACGGCCTTCATCGTCGATACCGGCCGGCTCAACATCACCTCGCCGGACGTGTTCGAGAAGGAACCGGTCAATCTCATCCGCGCCTTCATGGTGGCCGGCCGCGAGGAATTGCTGTTCCATCCTGATGCCATCAAGCATATCCGCGACAGCCTGCGCCTGATCGACAACAAATTGCGCAATGACCCCCGGGCCAATGCGCATTTCCTGACCATCCTCACCAATCCCAACTATGTCGAGCGTATCCTGCGGCAGATGAACGAGAGCGGGGTCCTGGGCAAGTTCGTGCCCGACTTCGGCAAGATCGTCGCGCTGATGCAGTTCAACATGTACCACCACTACACGGTGGACGAGCACCTGATCCGCTCGGTCGGCGTCATGGCCGAGATCGCCAATGGCGGCCTCCGCAATGAACTGCCGCTCACCCATGAATTGCTGCCCCAGCTTAACGACACGCGCCTGCTCTATGTGGCGCTGTTCCTGCACGACATCGCCAAGGGCCGCCCCGAGGATCACTCGATCGCCGGTGCCCGCATCGCCCGAAAGCTCTGCCCGCGCTTCGGCCTGACCGAGGCCGAGACCGACACCGTCTCCTGGCTGATCGAATATCACCTGCTGATGAGCGAGATCGCCCAGGCGCGCGACATCCAGGACCCCGAAACCGCCAAGAGCTTTGCCGATGTGGTGCAATCGCCCCAGCGCCTGGCACTGCTGATGATCCTCACCGCCTGCGATATCCGGGCCGTGGGCCCCGGCACCTGGACAGGCTGGAAGGGAAGCCTGTTGCGCGCCCTCTATTTCGCCACCGAGCCCCTGCTCTCGGGCGGCCACAGCCAGGTCAGCCAGTCCGATCGCGTCAACGAGGCCCGCAAGGCGCTCACCCAGGCGCTCAGCAACTGGGCGCCGGCCGATATCGAGGCCTATACCGCCCGGCACTACGATCACTACTGGCTGCGCGCCGAGCCCGAACTGCAGCTCGAACACGCCAAGATGATCCGCAGTGCCGACAGCAGCGACCAGCCCTTCGCCGGCTCGATCCGCGTCAAGGCCTTCGAGGGGATCACCGAGGTCAGCTTCTATACGCCCGATCACCCTCGCCTGCTCTCGCTGATCGCCGGTGCCTGCACCATGCAGGATGCCTCGATCATCGGCGCGCAGATCTTCTCGACTCGCGATGGCCGCGCCATCGACACCTTCCGCCTGCGCCGCACTTTCACGTCGGACGAGGACGAGAAGGTGCGCGCCACCCGAATCATCGATACGGTCAAGCAGCTCCTGCAGGGCAAGCGCCAGGTGCTGATCGACCTGGGCAAGGAAAGCCGGCACAACAAGCGCCTCAGGCCCTTCGCCCTGCCGGCCCAGGTCGTTGTCAGCAATGCCATCTCGGAAAAGTTCACCGTCATCGAGGTCTCCGGCCTCGACCGCATCGGCCTGCTCTATGCGCTGACCCGCGAGATTTCCGATCTCAACCTCACCATCGGCTCGGCCCATATCGGCACCTATGGCGAAAAGGCCGTGGACGTCTTCTACGTCACCGACCTCACGGGCCAGAAGATCCACGTCAAGTCACGCCAGAAGAAGATTCACGACGCGCTGATGGCCGTGTTCAAGCGGCCGCAAGAGGAGAAGGGTCAGGACAAAAGGCAGGCCAATGGGTGACGTGCTGTGGGAGCCGCCAGACTGGAGTGCGTGGCCCCACCCCACCCTCAATCCCTCCCCATCGAGGGGAGGGAGGCGCAGGGCCGAGGCGCTTGAGTTCATCACCTCCCTCCCCCTTGTGGGGAGGGTAGCGCAGCTCGGCCGAAGGGCCGTAGCGAAGCTGGGGTGGGGGTGCGTTACCCCATGAGTCTCTTCCGCAATTTCGTTTCCGTGGGCTCGCTGACCCTGCTCAGCCGCCTGGCCGGCTTTGCCCGGGATGCGCTGATGGCGGCAGTGCTGGGCACCGGGCCGGCCGCCGACGCCTTCTTTGCGGCCTTCCGCTTTCCCAACCTGTTCCGGCGCCTGTTCGCCGAAGGGGCCTTCAACACCGCCTTCGTGCCGATGTTCTCCGGTGCCCTGGAGCGCGAGGGTGAAGAGGGGGCCAGGCTGCTCGCCGCCCGCATCATGAGCTGGCTGGTGGTGATGTTGTTCATCGTCACCCTCCTGGCCGAAATCTTCATGCCCCAGGTCATGCTGGCCTTCGTGCCGGGCTTTGCCGACGATCCGGCCAAATACGAGCTGACCGTGCTGCTGACGCGGATCATGTTCCCCTATCTGGCCTGCATGTCGCTGATGGCCGCCTATGGCGCCATCCTCAACACGCTGGGGCGCTTCTTCGCGGCCGCCTTCGCGCCGGTGCTGCTCAATATCGTCAATATTGCCATGCTGGTGCCACTGGCCACCGTCTGGGTCCAGGCGCCGGCCGACGCGACCATCTGGGTGGCGATCGCCACCATGGGCGGCGGCATCGCCCAGCTCGTGCTGGTCTGGGCGGCCATCGAACGGGCCGGCTTCCGGCCCAGTTTCCGGCTGCCCCGGCTCGACCCGGAAGTCAGGCGCTTCTGGGTGCTGGCGGTGCCCGCGATCCTGGCCGGCGGCATTACCCAGATCAACATTTTTGTGGGCACCATCATTGCCTCGGGCGCCGACAACGCCATTTCGGTGCTCTCCTATGCCGACCGGCTCTACCAGCTGCCATTGGGCATTATCGGCATTGCCATCGGCACGGTGCTGTTGCCCGAGCTCTCGCGGCACCTCAAGGGCGGACGCGACGCCGAAGCGCGGGCCAGCCAGGACCAGGCGCTCTTCGTGTCCATGCTGCTCACCATGCCCGCCGCCGTGGCGCTGATCGCGCTGGCCGAACCCATCGTGCGGGTCCTGTTCGAACGCGGTGCCTTCGACGCTTTGGCGACGACCCAGACCGCCGAGGCCCTCATCGCCTTCGCCACGGGCCTGCCGGCCTATGTGCTCATCCGCGTGCTGCAGCCGGGCTTCTTTGCCCGCGAGGACACCGTCACGCCGACAATATTCGCCGGGGTCAGCGTCGTGGCTAATATCGCCATCTCGCTCCTTCTGTTTCCCAGCTTCCTGCATGTCGGCATCGCCATCGCCACCGCCGCTTCCTCCTGGCTCAACGTGCTCCTGCTCGCCGGCACATTGGCCCTCCGCCACCATTTCGCGCTGACGCGCCGGCAATGGCGGGGCCAGCTCGCCATCGCGCTGATCAGCCTCGTCATGGGCTGTGCGCTCTGGGTGCTGGCGCGGCAAGGCGCGGCGCATCTGATGAGCGGGGTGCCGCTCTGGCGCCAGTCCGGCGTGCTGGCGTCATTGATCGGCTTTGGCGTGCTGGTCTATTTCACGCTCATTCACGTCAGCGGCACGCAGCCCCTCGGCCTGCTGCTGCGGCGCCTCAGGCGCGGCTAGACAGGACAAAGAGCTCTAGCGGTTTTCATCGCGCCTCGCTCCGTATAGAAGAGGCCGGAATCTCCCGTTTCTGTTGAAGGCCTCCATGTCGTTCAGTCCCCGCGTCTTCTCCGGCATCCAGCCATCCGGCGACCTGCATCTGGGCAATTATCTCGGCGCCATCCGTCGTTTCGTGCCCCTGCAGGACACGCATGAGACCATCTATTGCGTGGTCGACATGCACGCCATCACCGTCTGGCAGGAGCCCGATGCGCTCCGCCGCGCCACCCGCGAGGTCGCGGCTGCCTTTATTGCCGCCGGCGTTGATCCGAAGCGCTCGATCGTCTTCAACCAGTCCCAGGTGGTCCAGCACGCCGAGCTGGCCTGGGTGTTCAACTGCGTCGCGCGCATGGGCTGGATGGCCCGCATGACCCAGTTCAAGGACAAGGCCGGCAAGAACAGCGAAAATGTCTCGCTGGGTCTGTTTGCCTATCCCTCGCTCATGGCCGCCGATATCCTCCTCTACAAGGCCACCCATGTGCCGGTCGGCGACGACCAGAAGCAGCATCTCGAACTGACGCGCGACATCGCGGCCAAGTTCAACAATGACTATGCCGCGTCCATCGCCGCAGAGGGCGTCGCGACCGTCGAGGGCCAGTTCTTCCCCATCACCGAGCCGCTGATCGCGGGCCCGGCCACGCGCATCATGAGCCTGCGCGACGGCACCAAGAAGATGAGCAAGTCGGACCCGTCCGACCAGTCGCGCATTTCCCTGCTCGACGATGCTGACGCCATCGCCAAGAAGATCAAGAAGGCGACCACCGATCCGGCGGAGCTGCCGCATGAGGTCGACGGGCTCAAGGATCGCCCGGAGGCCGACAATCTCGTGGGCATCTATGCCGCCCTGTCGGACAAGTCCAAGCAGGATGTGCTGGGCGAGTTCGGCGGGCATGGCTGGGGCAAGTTCAAGCCGGCCCTGGCCGAGCTGGCCGTGTCGGTGCTGGCGCCCATGGCCGATGAAATGCGCCGCCTGCTCGATGATCCGGAAACCATCGACGCAGTGCTGCGTGATGGAGGCGAGCGCGCCGGTGTCATTGCCGAACAGACAATGCGAGAGGTTCGTTCTATCATCGGCTTCATTCGCTAAGGAAACCCGGAGGCCCATTTGGTTTCGCAAGTCGAATACAAGCGCAAGTTCCTGGTAGTCATCGACGAGACCGAGGAATGCGACCGCGCCCTGACCTTTGCCGCCTGGCGGGTCAAGCGCACGGGCGGCACGGTGGTGCTGATGACCATCATCCCCAAGCCCGAATTCATCGGGCTGGGCGTCGAGGATGTGCTGCGGGCCGAGGCGGTCGAGGAGGCCGAACGCAATCTCGACATGCGCCTGGCCCGCATCAGGGAAATCGGCGACGTCCGCACTGAATCCGTGATTCGCGAGGGCAATGGCCCCGAACAGATCGAACGCGTCATCGACAAGGATCACGACATCGCCATTCTGGTGCTTGCGGCGTCGAAGTCGCCCGAGGGACCGGGCCCCCTGGTGACCCATTTCGCGGCCCGCGCCAATGTGCTGCCCATTCCCCTGACCATCGTCCCCGGCCGTATGAGCGACGAGGAAGTCATCGCGATCTGCTGAGTGTGCCGCTCAGCGGCCAAATCATGCCGGTGGCATGATTTGAGCGAGGCAGGCTATGAGAGCTGTGCTCGAATGGCAGGAAGGTCTCAAATGCCCCCACGGGCCTCAAGAGGAATGGCGATCATGACCAGCGCCAGTCCTGCCGTGGCGGCGTTCCAGCTGAAGGTGCGGATCCAGGGCAGGCCCAGCGCATAGAGCGGCAGATAGAGGCATCGGAAGGCGAGATAGAGCAGGCAGCCGCTGACGCTGAGCCAGCCACCCGTGCCACCGATAAATTCGAGCATCAGCACCGCGGCGACGAAAATGGGGAAGGTTTCGAGGAAATTGCGCTGCGCCCGCTCCAGCCGGGCCGCCACTCCCGCGGGCTGCAGATTGGCGTCCCTGGCCCCGACCGTATAAAGGTTTCCCACCTGCGCCTTGAACGCAAAGGAGGCCGCACTCAGATGCACGAGGCCCAGGATCATGGCGCCGAACAGGGTCCAGAATTCGAGGGACATTCGAAGCACCCCTTGGCTGACGATCACGCAGAGCTAGCATTATTGCCCTTGCGCTTGCAGTCCAAAAGTCTATTTTAGAAGCATTCTAATCGTACCGACGCAGCGGAAAACGCCATGTTCATCCAGACCGAAGCCACGCCCAATCCGGCGACCCTGAAGTTCCTGCCGGGGCGCGAAGTGCTGGTGGGCGAGCCGCGCGATTTCCGGTCGGTCGACGCCGCAGCGGTCTCGCCGCTGGCGATGGGCCTCTTCGCCATTTCCGGCGTCACCGGCGTGTTCCTCGGCTCCGACTTCATCTCGGTCACCAAGGACGACACCAATTGGGCCCATATCAAGCCGGCCATTCTCGGTGTCATCATGGATCATTTCCTGTCCGGCAAGCCGGTCATCGCCGAGGGCCAGGCGGCCGGTGCCGTTTCGGACAATGGCGAGGAATTCTTCGACGCGGACGACAAGGAAATGGTCGAGGTGATCAAGGAACTGCTCGCGACCCGCGTGCGTCCGGCGGTCGCCATGGATGGTGGCGACATCATCTTCAAGGGTTTCAAGGAGGGCACCGTGTTCCTTCATATGCAGGGCGCCTGCTCGGGCTGCCCCTCCTCGACCGCGACCCTCAAGAACGGTATCGAAAACCTGCTCCGCCACTTCGTGCCGGGCGTGGAAGCCGTCCAGCAGGTTTGAGCCCGGCCAAAGGCAAAAAAGTTAAGCAGCAAGCCAGGGGCCTGATCAGAAATGATCGGGCCCCTGGCTATTTGGGATGCTATTTGGGACCCCAACCCTTGGTCCCTCCCCACAAGGGGGAGGGAGACGATGAACACTGGTGGTTCGGTCCTTTGCATCCCTCCCCTTGATGAGGAGGGACTGAGGGTGGGGTGACATAGTCCCTCAAAACCGCTACTTCCGCCCCAGCAAGCCCCCGGAACGCCATGACCATCACCGCTACCATCGAAAGCCTTGGCCATAAGGGCGAGGGCGTCGCCCTGATCGATGGCAAGAAGGTTTTCGTGCCCTTTGCGCTGCCCGGCGAAGTCGTGGACATCAGGTTGGATGGGGATCGTGGCGCACTGGTCGGCATCAAGACCCCTGCCCCGAACCGGGTGGAACCGCTTTGCCCGCATTTCGGAATCTGTGGCGGCTGCCAGTTGCAGCATATGGATGCGCAGAGCTACCAGGCGTTCAAGACCGGCCTCGTGGAAGCCCCGCTCCGCCATGCCGGCATCGATACGCAGGTTGAACGCTTCATCATCGCCCATGGCACCGGGCGCCGCCGCGCCACGCTGCACGCCCGCAAGACGGGCGCCGGCTACATGCAGCTCAGGAGCCATGACCTGCTCGACCTCGATGCCTGCCCGATCCTGGTGCCAGAACTCAGGCGCGCGCCCGACATCGCCCGCGCGCTCGGCGCCGCCATTGGCGATTGCGATATCAGCGTCACCGCCACCAATGCCGGTATCGATGTGGGCGTCCGCAAGGCGCCCAAGGGTGTACGCGCCGAAAAACTGGTGCCTTTGGCCAATGCTTTGGGTGTGGCGCGGCTGGCGCTCGACAAGGAGATGATCCTGCTGCGCCAGCAGCCCAGCGTCACCATGGGCGCCTCGGAAGTCGACCTGCCCATCGGCAGCTTCCTCCAGGCCACCGCCGAGGCCGAAGAGGTGCTGGCCGAATATGTGCTGGCTGCGGTGGGTCCCGCGAAATCGGTGGCCGACCTGTTCTGTGGCATTGGTCCGTTTGCCTTGCGCCTCGCAAAGCGGGCCCCGGTCTATGCCGCCGACAGCGACAGGGCCGGGATTGCGGCGCTGGATAAGGCAGTGCGCCACACCAAGGGTCTCAAGGCGGTCACCGCAAAGGCCCGGGACCTCTTCCGCGATCCCCTCACGCGCTTCGAGCTCAATTTCGAAACCGTGGTGCTGGACCCGCCCCGCGCCGGCGCGGAGGCGCAGGTCAGGGAAATTGCACTGTCCAAGGTGCGCCACGTGGTGATGGTGGCGTGCGATCCCAGGACCTTTGCCCGCGACGCGGCCCTGCTCGTTCAGGCTGGGTTCAGCTTGAACAGTCTAGTGGCAGTGGATCAGTTCGCGTGGTCGACCCATGTGGAGCTGGCGGCAACGTTTCGGCGCTGACGCAAGCTCCTGGCCAATACCGGTTTGGTCTTGCCCGCAACTTCGCCGCATTTTGCGCGTTATATGCGGCATCATTCTAACTTTGATCACTGACGTGGTGGCGAGCGGAGGGGCGCGACCACCTGAAGGAGACTTGAATTGACCAAGCTGCGATCCATTCTTGCCGCCGGCGCCCTGCTGGGCGCTCTTGCCACCCCCGCCCTTGCCCAGGAAGCCGTGATCAACGGGACCTGGGTCGATGCCGAAGGCACCAGCTTCACCTTCCGCCTGTGCGGCGATGGCACCGAATTGTGCGGCGTCCTCAACGATATCCAGGGCGCTTCGCGCACCCCGGAAAACCTGCAATTCGTGAACCAGCAGGTTGTGGTCGCCGAGCAGACCGCACCCGGCAAGTGGGAAGGCACCATCAACTATGGTGGCTCCAGTGCCGGTGCCAAGGTGACCCTGGTGGCCAATGATGCCGTCAAGATCACCGGCTGCCAGCTGGGCATCCTCTGCCAGTCGATCACCTTCTACAAAGCCAGCTAATCTGGCCCTGTGGAATGCAAAAGCCCCGGATCGGTCCGGGGCTTTTTTGTTTCGGGCGATGCTGCTCAGCAGACCGTTGCGACGCGTTCCTTGATCACCTGAAGGACCTCGTCCCCAGGGCGCTTCCACCAATTGTCCTGACTGAAGATTTCGACTTCCTGGGGCCCGAAAAATCCAGCGTCCTCGATCATCTTGCGGATGGCCTTCAAGTCGATGACCCCGTCCCCCATCATGCCGCGATCGAGCAGCATGTCCTTGGTCGGCACCAGCCAGTCGCAGATGTGATGGGCGAAGATGCGCTTCATCCGGCCGGCCCGGGCAATGGCATTGGCAAGGTTGGGGTCCCACCAGATGTGATAGACGTCCAGCGCCACCCCGACCGTCTCGCCCAGCTTCTCGCAGATGTCGAGCGCCTGATCGACCGTGTTCACACAGGCCCGGTCGGCCGCATACATGGGATGGAGCGGCTCGATGGCAATCTTGACGCCCGAGGCCTTGGCATGGGGCAGCATGGCGGCAATGCCATCGGTCACCTGCTGGCGGGCGCCGGGCAGGTCCTTGGATGAACCGGGCAGGCCGCCCACCACCAGCACGAGGCAATCGGCATTAAGCGCAGCAGCCTCGTCGATGGCCTTCAAATTGTCGTCGATGCGCGCCTGCCGGTCGGCCGCATCCACGCCCGGGAACATGCCGCCGCGGCAAACACCGGTGACGCGGATCTTGTTCTCACGGACAATGCGGGCGGCTTCGTCGAGCCCGATTGCCTCGATCTGGTCGCGCCACGGCGAAATGGCGGTAATGCCGGCCCTGAGGCACCCGTCAACGGCCTCGGGAAAGCCCCATTGCGTGCGGGTGGTGGCCAGATTCAGCGAGATGACGGTGTCGGCGCTCATGCGGAAACTCCATGGACGGCGAGGACGGCCTTCATGCGGGCTACGGCCAGGTTCGGATCGGCCAGCACGCGTGCCTTGTCGGCCAGGCGGAACAGCTCGCTGAGGTGCTGCAGCGAGCGGGTCGATTGCTGCCCCCCGATCATGGCGAAATGGTCCTGAAGCCCATTGAGATAGGCCAGGAACACCACACCGGTCTTGTAGAAGCGGGTCGGCGCCGCAAAGATATGCCGGCTCAGCGGCACCGTGGGTTCGAGGATGTCAAAGAACTCTGCTTTGTCGCCACGACCCAGGGCCGCCAGGCCCGCCGAAGCCGCCGGCGCAATGGCGTCGAAAATGCCCAGAAGCGCGTGCGAATAGCCCTGCTCGTCGCCTGCGATCAGTTCGGCATAGTTGAAATCGTCGCCCGTATACATCTTGACCGAGGCCGGCAGACGGCGGCGCATCTTGATTTCCTTCTCTGCCGAAAGCAGCGAAATCTTGATGCCATCGACTTGTATTGCATTGGCCGCGATGACGTCGAGACAGACATCCATGGCCTTGCCGTGATCGGCATTGCCCCAATAGCCCTCAAGGGCCGGGTCGAACATCTCGCCCAGCCAGTGCATGATCACCGGCTGCCTCACCTGGGAAAGGACATGGCCATAGACGCGGGCATAATCGTCCGGCGACTTGGCCGCGGCGGCGAGCGCCCGGCTGGCCATCAGGATGACGCGGCCGCCCTGGGCTTCGACAAAGCCCACCTGCTCGTCATAGGCTCTGATGATGTCATCGATGGTCACGTCCGGGCCCGGAGCGAGATGATCGGTGCCGGCGCCATAGGCGATGAGGCTGTCATCGCGGGTGCGCGCTTCCGCCTGCGAACGCTTGATCAGCTCCTGCGCTTCGGTCCAGGTCAGGCCCATGCCGCGCTGGGCGGTGTCCATGGCCTCGGCAACGCCCAGGCCCAGATCCCACATGCGGTGGCGGAATTTCAGCGTCGTGTCCCAGTCAATGGCCGGGGTCAGCCAGGGATCGTTGCTGGCCAGCGGGTCGGCCACCACATGCGCCGCCGAATAGGCGATGCGCGGAAAGTCGGTTGCCTTGAATTTGACGAAGGGGATCGGATCGCCGGTAAGCGTGTAGGGCGTGACCGATCGGTCGGGATTGGGCAGGTTGATTGTGGTCATGGTCGTGTCCTTGAAATCTCAAAGAACCCGGCTGTCATCCCGGCCTTGAGCCGGGATCCATCTTGAGGTCAATCAACGTTCACAGAGCGTGGACAGGGCTCAGGATGGGCCCCGGCTCAAGGCCGGGGTGACACCGTGCTTGGGAGAAGTCCGAGCTCAAAACTCCAGCTTCGGCACATCCAGCCAGCGGCGTTCCTCCCAGCTCTTCAGGCCAAGTTCGGCCAGCTGCACGCCCTTGGCACCGGCTTCCAGCCCATAGGGCCAGGGGGCGTCCTCGGCGACGTGGCGCAGGAACATCTCCCACTGGGCCTTGAAGCCATTATCCGCGGGCCAGTTGTCCGGCACCTCTTCCCAATCGTTGAAGAAGTTCATGGTCTGCGGCTGGTCGGGGTTCCACACCGGCTTGGGCGTATTGACGCGATGCTGGGTCCAGCATTTGTGCAGGCCCGCCACCGCCGAGCCATGGGTGCCATCGACATGGAAGGTCACGAGGTCGTCGCGGCGCACGCGGGTGGTCCAGCTCGAATTGATCTGGGCGATGATGCCGCCTTCCAGCTCGAACGTGGCATAGGCCGCGTCATCGGTGTCGCAATCGAAAGTATTGCCCTTCTCGTCGACGCGCTGCGGAATATGGGTTGCGCCCAGGCACGAGACGGCCTGCACTTCGCCGAAGAGATTGTCCATCACATAGCGCCAGTGGCACAGCATATCGAGGATGATGCCGCCGCCGTCATTCTTGCGGTAGTTCCAGCTCGGGCGCTGCGCCTTCTGCCAGTCGCCCTCGAACACCCAATAGCCGAACTCGCCGCGCACCGACAGGATCTTGCCGAAGAAGCCGCTATCCCTGAGCATCTTGATTTTCATCAGGCCCGGCAGGAACAGCTTGTCCTGCACCACGCCATGCTTGAGGCCCGAGGCACGGGCCGTCTTGGCGAGGTTCACGGCGATCTCGAGATCGTCCGAGGTCGGCTTTTCGCAATAGACATGCTTGCCGGCGGCCAGGGCCCGCTCCAGCAGGCCTGCGCGCATCAGCGTCGTACCGGCATCGAAGAAGATAGCGTCTTCGGGATTGGCGAGCGCCGCATCGAGGTCCGTGCCCCAGCGCGCAATATTGTGCTTCTTGGCCAGCGCTTCGATCTTGTCGCGGTCGCGCCCGACAATGATCGGATCGACGACAAGTCGGTCGCCATTTTTCAGCATGATGCCGCCCTGGTCGCGGATCGCCAGGATCGAGCGCACTAGGTGCTGGTTGTAACCCATGCGTCCGGTGACGCCATGCATGATGATGCCAAGCCGTTGCTCTGCCATCTGAATTCCTCCCAAGCCGCAGCATTCGGTGTAACTGATTAGTTACTTACCTATATGAGGCGGATGGTTCCCGTCAAGCGCTCCGATGCGGCACCGATCGAAATTGCTCGGCCCCGGTGACTAGAGGCCGAGCACCATCTTCACGCCGATGGCGCCGAGAAAGATCAGGATCGTGCGGTCGAAGGCCTTGCGGCTCAATCGCCCGGCAATGGCTTGCCCCACCGGCATGAACAACAGGATCGGCACCAGGGCCAGGACGCCGTCCAGCAGCCATTGCGGCTGCATGACACCGGCAATGGCCAGGGCGGGCAATTGCACGCTGGCATAGAGCAGGAACATGGCGGAGACGGCAAAGACATGCACGTCCCGCTCCAGCGACATGGCATGGATGAAAGTGACGCCGATCGGCGCCGAAATGCCGGTCGCGCCTTGCAGCATGCCCCCGCCCATCCCGGCCAGAGGCCCGGCTTTGCGGGCAAGTTCGGGCCCGACCACGAAATGCGGCGCGATAAGCCGCAACGCGCAATAGCACAGCAGAATGATGCCCAGCGTCAGCACCAGGGCCCGTTCGGGCAGGCTGGTCAGCGCCCAGGTGCCAAGGCCGATGCCCACGGCGCCACCGGCGAGAAACAGCGGCAGGAAGCCCATGCGATGGTCCCGCGCGGCCGCGCGGAAACGCCAGACCTGCCACGCATTGGTGCAGATCAGGGGGATGACCATCAGCCCTACGGCATGTTGCAGCCCGAAAAACGTCGTCAGCACCGGCAGCGCCACCAACGGCAGCCCCATGCCCGTGGCGCCCTTGACCACGGCTCCGGCGCCCAGCGCCAGAAGCATGATGACCGCTCGGCCGATTTCGAACTCCATTGCCCCGCTCCCTGCTGCAGCGAACGATCCGGTTCGGACCGGCACGAATGCCACCCTGTTACCACTCGAACCCATTGCTGCCACGCATTTTCTGACTGTCTGCGAGCATTGGCAATGGTCACCGTATGGTTACTTCTGTCTTGACTCGACCCGGCATCGGTCGCAAGCTTCCCCTCGAGAACCAAAAGAACAGGTTCCGCACACATTGGGAGGACAAGACGATGAAGCAGTCTCTGCGGACCGTCCTGGCGTCGGGCTCGGCCCTTTTGACGCTGGGGACGGGCATGATTTTCGCCCAGATGGCCCAGGCGCAGGAATGGAAGCCGGATCGGCCGATCAACCTGATCGTGCCGTGGGGCGCCGGCGGCTCGACCGATCAGGTGACGCGCGTTACCGCCCCCATCCTGGCCGAGGCGCTGGGCGTCGAGGTCGTGGTGGTCAACCAGCCGGGCGCGTCTGGCGCCATCGGCACCCAGGAAGTGCTCAACGCCCCGCGCGATGGCTATACCTGGACCGCCAATGCCATTGCCAACAACGCCACTTATTCGGTGACTGGCCTGCTTGAAGGCACCGATATCGATGACTGGCACATCTATCTTTCGGTTGCCAACGTGCCGGTGGTTTCGGTGCCGGCCGACAGCGAGTTCACCGATTTCGGGCAGCTCCTTGAAGCCCTCAAGACCCGTGGCAACGAGATCACCGTGGCCACGGCGGGCATTACCTCCTCGGGCGGCACGGCCATTGCGGCCCTGTCCGACGCGGCCGAGGGTTTCAACTACAACATGATCACCTATGACGGGGGTGGGCCGGCCGCCATCGCCACTGCCTCGGGCGAGGCCATGGCCACCACGCAGCTGGCGGTGGAACAGACCGAACTGATCCGCGGCGGGCGCCTCAAACCCCTGGCCGTTCTGTCCGACAAGCCCCTTGAACTCGACGGCGTCGATCCGATCCCGCCGATCACCAATTGGCTGCCCGACATGCCCCTGGCGCCGGACTATTTCGGCATCTTCATTCCGGCCGGCGTGCCCGATGAGGTCATTGCCACCATGGACAAGATCTGGGCCGAGAAGGTGATGAACTCCGAGGAAATCAAGACCTATGCCGAGACCTTCGGTGCGGTCTTCGCTCCCTCTTATGGTGCCGAGGCCCGCGCGCTGGCCATGCCCGTGGTCATCCTCGAAGCCTGTTCCTCGGTCGAGCGTGGCGAGGCGGTCAACGACCCCTCCACCATCGGTATCGACTGCGAAACCCGCACCGAAGTGGGGATGTAAGATATGCTTCGCGGGTTGGGGTAAGCTGGTCTCAAAGGCCCCCTCACCCGCGACTTCGTCGCGACCTCTCCCCCAAGGGAGAGGTGTTCCGAGCCGCGATGTCCACTCCCTTCTACCTCTCCCTTGGGGAGAGGTCGGCGCTTAGCGCCGGGTGAGGGGGCCTTTCTGGAAAGCAGCAACACACAACGCCCCATGGCCACTGACACGTCCACCGACACCCCCACGCCGTCCGATGACGCCCCGCAACCGGGCATGATCAAGGCCGACCTGCTGGCCGGCCTCGTCTTTATCGTCCTGGGGCTCGCCATCTTCTACGGCGCCTGGACCATGGACCGGTTGGAAGTGCGGCGCATCAATCCCATGACGGTTCCAGGCCTGGTGCCGGGCCTGCTCAGCATCGCGCTGACCCTGTGCGGCACCATCCTGGCCTTCCGATCCCTCCGCACGCCGGCCGTGGGGGGCTGGCAGCAATTGTCCGGCGCCCTGGTCTCGGGCGCGGCCGGGCGGGCGCTGGCAGTCATGCTGCTGGCCCTGATCTACACTTTGGGGCTCATTGGCACCCTGCCCTTCTGGGCGGCGACCGGCATTTTCGTCTTCGCCTTCATCCTGGTGTTCGAGTGCTGGCTGGCCACGCCCCGCCAGCCGCTTCTCAGATCCCTGCCCTGGGCGCTCGGTCTTGCCCTCGTCACTGCCACCGTGGTGACGCTGGTGTTCGAGCGCGCCTTCCTCGTGCGCTTGCCATAGAAGGGGGCAGAACCATGTTCGACGGATTGCTGCTGCTGGGGGGCGGGCTCGCCCATTTCCTCACCCCGCTTTCGCTGTTCAACATTGCCTGGGCGACCCTGCTGGGCATTGTCATCGGGGCCCTGCCGGGTCTCACCGCCACCATGGGCGTGGCCCTGCTCGTGACGCTGACCTACAAGATGGCGCCCGACCAGGCCATTTTGTGCCTGATGTGCCTTTATTGCGGTGCCATCTATGGCGGCAGCCGCACAGCCATCCTGCTCTCCATTCCCGGCACCCCGGCCAGTGCCGCCACCACGCTCGATGGACACCCCCTGGCCCTGCAGGGCAAGGCCGGCACAGCCATGGGCCTGGCCACCACCTCTTCGGCCCTGGGAACCGTGGTGGGCATCTTTGCCCTGGCGCTGATCGCGCCGCTCCTCGCCGAGGCAGCGCTCAAGTTCGGTACCTATGAATTCTTCTGGCTGGCGCTGTTCGGTGTCGTCATTTCCGGCCAGCTCACCGCCATGGACGACCCGCTCAAGGGCTATATTGCAGGCATTCTCGGACTGCTGGTCGCCATGGTCGGCATGGAAACCCTGCATGCGCATCAGCGCTTCACCTTCGGCATACCGGCGCTGGGTGGCGGGGTCGATCTCATCCCCGCCATGGTTGGCGCCTTCGGCTTTGCTGAAATTCTCGGCGTCATGAAGCGCAGCGCCCAGGCCCGCATCGTCTCGTCGGGAGACCGCGTCATTCCGCGCCTCTCCGAGATATTCCGCTACAAGTGGACCATCATCCGTTCGGGCCTGATCGGCACCTTTGTCGGCATCGTGCCCGGTGTCGGTGAGGATGTGGGCGCCTGGGCCTCCTATGCGGCCGCCAGGCGCACCAGCAAGGAGAGGCATCTGTTCGGCAAGGGTAGCCAGGAAGGCTTGATCGCCGCCGAAACCGGCAATTCCGCCGTCATTCCCGGCGCCATGATCCCGACCTTGACGCTGGCCCTGCCCGGCTCCGCGGCGGCCGCCGTGCTGATCGCCGCCATGTTCATTCACGGCATCCGCCCGGGCCCCCTGCTGATGACGGAGAACCCCGAATTCCTTTATCAGATCGTGGCGATCCTGCTGTTCTCGACCATCGCCATGCTGGTCTTCGGGCTGACCCTCACCAGGCCGCTCCTGACCGTGCTGTCGGTGCCGCGTGAACGGCTGATGGCGGTGGTCTATGTGCTCTGCGTCGTGGGGTCCTTCGCCATCACCCAGCGCATGTTCGATGTCTGGGTCATGGTCGGCTTCGGCATTGTCGGCTTCATCCTGCGGGAGATGAAATATCCCATGGCGCCGCTGGTGCTCGGCATCATCCTGGGCGATCTGCTCGATCTCAATCTCCGGCGCGGGCTGCTGCTGACCAATGGCGACCCCAGCCCGTTCTTTACCCGGCCCATCTCTGCTGTTATCTGCCTCGTCATCATCCTGACCATCCTCATGTCCATTCCGGCGGTGTCCACTCGTGTCCGATCCATCTTCACCCGCGGTCGTGGAGACGCCTCGGCGCAAAGCTGAGGCGGCAAAGCGCCCGCGCAATTCGGCCAAGACCAAGGCCTCCATCCTCGCCGCAGCGCGGGTGGAATTCGCCGATCGGGGGTTCGAGGGGGCGCGGGTGGACGCCATTGCCGACAGGGCCGGCGCCAATAAGCGCCTGCTTTACCATTATTTCGGCAACAAGGAGGAGCTGTACCGCGCGGTGCTGCTGGACGCCTATCAGGAGATCCGCAGTGGCGAACGCGCGCTGTCTCTGGATCAATACGACCCCGTGCAGGCCATGGACCGGCTGGTGCGCTTCACCTTCCGGCACTTTCTCGCCAATCCCTGGTTTCCGCGCCTTCTGGGCACGGAAAACATCGAGAATGCGCGGTTTTTGAAGACCCTGCCCGACATCAAGGCGCTCCATTCACCTTTGGTGGGGCAGATCGCCGCCATCATCGAGCGCGGCGCCGCCTCGGGCGTGTTCCGCCGCGATGTCGATCCGGTGCAGCTCTACATCTCCGTCGCGGCCCTGGGCTTTTTCTACGTGTCCAACACGGCCACGCTTTCGGTGATCTTCGAGCGCGACCTCTCGAGCGTCAACATGGTGCAGGAACGCGAAGCCCATGCCGTGCAGATGGTGCTGGACTTCCTGCGCACCAAGCCGGGCGCCTGAGGGTCACTATGCCGTCCTGCCTCGTTACGACACCCTGCCGCCCTCGGGTCAAACCCGAGGACGGATCACGTAGGGTGAAGGTTTTGAGGCCAATGCCTCAGATATCCACCTCGTCATCGCCCAGTGCATGGAGCGCGGTGGCGGCCTGCTGCAGGATGGCAGCGGCCTTGCGCTGCTGTTCCTTGTCGCCTCGCCGGACGCGCTTGATGGCGTCCTTGAGCGTCTTGCGCGCCGCTTCCAGCTCGGGCGTGGCATCGTGCATCGGCCGATCCCGCTCCGGTTCGCGCTCGGCCCAATGGGGCGGCACATTGCCCTGCTCGGGATTGGCGCCCTCGCCAAAGGGCCAGTCAGCCTTCACGAATTCGCGGAACCGGTTCATCTGGTCGCCGGTGCGCGCCAGGAAGTCGAGCGTCGAGCCGACGGCCTCGCGATTCTGTTCCAGATGCGCCTTGCCCTCGTCGGTAATGGTATAGAGCTTCTTGTTCCCGTCGGCGGCAGAGGTGACGTAACCGGCTTCTTCGAGATAGGTCAGGGCCGGATAGACAATGCCGGGGCTGGGCGAATAGACCCCGTTGGAACGCTCCTCCACCGCCTTGATCAGATCATAGCCGTGGCGCGGCTGCTGCTCGATGAAATAGAGCGCCACCAGCCGAAGATCGCCCGAAGCCAGCATCCGCCCGACGCGGAAGCTGCCACCCATATTGCCGAATTCGTCATCGGCCATGCGCTGCATGCGGCCCCAGCCGCGACGCGCCATGCGCTCGAACTGCCGCCAGTTCGGCTCACCATTCTTCCAGTAGGTCATGACCTATCTCCAGATATATCACAAAGCCCTTCGCATCTGGAGATCGGCAGTGCGACGCGGCAATTCAAGATATATCTTGAGATTCTTTCCGGACGGACGGAGCCCAGCCCGGTCCGGCGGTTGGCGACCGGGCCGCTGCGCACGCATGCGGACGACGCATAGGGCGAGAGAGACGCGACATATCCCGCCAGATGTAACTGGTTGGAGAAATGGGCATTTCGCCGCAAAAACAAAAACTCCCGGACCGGGTCCAGGAGTCTCTTGATGAACGAAAATTGGGGGCCCGGAATCACACCGGATAGGCCGGGGTGCCGCCCTCACGGTCGAACTGCCCATGGCGGCGGAAGCGCCACATATAGGTGGGCAGGATCTCATCCATGCTGGTGGGCGTGATACCGAAGCCGGCCAGCGTGCGCTTGTCCTTGCGGGCCGCCTCGGAAACAATGTTGTCCACGCCCAGCAGTTCAACCTGATCGGCTGTGATCAGCGGCTTGAACGGCAGGATGCCGAGCACGCTCGCCAGGACTTTCATCAGCCCCGATGGCATCGGGATCAGCGGCCGATTGCGCCCGGCCTCGCGCAGGATGCGCTGCATCAGCACCTTGTGGCTCTCCACATCCGGTCCGCCCAGCTCATAGACGCGGCCGCCCTTGACGGCGCCTTCGGCCGCCAGGGCGATGGCCTCGGCCACATCGCCCACGAACACGGGCTGGAACTGGGTCTTTCCCGCAATCAGCGGCATGACCGGCAGCATGCGCGCCAGCGTGCCCATCAGGTTGAAGAAGCCATCGCCCTGCCCGAACATCAGCGAGGGGCGAACGATCACGGCATTGGGGTACGCCTCGAGCACGGCCTTTTCGCCGGCAAGCTTGGAGGCGGCATAGGCGCTGACTTCAGCCGCTTGCTCCACACCCAGCGCCGACATGTGCACCAGAGCGCTGGCGCCGGCCGCCTTGGCAGCGCGGGCCACGGCGGCCGCGCCCTCGACATGCACGGCCTCAAAGCTCTGCTTGCCACTCTGATGGCCAATGCCGACCAGGTTGATGACGATATCCGAACCGGCGGCCGCGCGCTGCACCGAGGCCTCGTTGCGCAGATTCGCCTGCACCGGCACGATCTGACCAACGCTGCCGAACATGCGCACTTCCCCGGCGAGATCCGGCCGCCGCACCGCCACGCGAATCCGATAGCCCTTGCGGGCCAGCAATTGCACCAGATGATTGCCGACAAATCCCGACCCGCCGAAAACGGTGACGAGCTTGGGGGCATTGCGATCCATGGTGACACTCCGGGCGGCAAAACTGCTTTGGAACCGCTTCTAGCGCAGGCAGCTTGCTCCTGTCGAGCCTTCCAGCGGTCTCGTTTTCACCGCTGCGGCTTGACTCGGGCGTTCAAGCGTTCTCTATTTGTTCTCAAACTTTCCGAGGAGAACTATCGTGAACGAAATGCGCGACTATCACGGCCAGTGCCATTGTGGCGCGGTGCGCTTCACCGCCCGCACCGACCTGTCGTCCATGGGGGACTGCAATTGTTCCCGTTGCCGGCGCCTGGGCTGGGTCATGCAATCCCTTCCCGCCGGAGACTTCACCCTCAGATCGGGAGAGGACCAGCTGACGCTCTATCACTTCAACACCGACAAGATTGACCACCTGTTCTGCAGGACCTGCGGCATCGAGTCCTTCGCGCGGGGCAGTGACGGCCAGGGCAATGAGATGGTCATGGTCAATGTCAATTGTCTGGAAGACGCCCCGGTGGTGGACCGTAACGCCATCAAACACTGGGATGGTGCAAACTTCTGAGTTTGTGCGTGAAACCGCATTGACAATGCCCGGCCATCACCATAGACACACCGCCGTCGCCCAGATGGCGGAATTGGTAGACGCGCACGGTTCAGGTCCGTGTGCCGCAAGGCGTGAAGGTTCGAGTCCTTTTCTGGGCACCAATTTCTCAAAACCCCGATTGCAGCAATGCAGTCGGGGTTTTGCTTTGTGGTCCGGGGCTAACCTGCCGCGCAGACGCAGAAATTATTGCCTTCCGGGTCGTTGAGCACGATATAGCCGCCGCCGTCGCGCACCCTCGTGGCACCCAGGGCCAGAAGGCGCGCCACTTCGGCTTCGACATCATCGGCCGTGATATCGAGATGGACGCGATTGCGCGTCGGGCGCGGGCCTGTGCGCAGGTGGATGCAGAGCCGCGTGCCGGGTCCTGCGATCATGACGCTGGTATCGCTCTCGGGGGTCAGGCCCAAAGCTGCCAGCCGGGCGATTTCGGTATCGTCATAGGGCAAGATGGCATAGCCATCGAGTGCCGCGGCCCAGAAGCGGGCAAGGGCGGCAGGGTGGTCGGCGTCGATGACGATATCCCTGAGCCGGCCCAAATTGTTTTCCCTGATCTGCTATTGCGGCCGGCGCTTCCGGCCGCTTCGCGAGGCCACGAAGCCGGCGAGAATGCCCGCCACGACCGCGATGAGAAAGGGCCAGTGCCGCACGCTCTGGAACACCGTGCTCTCGAGACGCTGATGCGGACGCACGTCGAGAGCCGCCATTTCGGCGGGCGCCAGTTGCGCCGTGATCCGGCCCAGGGGATCGGTGGCGAAGGTCAGGCCGGTATTGGCGGCGCGCACCAGGCTCATGCCTTCCTCCACGGCCCGCAACCGGGCGTGGTGGGCATGCTGGGCGGGCCCCACCGAGCCGTCGAACCAGGCGTCATTGGTGACATTGAGCAGGAACTGCGCGCCGGCAACGTCACCCAAATCGCCGGAAAAGATGATCTCGTAGCAGACCAGCACCAGCGGCGCCGGAGCGGCGGGCAGGCTCATCAGTCGCCGCCGCACATCGCCCGCGGACCAGCCGTCGGCGCCCGGCACGAATTGCTTGATACCCAGCCGGGCAAAGAAATCGGCAAATGGCAGATATTCCCCGAACGGCACCAGGTGTGCCTTGTCATAGCTGGCCACCACCTCGCCATCGGTGTTGATCGCGACCACCGAATTGTAGGGAGGCTCGGCCTCGGCCTCGGCACCCAGCTCATAGGGGCGGCGCGGCACGCCGGCGAGCAGCGTCGCCTGTTCGGGCAGCAGCCGGGCGATGCGGGCGAGTGCCTCGGGATAGGTCTCCAGGAAGAAGGGCAGGCTCGATTCGGGCCAGACCAGATGCGTGATGTCGCTCAGCCCCTGGTCATTGGGGTCCATCCGCATGTCCGAAAGCATCAACAGCCGGTCGATCAGCGCCACCGGATCGACATTGCCGAAATCGGCATGCTCCAGCACCAGCGGCTGCACCAACCGCAACGCCATGTCCTGCCGCTCGGTCGACACCGTGCCGCTGAGGCGGTTCCAGCCATAGCCGAGCTGCGCCGCCACGACCAGGAGGGCCAGGAATACCGGCGCCAGGCGCTGCGTCAGCGCCCGGCCATCGGCGGGCCAGACTAGGGCCGGGGTCATGGCGAGCAATGGCGCCAGGACGGTCAGGCCGTAGACGCCAATGACCGAGGCGAGCTGCATCATCTCGTCGGTGCCGGTGAGGCTATAGCCCAGGAGATCGAACGGAAACCCGGAGAACAGGTGGCCCCGTGCGAATTCCGCGGCCGCCAGCCACGATGCCAGGGTGAGGATGCGCAACCAGCCATGGCTCCAGCTCAGATGCGCCAGCGCGCTTGCCAGGCCCCAGAACACGGCGATCAACGCCGAAAGGCCAAGAATGGCGAAGGGCATTGCGCCCAGCACCCAGCCGCCATCGACAAAAAAGGCGGCGCCCAGCCAGTGGAAAGCGACCAGGAAATAGCCCAGCCCGAAAGCAAAGCCGATGGCAAAGGCCGGGCCAAACAGGCGGCGCCAGCCCCGCCCGCGCTCAGCGCCGTCCAGCGCCCAGACCCAGATGGGCATGGCCAGGAACAGCGCCGGCAACACAAAGAAGGGCGGCACCGAAAGGCCGGCCAGGGCCCCTGCCAGCAGCAGCAGCACGAAGCGGCGCCAGCCATGGCTGAGCATGGCGGTTTCGGCCAGCCAGGTCATGGGCGAAACAAATGCGAATCACTGGGCATGGGGGCAAGGTGGTCGCGGTCTCGGGGGGCGTCAAGCCGGTCGGACTGGCAATAGTTTTGGCGATGGACTTGGCGCGGGGCCGGGGCTAGGAGTGCGGTGAAGCGTCAGAGACCCCTCACCCGTCTCGGCCTTCGGCCGATCCACCCTCTCCCACAAGGGGAGAGGGGTAAACCGGCACCGCGACAATCACCCCCTTCTCCCCTTTTGGGAGAAGGTGCCCGCAGGGCGGATGAGGGGGCCTCCAGCATGACCCAACCAGTGACCCTTGCCATTGACACCGCCGCGCCACGCTTGCAGCTGGGGCTGCTGCGTGCCGATGGGCAGGTCGATGTGATCGTCGATGACATTGCCAAGGGCCATGCCGAAATCCTCTTTGACCGGCTCGCAGCGCTCCTGTCCCGCAATGGCCTGGGCCACGACCAGCTCGAGAGAATCGCGGTGACCACCGGACCGGGTTCCTTTACGGGCCTGCGCATCGGCCTGTCGGCCGCGCGGGGGCTCGGTGTGGCGCGCAAGCTGCCGGTGCTGGGCATACCGAGCCTTCTGGCCATCTCGCTTGCGGCCGAAGCCGGGCCAGTGGCCGTGCTGCTCGATGCTCGGCGCGGCGAGGCCTATTTCGAGAGCTTTCCGGCCCCCGGAGTGGTCGGAGACGGTCCACGCCTGTTGCCCGCCGATGTCGCCCGTGCCGCCATTCCGCCGGGGGCGCAACTGCTTGACCAGCCCTATGTCGATATTGCCGCGCTTGCCCGTTTCGCCGCCGCCGCCGACCCGGCGCGCTATCCGCCCCATGCCAGCTATGTGCGCGACGCCGACGCCAAGCCGCAGGACGCGGCCCGCATTCCGAGGCGGGCATCATGATGAAGTTCTGGATGGCCCCCGGGGGCCTGCATATCGAGCCGGCAGAGACGCGGGACGCAAAGGACCTCGCCCGCATCCATGCCCAGAGCTTCTATCGTGGTTGGCCGACCACGGACTTCGTCAGCTTTCTCGAGGATCGCAACACTCCCGCCTATATCGCCTGCGACGCGAAACGCCGAGTTGCCGGCTTCGCCCTGATCCGCACCGTCGCCGATGAAGCCGAATTGCTCACCATCGCCGTGGAACCGCGCTGGCGGGGCAGGGGCGTTGGCCGGGCGCTGATGGATGCGGTCTTTGCCGATCTGATGCTCTCCCCGGCCCGCCGCATGTTCCTCGAGGTCGACGAGCAGAATTCGGCAGCCATCCGCCTCTATGAGAAACTCGGCTTTGCCACGGTCTCGTCGCGAAAGGGCTATTATCCGCGGCCCGACGGCAGCGCCGCCACGGCGCTTGTCATGGCGCGCGATCTTGGCTAACCCGGTTTCCAACGCAAACGGGCAGGGAGCGACGGCGTGAACAGGAACCCTTCCGACCCCACCCTGGAAGAAGCCTGCGTGGCGCGCGGCATGCGCATGACCGACCAGCGGCGCATCATTGCCAGGGTTATCGAGGACAGTTCCGACCACCCCGACGTGGAAGAGCTCTACCGGCGTGCCTCGGCGGTCGACCCGCGCATCTCGCTGTCCACCGTCTATCGCACCGTCAATCTCTTCGAGGAGGCGGGGCTGGTGACCAAGCATGATTTCAAGGATGGCCGCGCGCGCTTCGAGCTGATCCCGGACGAGCACCACGACCACCTGATCGACATTCGCACGGGCAAGGTCATCGAGTTCCGCAACGAGGAGATCGAGGCCATTCAGGAAGTGATCGCCAAGCGCCTTGGTTACAGGCTTGTCGATCATCGCCTTGAACTTTATGCGGTGCCGCTCAACGACAAGGCCAACAAGGACGTGCCGACCAAATGATCTTCAGGACGCTGTTCTTCCTGTTCGTCTTCGTGCCTTTTCTGATCGTGGTCATTCCGCTCCAGGCGCTGGTGCTGCTGCTCAAGCTGCCGTTCTGGAATGTGCTGCCGCGCCTCTTCCACAAGGTGGGCTGCGTCTTTCTGGGCCTGCGGGTGACCGTCATCGGCCGGCCCTCCACCGGGCGGCCCACCCTTCTCGTCTCGAACCACGTTTCGTGGACCGACATCGTCGCCATCGGCTCGGTGGCCGATGTCACCTTCGTGGCCAAGCGCGAAGTGGGCAAATGGCCGTTCGTGGGGATGATGGCCGACCTGCAGCGCACCATCTATGTCGACCGCACGCGGCGCTCCGATGCCGGGCGCACGGCCGAGGCCATGGGCCAGCACATGGCCGGCAACAATGCCGTGCTGCTGTTTGCCGAGGGCCAGTCCGATATCGGCACCCATGTGCTGCCCTTCCGCTCCGCCCTGATCGGGGCGGCCCAGCACGCCATGATCGAGGCGGGCGCCAAGGACGTGATGATCCAGCCCCTGACCATTGCCTATACCAGGCTGCAGGGCCTGCCGGTGAGCCGCAACGAGCGCTCGCTGATCGCCTGGATCAAGTCCAAATCGGTCAAGCAGAACATCCGCGAAATCCTCTCGGGCCCGGTCAAGGACGTCACCGTGGCCTTCGGCACGCCCATGCCGCTCAATGAGGGTGACAACCGCAAGGCGGTGAGCAAGGCCGCCGAGAACCAGGTGCGCGCCATGCTGGTAGCGCTCAATCGCGGCGGCTCGGTCAATCCGGCCGCATGAATAGGCGCAACTTTACCCGTTAAGCCTAACAGGCGATCCGGCTTTTCCCATTAACGGATCGTTAGCTATGACTGCCCCGTCGAAAACGGAGGCGGTCATGGCCTGGGAACTGGTGGCAATATGGATCATCGTCGCGGCGACCATCGTCTGGTTCGTGCGGGACGAACGCCGCCAGAACGACGCGCGGTTGAACGCGCGGGCGCGGGCCTATGCAACCGGTTCGGCCTGGCGGCACCGCAGCGCACCGGTCCAGACCCGGCCGCTCGTCGATCCCGACCAGCGTGACCTGACCGACATCCAGCGCAGGTTCATCGAAGAGATGCGCCGCGTCCGCGCCATCAACGCCATCCGGAACTAGAGCCATTCCCGTTCTGACAGACTCAGAACGGGAGCTCAATTCTCCTTGTTTTGTCACGCTTTCGAACCGCAAAAGTGGTGTCCACTTTTGCTGAATGCGCTCTAGCCGGCCAGCGGCCCCATATGCTGCTTGAGGCGGCCCACGATATCGGCGGCCTTGACCATCAGGCCCAGTTCGATGTCGTCATCATTCATCCCGTCATGCACATCCATCCAGACCGGCACGATGATTTCGTGGCGGACATCCCGGCCGCCAATGGTTTCGGTCAGGACGGCGCGGACCTTTCCGGTGACCCGTTCGGCCAGGGTGGGGTGAGGGTGGCGCTCGGCCAGGGCAATATCGATCAATTCCAGACTCATAACTGGCTCCGTAGAGCCCCCGTGGCCAAACTGGCGCCGGATGGTTCATCGAGCCTTAACGCGGTCGTCCCCCGCTGGGTTCTCCACAGGGACGACTATATTTGTGATGGCTGCCGGCCGGACGGCCGGGCGCTAGACGCGGACGGCGTGTTCCACCATGCCCGCATTGCCGAAAATGCGCAGATAGCGCGCGATCTCTGATTTGTCACCCGTGGCCTTGGCCGGATTGTCCGAGAGCTTGACCGCCGGGCGGCCATTGGCCTCGGAAACCTTGGCGACGATGGAAATGGGCCTGAGGCCCGGATTGGGCTCCGGCGCGCAGCCCTCGAAATCATTGGTGAGATTGGTGCCCCAGCCAAAGCTCATCCGCACCTTGCCATCGAAATGGAGATACGCCTCCTCGATCATGTCAACATCGAGCCCGTCGGAGAAGATCAGCAGTTTTTCCTTCGGGTCGCGGCCGCGGGCGCGCCAGAAGTCGATGATCTTCTCACCGCCCTCGATGGCCGGGGCGCTGTCGGGGCGGAACCCGGTCCAGTCGGCCACCCAATCGGGGGCGTCGCGTAAAAAGGCGTCGGTGCCGAACGCGTCGGGCAGCACGATGAGCAGATTGCCGCCATAATAGCTCTTCCAGTCCTGCAGCACCCGGTAGGGGGCCTCGCGCAATTCCTGGTCGGATCGGGCCAGCGCCGCCAGCACCATGGGCAGTTCATGGGCATTGGTGCCCAGGGCCTCGAGGTCGTTGTCCATGGCCAGCTTGACATTGGACGTGCCGGTCATATTGGCGCCGATGCCTTCCTTGAGGGCTTCGACGCACCAGCGCTGCCAGAGGAAGGAATGCCGGCGTCTTGTGCCGAAATCGGAGATTTTCAGGTCCGGCAGCTTGGCCAGCCGTTCCACCTTTTCCCACATCCTGGCCTTGGCGCGGGCATAGAGCACGTCGAGCGTGAAGGGGCCATAGCGCTTCATGGCGGCGCGGGAGCGCAGCTCGTTGATGATGGCGAGGGCCGGGATTTCCCACATGGTGGTTTCCACCCAAAGGCCGGGAAATTCCAGCACGAACTGGCCATCGCGCTTCTCGAGCCGGTAGTCGGGGAGCTGGAAGTTTTCGAGCCAGCGCAGGAAGCCGGGCTGGAAGATCTGCTTGGAGCCATAAAAGGTGTTACCGGCCAGCCAGATCATCTCCTTCTTCGAAAAGCGTAGCGTCCGGCAATGATCGAGCTGGGCGCGCAACTCGTCGATGTCGATTTCGTCGGCCAGGTGGACCGAAGTGGTGCGGTTGATCAGGCTGAACGTGGCCTCGACCTTGGGATAGAGCCCCCAGATCATCTGCAGCATCAGGAGCTTGTAGAAGTCCGTATCGAGCAGGCTCCGGATGATCGGATCGAGCTTGAAGGTGTGGTTGTAAACCCGCCGGGCAATATCGGTATAGGTGGCCATGTGTGTCCCCAATGCGCGGCAGGTTTGTAACGCGATGCGGCAAACAAAGGAAAGCCGGGTTGCGGCCAAAGGGTTCGGAACCGATTGCGTCACGGGCACCGGAATAACGCCTCTCCCTTGACGGGGGAGGATGGGTGGGGGTGCGCTGCGCACTGGTGGCCTGATCGGACATTTGACCAGTTGGCCCCCCACCCCATCCCTCCCCGCGAGGGGGAGGGAGCCGCATCGAGCATCCTGCCGGCTTCTCTGATTTGCGTAGCGTTTACACTCCCATTTGAAACCGCTCGAACCGGCCCAGCTCCGCATCAATCGCCGCTTTCGCCTCGGCCCCGATATCCTCGAGCCAGGTCCATTTCTGCACCAGCAGCTTGCCCGCCTGCCGGTCGGTCTTCATATCCACGGCGGCGACGACCCTGTCATCGACCAGCACCGGCAGGGCGAAATAGCCATATTGGCGTTTTGCGGCGGGCACATAGGCTTCAAAAATGTGGTCGTAGCCGAACAGCAATTTGAGACGCTTGCGCTGGATGATCAGTGGGTCGAAGGGCGAGAGGATATGGACCCGATTGGCGGGCGCCGACGCCACGGTTTCAAGCGCCTCCCGCGTCGTCCAGTGCGGCACTTTTTCGGCACCCTCGATGGTGACGGGGACGAGCTGGCGGCGCTTGACCCGCGCCTCGATCAATTCCCGCGCCGCCTTCTTGGCCGGGGCGTTGAGATGGCAGATGGAATCCAGACTCACCACCCCCTGGCTGCGCAGCGCCCGGTCGAGCAGATAGGCCGTGACCTGCCTTTCGCTGGCCGGGCGGGGGCTCTTCTCCCAGCCGAAATGGCGGCCGATCAGGTCATAGGTCTTGACCATGCCCTCGCGCGCGGAGATTGCCACAAGGCCCTGATAGAACATCAGCTGCAGCACCCGCTTGCTCGGCTTGCGACTGGCCCAGGGATGGGTCTTGTCCACCAGTTCGTCATCGTCGATGTCGCGGATGGAGAGGGGCCCCTCGGTCTTGAGGCGCCGTGTCATGGCGCTGACCTCTTCTTTGGTCACCGAGCCGAACCAGGCGCTGGGATTGTCCCGATAAGCCTTCATGGCGGGGACAAAATAGGGGAGGTCGGCACTCGGCACATAGCTCAGGGCATGGGTCCAATATTCGAACACCGATTTCCGGGCCGATTGCAGATGGGCGAGATCGTTGCGCCTATAGGCCGGAATGCGCGAATAGAGGATGTGGTGGTGACAGCGCTCGATCACATGGATGGTATCGATCTGCACATAGCCCAATTGCTGAACCGCCGCCTCAACCGCATCGGGGCCGGACCCGAAAGGTTCGATCTCATCAAGGCGCTGCGCGCGCATCCAGATGGCGCGGGCCTGGGCGGGGGAAAGGGTGATCGGTTTGCGCGGCACGGGTGATTCCTGAGGTCTGACAGACGATGTCAGATCAGGGGAGCGTGTCAAACGGGGTCAGGAGCGATCGGTCAGCGCAGCTTTGACGTTAAGGATTTCTTTACCCGGCGCATCGATGATTGGTTAACTAATCCCTAAGGCTACCCATGCGCATCGCAATAGTCGGACTGCTGACAGCCCTGAGCTTGGTCTCGGTGAGCGCCGTCGAGATGAAGGCCAAGAAACCAGTTTGTGCCGGAGAGATGAGCAGTGAGTACCCCTGCGAGTGGCAACGTAAGCTCTTGGTGGCGCAGCGCGAGTTCGCGGCCAATCTCGACGCGGTGGACGAAACCACCACCGGTTCGATTACTCGGACAGATCGATAACGTCGATAGGCGGAAAGGTTGCCCCTCGTTTGATCCCGCTGGTCAAGTTGGTGGAGGCAAAGGCCGTACCCACATTGTGTTTCAGGTAGCACTGCTTGAGCCGCGAGTCGTACGTGAACGCGCGGCACGCATTGTCATCCACACAAGCCATCCGACATGCACCGGGCGACGAGATACCGCGCTCCGGTGAAGTGTTGAAATCGCGACCACTCAGGCCTTGGCGTGGCAATACATCCTGTGTCGGATCGATCGCGCCAATTGAGTAAGTGATCGCGTCGCCATCTTCGGGGAACAGAAAAATACCCGACATGGCGTCTGCATACGCCTCAAGTCGCTCAATGCCCCCCTTCAAGAAGCAATTCGGCCCACGAGTGACACTGGGATTGGCGTTGAAGGTGAAGGCAAGGCATCGGTCGTCGTAGAGGCACATAGAAGCGCACTCGACGGCATCTTTCGTGCGTTGGGATGAAACGTCAGACCCATAGAAATCGAGGCCGCCGTAGAGCGCCAACCTCAGGCCACCATTCGGCTCTGCTTCAGTAGGAGCCGAGGTAGCGGTCATAGGCGCATTTTCAGTACCGAACGCAGGAGAGACTAGGCCGAGGCCGCTTAGGTCCGCCATCACCGATGGACCCAACACATTTATGGCGAGGCTGTCGATTTCGCCCAGAGAAAACACATACATGTCGTCGCTCGGTGTTCTGAACATGCGCGTGACCACGGCCGTCGGTGTCCCGAACTGCTCAAGGGCCTCGATAATGTCTGAAACACGAGCCTGGACACCCGAGGTGTCGTTGGTTCCGTACATCTGGTGGACACCAAGCTCACCCTCCACCAAGCGCTCGGCACCCGCGAAAAACACGAACGCGCATGCTGAGTAGCACCCGGCACCTTCGGGTATCGTTGTCGCCAAGCCGCGGTCATGAATGTCATTCGCCAGAATGAGCCCACTTGCTACAAGACCGCCAGGGCTGTTCAGCACGACGACGGTGGCCTCGGGCCTTGCGGCTAATGCCCGTCTGAACTCAAGCGGAGTGTTGATCCCGATTTCGCCGTCGAGGACAACAACGTTCGGGTGACTGTCAAAGATACGGAATACGCCGATCTGTTCGTCGGCCAAGGACGTGGGCACCAGCATCACCACGACCGTTATCAGCGTTGCCAAAAAACCAAGTGACTGTCGCATGTTGCCCCCTCATAGGCACATTAGTCGGCCGCAGTGGCGGAGCACAAGAATGTTGTTGCTAAGGCTCTTTCTGGTGCTATTGCCGACCAAGGAGAGGACCCTCAACGAGCGCATCGAGCGCGACCGCATCCTCCGCGAACTGACCCCTGAGAAGGTCCAGGAGGAGTTGGACAAGATCAGCAGCCAGCGGAACGATATGCAGTTGAACGGCACGGGCATCGGCCTCGGTAGCTGGAGCCCCATGCCCACGTCGATCCTACAGTAAGGCAAATGCGGCCCTGCCGGTGTCCCTTAGGGGGTGCCGGCGGGGCCCTTCGCGCTAAGGCGAGACTAGCATTTCCAGAAACGGATGGGGTTCTGAACATGCTTGAGGCTGGGATTGGCGACGCGCTTGCCACGTTGCCCAGCGTACAAATCCCAAATCGCTCGCGGCGCTTCCTCGCCAACAAAGCCAATACGGTGGCTCTCCAGACCATCGGCATAGGGAATGTCGGGGAAGTTTTCTGGCGTGGCGTTCATCCACTGTGTCGGCTTGAAGGCTCCCACAACAACGCCGCGTACCACCGCAAGAACGTATTCAGCCCTCTCCACACGCTCCTTGGAGACGCGCCAGCAATAGCGCACCAGATTGTAGATGGCGCGGCGGTCATAACGGTCCTCCAGCTTATTGATGTTGATGAGCACAAGAGCGTGTTCGGGGTTCTCGGGAAACTCCGGAAGGCTGTACTTGTCGATCAATTCGACATGGTTCATCGGGCCTCGGGAACTGCTTGCATGCCCACCTTGCGTGTTCGTGAGGCCGGGATAGGCGTCGATCAGTGCCGCCTCAACCTCGAAGACCGAATCGTCCGGTATCTCATGCCGGTGAATGACATGGATGACCTCAAGCCCGGAGTTCTTGATCGCCCTGATGCGATCTAGCTTGGCGCCCATGTTCTGGTCAGCATCGTCCGCAACTTCCGGCAGGCCAGCGGCGTGATCGAACACTCGGTTGTTTTTGCCCTTCCCCACGTAGAATGTTTCACCATTGCGCGGGTCGATCAGTCGATAGACGTAGTTTCCGAGCTTCTGACAGACTTCTTCGGGGAAACGGTTGTGCAGCACGATTTGCGGCCTCCAGAGATAGCGATCTATCCTCTATGAGGCGAAACGCCGACAATCAATGTCAGGACCGCAGCGCGGCACGACCGAGTGAATGGCGGGAGTTGGTCTGAATGCTTGGTCCGAACTGGGCGGGGCCCAAGCAGCTTTGCGGACAAAGTACATGATCTTGTCGCCCTCAACGGCGCGAAAGGGGTACGCACTTGGGGTACGCAGCGGGGTACGCAATCAATTCAAGCAGGTACATAACCCACTGATTTCGCTGTGCTTTTTCCAAGAAAATGGATTTGGTGGAGCCAAGCGGGATCGAACCGCTGACCTCTTGCATGCCATGCAAGCGCTCTCCCAGCTGAGCTATGGCCCCATCCGGACAGGGGGCGAAACGCAGGCCCTGTCGAGTGTTTTGGGTTCGTCCGGGGCGCTGCCCGTCCGAAGCGAGGCGGAACCTATTGGATCATTCCGCGCGGCGCAAGTGCCTAAATGACACTTTTTTATCCCGCCGGAGGAAAACCCCTTCCGGCGGGAAAAGTTCAATCAGATCAACGGTCTTCGTCGTCGCCGACGTCAAAGCCGAGGCTGTCGTCCTCGTCTTCGTCCTCTTCGAGGAACACGTCGTCCTCGTCGTCGCCGAGCTCTTCGTCGACCTCGACATCTTCCACGTCATCAGGAACCTCGTCGCCACTCTCTTCGGCGTCGGCCTCTTCGAGGCTGACGATCTCGGGCGCTGCGGTATCCTCGACCTCGTCTTCTTCTTCGGTCTCGTCCTCGTCATCGATCTTGCGGGCCGTGGCGGGGCCGGCCTTGCCGGTGAGCTGCTCGAAGAAGGACCGCGGATAGCTCTTGCCGGTATAGGGCGAGACGATCGGGTCCATGTTGAGGTCGTAGAATTTCTTGCCGGTATCGGGATCGGTCCGCTTGGTACCGCGTTCGTTGGCCATCTCTCATGCCTTCTCGAAAAAGGAGAATATCGGGCGCCCTATGCCGCATGCGCCCATTTCGGTCAGTCCGGTTATGGGCAAAGCCGGGCCCTGTCAAACGCAAAATGCGGTGATGCGGCCCGGGGACGCCATTCCCGGACTTTCCCGGCCAATATGGCGCCGCCCCTTGCCCTGCCTGCCCGGCACCGCTATCGGCTTGAGACCCACCGGGACGAAAGGGACCGAGCCCATGATCATCGCCGTCGATGGACCCGCCGCATCGGGCAAGGGGACGCTGGCCGCCGGCCTGGCGCAGCATTATGGCCTGCCCCATCTCGACACCGGCCTGCTCTATCGCGCCGTGGGCCTGGCGGTGGCCGACGGGGTGGACACGCCCGGTTTCGAGGCCGCTGCCATCGCCGCGGCGCGGGCGCTCGATGCCGAACATCTCGAGGACCTTGCCAGCCTGACCTCGGCCGATACCGGCGTGCTGGCCTCCAAGGTCGCCGTCATTGCCGAGGTGCGCTCGGCCCTGTTCGACTTCCAGCGCAATTTTGCCACCCAGCCCGGCGGTGCGGTGCTGGACGGGCGCGACATCGGCACCAAGATCTGTCCCGATGCCGATGTGAAACTGTTCATCCAGGCCGACAGCAAGGCGCGCATGGAGCGCCGGGCGCGGCAATTGGAGGCGCGCGGTGTCGAGGTGGACCGCTATGCGCTCTTCCACCAGATCGAGGAACGCGACGCCCGCGACATGCTCAATCCCAATGGCGGCTTCTACCAGGCCGCCGATGCGCACTTGCTCGATACCACACAACTCGGTATAGAGGCCGCACTCCGCGCTGCCATCGCGATTGTCGACCGGACCATGGCGCTCAAGGCAGGGGGACAGACGTCCTCCTAATTTCCACCTTGGCACCCGTCCGCGTCATCAGTCACCCAGGCGCTGGCCCGGAACTTGAAATACCCAATCGTCCTGGCAGAGAACCGGTGCTCCGTGCGCCGGCTTCGGCATTTGCCGAAGCGGACCTGTGTTCGGCCAAGGATCAGCAAACCTCAACCACCGGTGCACCGGAGAAATGATTTGGCACAGCAGACTGTGACGAAAGACGATTTTGAATCGATGCTTCTCGACTCCTTTGTCGACAACGATGCCGCCGAAGGCACCGTCGTCAAGGGCAAGGTCGTGGCCATCGAAAAGGACCTGGCCATTGTTGACGTCGGTCTCAAGACCGAAGGCCGCGTCCCGCTCAAGGAATTCGGCCAGGCCGGCCGCGACGGCACCATCACCGTGGGTTCGGAAGTCGAGGTCTATGTCGACCGCGTCGAGAACGCCGCCGGCGAGGCCGTCCTCAGCCGCGAAAAGGCCCGCCGCGAAGAGAGCTGGGTCAAGCTCGAAGAGAAGTACAACGCCAATGAGCGCGTTGAAGGCACCATCTTCAACCAGGTCAAGGGTGGCTTCACCGTTGATCTCGAAGGCGCCGTGGCCTTCCTGCCGCGTTCGCAGGTCGACATCCGTCCGATCCGCGATATCGCCCCGCTCATGAATGTGCCGCAGCCCTTCCAGATCCTCAAGATGGACAAGCGTCGCGGCAATATCGTCGTCTCGCGCCGTGCCATTCTCGAAGAATCGCGCGCCGAACAGCGTTCGGAAATCGTCCAGCAGCTCGAAGAGGGCCAGGTGGTCGATGGCGTGGTCAAGAACATCACCGATTACGGTGCGTTCGTTGACTTGGGCGGTATCGACGGCCTCCTGCATGTCACCGACATTGCCTGGCGCCGCGTCAACCACCCGTCCGAAGTGCTCACCATCGGCGAGACCATCAAGGTCCAGATCGTGCGCATCAACCACGAGAGCCACCGCATCAGCCTGGGCATGAAGCAGCTCCAGGCCGATCCGTGGGAAGGCATCGAGGCCAAGTATCCGATCGGCGCCAAGTTCACCGGCCGCGTGACCAACATCACCGACTACGGTGCCTTCGTCGAGCTCGAGCCGGGCATCGAAGGCCTGATCCACGTCTCGGAAATGAGCTGGACCAAGAAGAACGTCCATCCGGGCAAGATCGTCTCGACCTCCCAGGAAGTCGACGTCGTCGTGCTCGAAGTCGATCCGGACAAGCGCCGCATCTCGCTGGGCCTCAAGCAGACCCTGCAGAACCCGTGGGAAGCCTTTGCCGAGAAGAACCCGGTCGGCTCCACCATCGAAGGCGAAGTCAAGAACAAGACCGAATTCGGCCTGTTCATTGGTCTCGAAGGCGATGTGGACGGCATGGTTCACCTCTCCGACCTCGATTGGCAGAAGTCGGGCGAAGTCGCTCTCGACGACTACAACCGTGGCGACATGGTCAAGGCCAAGGTTCTCGACGTCGATGTCGAGAAGGAACGTATCTCGCTCGGCATCAAGCAGCTCGCTGCCGATGACCTGGCCGATACCGGTTCCACCGATGGTTCGGGCCTGCGCAAGAACGCCGTGGTCACCACCGAAGTCGTTGAAGTCAACGATGGCGGTATCGAAGTGCGCATCGCCGACAGCGACGTGACCGCCTTCATCCGCCGCGCCGACCTCAGCCGCGACCGCAACGACCAGCGCCCCGAGCGCTTCGCCAAGGGCGACAAGGTCGATGCCCGCGTCACCCAGTACGACCGCAAGACCGGCCGCATCCAGCTCTCGATCAAGGCGCTCGAAATCGCCGAGGAACGTGAGGCCGTGGCCAATTTCGGTTCGTCGGACTCGGGCGCTTCGCTCGGCGACATCCTGGGCGCTGCCCTCAAGGGTCGCGACGAGAAGTAAGCGTCCCGCGCTTCTGGCAAATGTGCGACCCGCGCCAATTGGTGCGGGTCGTTTCGTGTGAAGAGGTTGGATGATGATCCAGTTCCGCGATGTCGCCTGGCGGGCCATGAGCGGTTATGATTTCGGCGCCGTGTTCGAGATCGCCAATCGCGTGCATCCGGGCTTCTTCGAGGCCGAGGCGGTGCTGGCCGAGAAGTTCGAACTCTACCGCAATGGCTGCTACCTGCTTGAAGTCTCGGAAAAGCCGGCCGGCTATGTGCTGAGCCACCCCTGGACACGGGGTAGCCTGCCCGCCCTCGATACGATGCTGGGCGCCATCCCGGCCGATGCCGATACCTATTATATTCACGACCTGGCGCTGCTGCCGCTGACCCGCGGGGTCGGCGCCGCCCGCCAGATCGTTGCGGCCCTCACCAAGCATGCCCTGGCCATGGGCTATCCCAGCATGAGCCTGGTGGCCGTCAACGGCTCGCTCGGCTTCTGGGAGAAGCACGGCTTTGCCGTCGAGGACCGGCCCGAGCTGGCCGGCAAGCTCGCCGCCTATGAGCAGGCCGCGCGCTATATGTTCAAGCCGCTGCGCTAGCGCCACGCATGGGGGCTTGTTGCCAACGCCCGGACATCGGGCTACCTCCTAGGCAAGAGTGGAGACCCGTCCGTGACCGACCCGACCCCGCATGAATATCTCGCCGCCGACCGCTATCGCCGGTCGCGCGGCCTCTGGCGCATCCTGGCCCTCGTGGCGGTCGTGATCGCCATCCTGGCGCTGCTGGGGCGGTTCGCCTGGCCCAACCCGGCCCAGGGCGAGCATGTCGCGCGGCTGATCATTTCCGGGACCATCACGACCGATCCGGGGCGCTCGAAGACCATCGATGCCCTGATCGAGGACGACGCGGTCAAGGCCGTCATCGTCGCCATCAACTCCCCCGGCGGCACCACGGCCGGGGGCGAGGAACTCTACGAGGACCTCAGGCGGCTCTCCGCCGCCAAGCCCGTGGTCTCCACCATCGACGAGCTGGGGGCCTCGGCTGCCTATATGACCGCCATAGCCACCGATCGCATCTTTGCCCGGCGCCTCTCGATCGTGGGATCGATCGGCGTGCTCTACCAGCATGTCAATGCCGGCAAGCTGCTCGACACGATCGGGGTCGATCTCGACAAGGTGGCCTCCGGCCCGCTCAAGGCCGAGCCGGATTATGACGAGCCGCTGACCGGCGCACCGCGCGCCTCGATCACCAAACTGGTGGAAGACAGCTTTGCCTGGTTCGTCGATATCGTGGCCGAGCGCCGTGGGCTGACGCGGCCCGAGACGCTGGCTTTGGCCGATGGCCGGATCATGACCGGCCGGATCGGCGTCGAAACCGGGCTGATCGATGCCATTGGCGGCGAATTCGAGGCCATGGCCTGGCTGGCCGCCGAACGGGATCTCGACCCCGACACGCCCATTGTCACCGCCTGGCCGGTCGAAACCAGCGAACTGGGCTGGATCGGCGACCTCCTGGGCAGCTCGATGCGGCGCGCCCTCGGGTTGCCGGCCGAAACTATTGTGATGCTTGACGGTTTGGTCTCGCTTTGGCAGGTTGCTGAGACCCCCTGACATGGGGACGAGGGGTGGACACCGGAGCCTTTGATGATCAAGTCTGAACTTGTCGAGAAGCTCGCCGCGGAGAACCCGCATCTGTTCCAGCGTGACATCGAAAATATCGTCAATGCGATCCTGGACGAGATCGGTGATGCCATGGCGCGCGGGGACCGCGTGGAACTGCGTGGTTTCGGGGCGTTTTCGGTAAAGAACCGGCCGGCTCGGGTCGGGCGCAATCCGCGCACCGGCGAGCAGGTTGACGTGGGGGAGAAATACGTTCCCCAGTTCAAGGCCGGCAAGGAAATCCGCGAGCGGCTCAACCGCTCCTAGAGCGCGCTGGCAGAACAAGGACCGGAGCTTCACAGGCTCCACGGAAAGCCCCTATGGTCAACAAGATAGTCGGCTGGCTGGTTCTGGTGCCATTGTGCGCATTGCTGATCGTGTTTGCGCTGGCCAATCGCCAGCTCGTCAGCGTCAATATCAATCCCTTCATCGCGCCGCTCGACAGCGACATTGCGGGCTATGGCATTCCGCTCTTCGTGGTGCTCTATGTGGTCCTGCTGATCGGCGTGCTGCTGGGCGGCATCGCCAGCTGGTTCGCACAAGGGCCGCACCGCCGCCGCGAACGGCACTGGCGGCGCGAAGCCCAGCAGCTGAGCCAGGAGCTCGAAACCCTGCGCCGCCGCAATGGCCAGGGCGGCACGGCGCCGCTCGGTGAAGTCGATGATCTGCTCGAACTGCGATGACGGACGGCGCAGTGCGGCTCTCCCGTTTTATCCCGTTCCGCTGAGCCCCTGAGGACTATGGCCGATCCATTGATCGTCAAAATCTGCGGCATCAAGACCCAAGACATGCTCGACGTGGCCATTGCAGCCGGCGCCGACATGGTGGGTTTCATGCATTTTCCGCGCTCGCCCCGCCACGTCTCCATCGATGAGCTGGGCGGCCTGATCTCGGCGGCGCGCGGCCGGATCGAAAGCTGCGTGGTGCTGGTCAATCCCGACAATTCCAGCGTCGCCGAAGTGGCGGCCCTCGGGCCCGACTGGATCCAGCTCCATGGCCCGGAATCCCTGCACCGCGTGGAAGCCATCCGCGCCGAAGCCGGTGTCGAAATCGTCAAGGCCCTGCCCATCGGCTCGGCCGACGATGTGGCCCAGGTGGCCGGTTTCGCCGAGATCGCCGACCGCATCCTGCTCGATGCCAAGCCGCCCAAGGGTGCCGACCGGCCGGGGGGGCTGGGCGAAAGCTTTGACTGGGGCCTGCTCGAAGCCCTTGACCCATCCATCCCCTTCATGCTTTCCGGGGGCCTGACGCCGGACAATGTGGCCGACGCCATTGCCCGGGTGAAGCCTTTCGGGGTGGATGTCTCCTCGGGCGTGGAACGCGCGCCGGGCGTCAAGGATAAAAAGCTGATCGAGGCGTTCATCCGCAACGCCCGGGCGGCCGTATAGAAGCAGCAAGCCGGGTTGCCCTCGGCGACGCCGAGAGGACCCAAATGGACCGCACCAATTCCCTGCGCAACGGCCCGGACGAGCATGGGCGGTTCGGCATTTATGGCGGGCGCTTCGTCGCCGAAACGCTGATGCCGCTCATCCTGGACCTGGAAAAGGAATATCGCGCCGCCAAGGCCGATCCGGCCTATGCGGCCGAGCTCCAGGACCTGGCGGTGCACTATACCGGCCGCCCCAGCCCGCTCTATTTTGCCGAGCGCCTGACCCAGCACCTCGGCGGCGCCAAGGTGTGGCTCAAGCGCGAAGAGCTCAACCACACCGGCAGCCACAAGATCAACAATTGCCTGGGGCAGATCCTGCTGGCCAAGCGCATGGGCAAGACAAGGGTGATCGCCGAGACCGGCGCGGGCCAGCATGGCGTCGCCACGGCCACGGTCTGCGCCAAGTTCGACCTGCCCTGCACCATCTTCATGGGCGCCACCGACGTCGAGCGGCAGATGCCCAATGTTTTGCGCATGAAGATGCTGGGCGCCGAAGTGCGGCCGGTCACCGCCGGTGCCGGCACGCTCAAGGACGCCATGAACGAGGCGCTGCGCGACTGGGTCACCAATGTGGATTCGACCTATTACCTGATCGGCACCGCCGCCGGCCCGCATCCCTATCCGGAGATGGTGCGCGACTTCCAGTCGGTCATCGGCACCGAGCTTAAGGCGCAGTTCAAGGAGGCCGAGGGCAAGCTTCCCGAGGCGGTGGTCGCCTGCGTGGGCGGTGGCTCCAATGCCATCGGCACCTTCCATGCCTTCCTCGATGATCCCGATGTGGCCCTCTATGGCGCCGAGGCCGGTGGCCATGGCATCGAAGTCGAAAACGGCCACGCCGCCTCCATGACCGGCGGTCGCCCCGGCGTGCTGCATGGCAACCGCACCTATCTGCTGCAGGACAGCGATGGGCAGATCCTCGAAGGTCACTCCATCTCGGCCGGTCTCGACTATCCCGGTGTCGGCCCCGAACATGCCTTCCTGCATGACAGCAAGCGCGTCACCTATGCGCCGATCACCGACTCCGAGGCGCTGGAGGCCTTCCAGCTGCTGACCCGGCTCGAAGGCATCATTCCCGCGCTGGAATCGGCCCATGGCCTGGCCCAGCTGATGAAGGTCGCGCCCAGCATGGGCAAGGACCAGTCCATCGTGCTGTGCCTTTCCGGCCGCGGCGACAAGGACGTGGAAAGCGTCGGTAAATATCTGGGGCTGCTGAAATAATGACGACCCGTATCGACACGCGCTTTGCCCAGTGCAAGGCCGAGAACCGCCCCGCCCTGGTCACCTATGTCATGGGCGGCGACCCGGACCTGGCCACCAGTCAGGCGATCCTGAATGCCCTGCCCCAGGCCGGGGCCGACGTGATCGAACTGGGTCTGCCCTTTTCAGACCCCATGGCCGATGGCGTCGTCATCCAGATGGCAGGGCAGCGGGCGCTCAAAGCCGGCCAGACCCTGCTCGGCGTGCTCGGCATGGTCGAGGAATTCCGCCGCAAGGACGAGACCACCCCGATCGTCATGATGGGCTATTACAACCCCATCTATTCCTTTGGCGTCGAGCGCTTCATCGCGGCGGCCAAGGAAGCGGGCGTCGATGGCCTGATCATCGTCGACCTGCCGGCCGAGGAAGATGACGAACTCTGCGTCCCTGCGCTCAAGGCCGGGCTCAATTTCATCCGCCTGACCACCCCCACCACCGACGACAAGCGCCTGCCGGTGGTGCTCGAGAACACTTCGGGCTTTGTCTATTACGTCTCCATGACCGGCATTACCGGGGCGGCGATCAAGTCGCGCGCCGCCGTGGGCGAGGCGGTGCAGCGCATCAAGAGCCATACCGACCTGCCGGTCGCGGTGGGCTTCGGCATCAAGACCGCCGAGGACGCCGCCGAAATCGGCAAGCATTCGGACGGTGTCGTCGTCGGCACGGTGCTGGTCGATGCGGTGGCCAGATCGCTGGACGATGGCAAGGCCACCGACCGGACGGTTGCGGCCGTGCGCGACCTCGTGGCCGATCTGGCTGCCGGGGTCAGGCGGGCTAAGGGTTAACGCTGTCCACAGGCTCTCCGCCCCGCACTTTGCGGCCCGTCGCCGGGCCTGATAAGATTTGCCACAATTGACGACTACGTGATCCTGACTGGATCACCGCGAAAGGCCGCGCCATGAACTGGATCGACAATTTCGTCCGCCCCAAAATCCGTTCCTTCCTCTCCAACAAGCGGGAGACGCCGGAGAATTTGTGGGTCAAGGACCCGGAATCGGGCGAGATGGTGTTTTACCGCGATCTCGAGGCCAATCAGTGGGTGGTGCCCAATTCGGGCTATCACATGAAGATCAAGCCCGCCGACCGGCTGGCGACTTTCCTCGACGAGGGCAAGTATGACCTGGTGCCGGTGCCCGCCGTGCCGGTCGATCCGCTGAAATTCCGCGACCAGAAGCGCTATACCGACCGCCTGCGCGAAAGCCGCGCCAAGACCGGCTATGACGACAGCGTCATCGTGGCCACCGGCAAGCTCTATGAGCGTCCCGTTACAATCGCCATCCAGGACTTCGATTTCATGGGCGGCTCGCTGGGCATGGCGGCCGGGCAGGGGATCATCACCGGGCTGGAAACCGCGGCCCGGCTCAAGACCCCCTTCGTGCTCTTCGTCTCCTCGGGCGGCGCCCGTATGCAGGAAGGCGTTTTGAGCCTGATGCAGATGCCGCGCACCACCGTGGCAGTGCTGCGGCTGCGCGAAGCGGGCCTGCCCTTCTTCGTGGTGCTGACCAATCCCACCACCGGCGGCGTTACCGCCTCCTACGCCATGATCGGCGACGTGCATCTGGCCGAGCCAGGAGCCCTGATCGGCTTTGCCGGCCAGCGCGTCATCGAGCAGACCATCCGCGAAAAGCTGCCCAAGGGCTTCCAGCGCTCCGAATATCTCTATAGCCACGGCATGGTCGACATGGTGGTGCACCGCCACAATCTGCGCTCGACCATCGGTTCGCTCGCGGCCATCCTGACCAATGCGCCGCCCAATGAGGCCATCACCGCCTTCAGCCCCAAGGCCATCACCGCGCAAACCAGCATGCGGGACGCGGCCGTGGCGGCCGAGGGCGATGACGATATCGATCCACCCGCCGCGGCTGCCCACGCCGAATAGGCCGGCACCACAACGCTTGCGGGCTGGACAGGTCCGGCCCGCAACTGTTCTATCCGGGGCATGCAAGAGACTGCCCGATTCCCCGATGTGATGTTGCTGGCGGCCGGCCTCGGCACACGGCTGCGGCCGGTGACCGAGACCCTGCCCAAGCCGCTGGTGCCGGTGGCCGGCGTGCCGCTGATCGAGCGCATCATGGCCAATGCCCGGGCCGAGGGCGCGACGCGCTTCGTCGCCAATGCCCATTACCGCGCTGACCAATTGCTGGCCCATTTCGGCGGGCTCCTCAAGGTCAACCGCGAGGCCGAGCTGCTCGGCACCGGCGGCGGAGTGAAGGCGGCGCTGCCCATGCTGCATTCCGACCCGTTCTTCGTGATGAACACCGACGCCTTCTGGCCCGCGGGCAGCGACGCGCCGCTCCAGCGCATGCAGGCGCGCCATGCCGAAACCGACGATATCGTGCTGCTCTGCGTACAGCCGCATCGCGCCTCCGGCTTCGGCCGCAGCCATGATTTCTGCCTCGATCCCATGGGCCGCATCACCCTCGATTACGGCGCACCGGTAATCTATGCCGGGGTGGCGCTGATGGGGCGGAGCCTGTTCGACGAGACCCCGGACGGCGCCTTCTCCCTCAACCGCCTGTTCGAGGCGGCGCTGGAGCGCGAGAGCCTGAAGGGCGTGGTGCTCGACGCGCCCTGGTTCCATGTCGGCGACCCCGAGGCCCTCGCCGCAGCCGAGCGGGCCCTGGGCGCATGAGCCTTTATTCCATCGCCCCGCATACGCCCTTCCTGCCGTGCCTCGTCGAGGCGGTGATGGATGGACGCCTGCTGGGGGGCTGGGACCGGAGCGGGCCATTCTGGCTGAGCGACGTCACCATCATCCTGCCCACCCGCCGCGCCCGCGAGGCGCTGGCCGACGCCTTTGCCGCCCATCCCCAATTCAGCGGCCTCCTGCCCGACATGCGCACCTTTGGCGGCGAAGTGGAGGACGAAGAGCCCTTCCTGCCCCCCTTCGAGGCCCCGGCCCTGCCGGCCTCGGCCAGCCGGTTGCAGCGGCGGCTGAAATTGTCCGCCCTGGTGGCGGGCTGGGCCAGCACGGTCGAGGGGCGCGCGGCCTTTTCGACCCCGCCGACGGCCGCGGAAATCTTCTCCATGGCCGATTCGCTGGGCACGCTGATCGACGACCTGATCATCGAGGAGCGCAGCCCGGCCGATATCCGCGCCCTGGGCGGCGAGATGGCGCAGGAACTGGGCAATTACTGGCAACAGACGCTGCAATTCCTCGATATCGCGCTGAATGCCTGGCCGGCCTGGCTCAGGGACCAGGAGCTGGCGGACGCCGCGTCCCTGCGGGGCCTGAGGCTCGAGCGGCAGGCCAATGCGCTCCGCTTCCTCTTCGGCGACCGGCCCGTCATTGCGGCCGGCTCGACCGGTTCGATTCCCGCCACGGCCCGGCTGCTCAAGGCGATTGCCGAGCTGCCCCGGGGCGCCGTGGTGCTGCCCGGGCTCGACATGGCCATGAGCCCGGACATGCACGAGGCGCTGCTCGACCCCGCCACCAACCCCCATGGCCACCCGCAATATGGCCTGGCGCAGCTCTTGCGCCGCTTCGGGGCCGGCGTGGGGCAGGTCACCGAACTCTGCCGCTCCAGCCACCCACGCACCGCGCTGGTCAACCTGGCGCTCGCGCCCACCGCCCGCACCGCGCTGTGGTCCGAACAGCGCCTGCCCGATGCAATGGTCGCCGAGGCGCTGGCGGGCGTCGCCACCATCCAGGCCCGCAATGAGGACGAGGAGGCGCGTGCCATTGCCCTGGCCGGTCGCGATGCGCTGGAGCGGGAACTGACCGTGGGCATCGTTACGCCGGACCGCAATCTGGCCCGCCGCATCGCCGCCGAACTGAGACGCTTCGACATCGTGGTCGACGACGCCGCCGGCACGCCCCTGTTCCACGCGTCGGCCGGGCGCCTGGCCCGGCAGATCCTCAACCTCGCCAGTGGCAATTGCGCGCCGGTGGACCTCCTGGCGCTTCTGCGCAATCGGGCCACCACGCTCGACGGTGAGCGCGGCGCCCTGGTGGCCCTCGCCGACGACATCGATCTGGGGCTGTTGCGCGGCCAGCGGCCGGCCCCGGGCATGGCCGGCCTTCGCGCCATGCTGGCAGCCCATCTCGCCGGAAAACTGAAATATCCGGCCCGCAAGCTGACGCCGGCCCGTGGCGCCGAAATCGCCGCGCTGTTCGACCGCCTGGAAGCCGCGATCGCGCCGCTCCTCGTCCTCCTGCAGGCGCCGCTCCTGGCCGCGTCCGAGCTGGCCGAGGCGCTGGGCCAGAGCCTTGTTGCCCTCAGCCCGGAGGCGCCGCTGCCGGGCCGGGAGGCGTTCCAGGCCTGGGTCGAGGACATGCGGACGCTCGCAGGACAGGGACACCGATTTGCCCCCCGCGGCCTCGAAGACGTGCTGGCAGCATTGATGACCGGCGCCGAAGTGCGCCACCGCGTGCCGGAGGACCGACGCAGCGACATCGCTATCTGGGGCCAGCTCGAAGCCCGGCTGATGAGCCCGGACCTGCTGGTGCTGGCGTCGCTCAACGAGGACAAATGGCCAGGCGCGGCCGATCCCGGCCCCTGGCTCAGCCGCGGCATGCGGCTCGGCGCCGGTCTCGAACCGCCGGAGCGCATGCAGGGACTGGCCGCGCACGACTTTGCGCAAGGGCTGGGCAATCACCAGGTGATCCTGGCCTATGCCGAGCGGGTGGGTGCCAGTCCGTCCCTGCCCTCGCGCCTGGTGCAGCGGCTCGATGCCTTTGTGGGTGAGGGGGCCGCCCAGGCGCTGCGCGCGCGGGGGCGCGTCTGGATCGACCAGGCCCGCCAGCTCGACGCCGTGGCGACGGTTCGGCCCGCCGCACGGCCCGCACCCAATCCGCCCGTCCATGCGCGTCCGCGCAAACTCTCGGTGACCGAGATCGAGACGCTGATGCGCTCGCCCTATGACCTCTATGCCAAGCACGTCCTCAAGTTGAAGCCACTCGATGCGCTGGGCGAGGACCCCGATGCGCGCGAACGCGGCACCATCATCCACGCCATTTTCGCCCGCTTCGTCGACGACAATATCGACCCGGCCGCGCCCGACGCCTTTAACCGGCTGATGGCGATTGCCGCCGAGGAATTTGCCGGGCTCGAAGCCATTGGCGAGCGCCGCGACATCTGGCTGAGGCGCTTCGCCACCGCGGCCACGCAATTCCTGGAGTTCGAGCAGGGCCGGGCGCATCTGGTGGCTGCTCGCCATGCCGAAGTCTCCGGCCGCTGGGACCTGCGGCTCGTCGAGCCCTTCACCATCACCGGCCAGGCCGACCGGGTCGACCGGCTCGCCAATGGGACGCTTGAAATCCTCGATTTCAAGACCGGCTCGCCGCCCAGCCCGGGCGCCATGAAGGCCTTCGAGGCGCCGCAATTGCCGGTCGAAGCGCTGATGGCTGTCCATGGCGGGTTCAAGGACATCGCCCCCGCCGATACCAGTGCGCTCACCTATATCAAGATCGGGCTGGGGCCCGACGCCTTCCGCTCCAGCAGCTTTGCCCTGCCCGAGGGCATGAGCGTGATGGAGGTGGCCGATGCCGTGTTCGCGCGCATGCAGGCCCAGATCGACTATTTCCTGATGCACGAAACCCCGCTGCCGTCGCGGCTGCTGCCGGTCAAGGCCCAGCGCTTTGCCGGCGCCTATGACCATCTGGCCCGGGTCGCCGAATGGACGGCGGTGGACGGGGAGGACGAGCCATGAGCGATCGCGGCGACCTCGATATCCCCTTCGACACCCGGGCGAGCCAGGCCCTGGCGAGCGACCCCGGATATTCCATCTGGGTGGAGGCCAATGCCGGGTCGGGCAAGACCTTCGTGCTGACCAATCGGGTGCTGCGCCTGCTGCTCTCCGGGGTGAAGCCGCAATCCATCCTCTGCCTCACCTATACCAAGGCGGCCGCCGCCGAGATGCGCAAGCGCGTTGGCGACCGGCTGGCGCAATGGGCGGTGATGGACGCTGGGGACTTGCGCGGGACGATCCGCGAACTGGTCGGGCACGAGCCGGCACCGCGCCTGCTCGAAGAGGCGCGAACCCTCTTTGCCCGGGCGCTGGAAACGCCGGGGGGCCTGCGCATCCTCACCATCCACGCCTTTTGCGAAGCGGTGCTGCACCGTTTCCCCATCGAGGCCGGCGTGCCCTTCGACTTTGCCGTCATCGAGGACGACCGACAGGCCAGCATGCTGCTCAATGCGCGCGAAAGCGTGCTCGCGGAAGGCCTCCGGGGCGGCGCCCATGCCGAGGCGGTGGAGACGCTCTTCGCGCTCCTGAGCGATGATTCCATCACCAAGGCCATCGGCGCGGCGCTCGGCGAGGGCGCCCGCCTGAAGCCGGTCCTGGCCGATCCCGCCGGCGCCAAGGCGCGCCTGCGCGCGCAAGTCGGCGTGATCGGCAGTGCAACCGAGATAGCGGCGCGGATCGTGTCCGAGACCGCGCTGACCCCCGCGCTCTGGCGGGACATCATGGACAGCTTCGATGCCGACCCCAAGGCCAGGCGGTTCATCGATCTGGTCGCCCGGCTCGATCCGGAGCGGCTGAGCGCGAACCAGATCTGCGACCTCTTCCTCACCGAAAAGGACGGCGAGAAGCGCCCCCGCGCCAATCTGCTCAATGCCGAGCAGCGCAAGCACAAGCCCCTTTTCCAGCCGCTGCTCGAAGATGAGCGCGATCGCGTCTTTGCGCTGGAGGCCCAGCTGGCCGGTGCCCTCCTGGTCGAACGCAGCGAGGCCGTGCTCGACGTGGTGGCAGCCATCGCCGCCCGCTACGAGGCCGAAAAGCGCCGTCATGCGCTGCTCGATTTCGACGATCTCATCGACAGGCTCGGCGATCTCCTGGCCGACCAGGCGCTGGGTCCCTGGGTGCAGTACAAGCTCGATGCCGGCATCGATCATGTCCTGGTCGACGAAAGCCAGGACACCAATGAGCAGCAATGGCGGGTGGTCAAAGCCCTGGCCGAGGAGTTCTTCGCCGGGGCCGGCGCCGTGGCCCGGCCACGCTCTATTTTCGCGGTGGGCGACCAGAAACAGTCCATCTATTCCTTCCAGGGCGCGCAGCCGGCCCTGTTCGGTGAGACCGGGCTGGATATGGCACGGCGCGCCGCGGGCGCGGACAAGCCCTTCGAGAGCGTCAGGCTGCACACCAGTTTCCGTACCCTGGGGAGCATTCTCGAGGCCGTCGACCTGGTCTGCGACCGCCAGGATATCCAGCAGGCCCTGCTCGCCGACCACAAGATCATCCACCAGCCGGCCCGCGCCCAGGCGGGCGGCAGCGTCACCCTGTGGCCGCCGGTGCAGGATGACAAACCGTCGCGCGACACCAGCCAATGGCCGGTGGAAGTGGTCGAGGCCGAGCAAAGCGCCAATCGCCGGATCGCCCAGCGCATCGCCCGGGAAATCCGCGACTGGATCGACAAGGGCCGCATCCTGGGCGAGCGCAACCGGCCGGTGGTGGCCGACGACGTGCTCATTCTGGTGCAGAAACGCGCCGCCCTGTTCCAGGAAATCATCCGCGCCTTGCGCAGCGAGGGTCTGCCCACGCCCGGCGCCGACCGGCTGGCGGTGACCGGCCATATCGCCGTGCTCGACCTTCTGGCGCTGATCGACGTGCTGCTCAATCCGGCCGACGACCTGCAGCTGGCCGCCCTGCTGCGCTCGCCGCTGTTCGATCTGGGCGAGAGCGAGCTGTTTGCCCTGGCCCAGCCGCGGGCCCCGGGGCAAACGCTGTGGTCGGCGCTGTTTGCGACGACGGATATTGCTGCGCAGGCGGCGGCCGAACGGCTGGGACGCTGGCGCGCCGCGCTCGACATGGAACGGCCCTTCGAATTCCTGGCCGGCGTGCTCTATGCCGAGGGCGGATTGCAGCGCTTCCATGCCCGGCTGGGTGGCGAGGTGGACGATGTGCTTTCCGAACTGCTCGACCTGGCCCTGGCCCATGAGCAGGGCACCCAGCCCTCGCTTCAGGGCTTTGCCGCCGACATGCGCCGCCGCGCCGTGACCATCAAGCGCGAACTGGCCGAAAGCGGTGGCGGCGTAAGGGTGATGACCGTGCATGGCGCCAAGGGGCTGGAAGCACCCATCGTCATTCTCGCCGACGCCACCGGCAAGCCCAGCGCCCAGCAGACCGGCAAGCCGGTCTATGTGCTCGACAAGGCGCCGGGGCCGCTTCTGCTGCACGCGGCCTCCAGGGGCCAGCACGTGCCGGCCACCGCGGCCCTGCGCGACCGGATCGACGCGACCCTGGCCGAGGAATATTGGCGCCGGCTCTATGTGGCGATGACCCGGGCCGAGGACGAACTCTATGTCACCGGCCCGCTGCGGGCCGGATCGACCGCCGAAACCCAGCTGTCGGGCAGCTGGTATGACGCCATAGAAACCGGATTGGGGGCGCGCGCCGGCGCGGTGGTCGATGCGGCGGGGGAGGTCGTCGCAAAAGTCTTTCCAGCCCCCATGCAGGCCCATTTCCGTCCCGCCCCGCCGCCCGCCACGACAGCGCCAGAGCGGGTGCAGCCGCGTCCGGTGCCGCCACCCGGCGGGACCGCGGTGATACAGCCTTCCTATGCCGCCAAATTATCGGGGCGCCGCGACGGACTGGACACCAGGGCCGAGGCGGTCCGCGATGCCGAGGCGGCGCGGCGCGAGGGGCTGGCGCTGCACGCGCTGCTGCAGCACCTGACCCGGCTTGCCCCGGCGGACTGGCCGAGGGTCGCGCCCCGCGCGCTCGAGGCGCTGCTGCCGGGCCAGGAGCCGGATCATGAACGGGTTGTGAGCAAGGCGGTCTCGATCCTCTCACGGGCCGAACTCGCCCACCTCTTCGGTCCCGCCAGCCGGGCCGAGCTGCCCTTCCGGGTCCGGGCGATTCAGCGGGGGAAACATGTATGGTTGCGCGGCCGCATGGACCGCGTGGTGGTTGACGACTCGGGTGTGCTGGTGGTGGACTATAAATCCGACGCGCTGGTGCCCGATGGGGCCGCCGACGTGCCGGGGAACTATCTCACCCAGCTAGGATTGTATGCGTTGGTTGCAGGTCAGCTTTTCCCCGGACGGCCCGTGCGTGCGGCAATCCTGTGGACAGAGTTGGAATCGTTGATGAATTTGCCGGACGGGCTGATGGAACAGGCCCGCGCGGACTTCACCCTGCGGTGATCTGACTTGCCCAAAGGCTGGACTCTCACCAGCTTTGGGAGCAAACAGACCGCCGCTTCCGGACAGGGCATCTATTGCAGCTGTCCGGACCAGACATACTCAAGCGCGCCGCCTCGCCCCGGCCCCAGCCTCCCGCAGTCGGCGCGACAGTACAAAAAGGCATGAAAACCATGACCAAAGCCGTTTCCGAAGCCAATTTCGGCCAGGAAGTCCTGAGCTCCAATGAACCCGTCCTGGTCGATTTCTGGGCCGAGTGGTGCGGGCCCTGCCGGGCCATTGCCCCGGTTCTGGATGAGCTCTCCTCCGAGCTGGAGGGCAAGGTGAAGATCGTCAAGCTCAATGTCGACGAGAACCCCGGCATTGCCGCCCAATATGGCGTTCGCTCGATTCCCACCATGATCCTGTTCAAGGGTGGCGAGGCGGCCGACATGAAGATTGGCGCCGGCACCCCCAAGGCGGGCCTGACCAAATGGCTCGAAGGCCACGCGGCCTGAGCCAGGCCTGACCACAGGTTTTTGAAAGACACCGCTGGAGCGATCCAGCGGTGTTTTTGTCTCGACGGCCCCGCTGGGGGCGGGGCAAACCGAACTCCGCCATCGTGGTGACACGCAAAACCATCCCTTCCCCCGTGCGACGACTCGGCCTAGCGTCATCGGCCGTTGCCGATGGAGGAAACTGATGGCGCTCAACGTGACCGATGCCAATTTTGCCCAGGAAGTGCTGGGCTCGGACAAGCCCGTGCTGGTGGATTTCTGGGCCGAATGGTGCCCGCCCTGCAAGGCCATGGAGCCGACCATCGAGGCCCTCTCCGAGGAGCTGGCGGCCAGCGTCAAGATCGTCAAGCTCGACGTCGATTCCAATCCCGGCATCACCGTGCAGTACAACGTGCGTTCCATGCCCACGCTGATCATCTTCAAGGACGGCCAGCCGGTGGATCTGAAGGTCGGCGCCGGCCAGAGCCGGGTGCAGCTGATCAAGTGGCTGGAGCAGCACGCCGCCTGAACTCGGGCACGGCGCGCCCGGCCGCCGCTATTGCCGGCCGAGAAAGGCCAGGACGACCGGCGCCAGGACCGCGGGATCATAGCCGTGGTCCTGCCCGGCCAGCGTGCGACGCTGCGCTCCGGGCAGGCCGCCGGCGACCCAATCGGCGCCGGCCTTCATGAAATCGAAGCTCTGATCGCCATCCACCACGAGGGCCGGCGCGGTGATGGCGGACCAGCGTGCGGGCGGCGTATCGCGCTCCCGCGCCTCGGCCAGCACGCGATAATCGTGCTCGATGGTCAGGCCGACCGCCGCAAAGGCGGGCCAAGCCGGCGACTGCCGGAACCCCTCCAACGCCTCTGCCGGCATCACATCTTCAAGAAACCGGATCATCATGTCCTCGGACTGGCCGTCCCGGGCCAGTTCGGCCATGGCCGCGTGATCGTCTCGGTAGTCCTCGGCGCTTCGGGTCGGGTCCACCGGCGGCTCGTAGAGCACGAGGCCCTCGATCATCCCGCCGAGCGCAGCCGCGGCCTCGACCGCCAGTACTGCCCCCGACGACATGCCGAAAAGGCTGGCGCGCCCCCCATGCGCGTCGATCAGCGCCGCAATGTCCTCCACTTCGCGGGCGACTGCATAGGGCATGGTGTCCGTGGACTCGCCGCGTCCACGCCGGTCGTAGATCAGTATGGTGAAATGCGGCGCCAGCAGCCGGGCGAGACCGGGCGTCCCGTCCTGGTCGATCGCCCGGTATTGCGTCGCGCCGGCAATGCAGACCAGGAGCGGTCCTTCCCCGAACATGTCGTAGCCGATCCGCGTACCGTCCTTCGATATGACACTGGCCATGAGCTGTCTCCCTTGTGGCAATACCGACACGACGAACCAAATGCGCCGCTTTCGACGCGGCGGTCCCGCACCCGCCTTGTTCCTGTCCCTTTGCTGCTGATAAGCATTGGACAACAATAACCATAACAAGACGAGGAGCAGCGCCCTTGGCCGCCATCGATCTGACCGCCGCCCCTTTCAATCTCGATGACGAGGCGGTGGCCTGGGTGCACGAAACCCGCGACCGCCTGAGCCCGCGCGACAAGCTGGCCCAGCTCTTCGTGCTGCTCTCGCGGGAGGCGCCCGACGAGGCCCTGCAGGCGATCCGCGCCTTCAAGCCTGGCGGCATTACCCGCATCTTCTCGCCCGACCTGGCCGAGGAAATCGGCCTCATGCGCCAGATCGATAGCGCGGGCCCGGTGCCCATGACGGTCAGCGCCGATCTCGAAGGCAGCCGCATGAGCCTGCCCTTCGGGACCGAAGTGCCCAATCCGCTGGGCCTGGCCGCCGTGGACGATGTCGAGGCCACCACGGCCATTTCCACGCTGATGGCCGAGGAGGCCCGGGCGGTGGGCCTCAACTGGAGCTTTACTCCAGTCGTGGACATCAACAAGGCCTTCCAGAGTGCCATTGTCGGCACCCGCTCCTATGGCGATGACGTGGACCGGATCGAGCGCCATGCGCTGGCCCAGATCAAAGCGTTTCAGGCCAAGGGCGTCGCCGCGACCGTCAAGCACTGGCCGGGCGAAGGCTATGACGACCGCGACCAGCACCTGGTGACCACGGTCAATCCGCTGTCCCTCGCCGAATGGGAAAAGACCTTTGGCCGCCTCTATCGCGCCGCCATCAATGCGGGCGTGATGAGCGTCATGTCCGCCCATATCGCCTTCCCGGGCTTTGTGCGTGAACTCGACCCCGATGCTGGCGCCGACGCCTATCGCCCGGCGACGCAAAGCGCCGTGCTCAACCAGACGCTGCTGCGCGAGCGGCTGGGCTTTAACGGCCTCATCGTCTCCGACGCCACGCCCATGGCCGGTTTCGGCGATTGGGGCCCGCGTTCCGAGACCATCCCGCAATGCGTGATATCGGGCTGCGACGTCATCCTGTTTTCCGACGACCCCAATGCGGACCTGATGTATCTGGTCAAGGCCGTGGCCGATGGCCGGCTGAGCCAGGAGCGGGTGGACGAGGCGGTGACCCGCGTATTGGCCCTGAAGGCGGCCCTGGGCCTTCACAAGGCGGACCGCCCCGAACCGGCTCTCACCAATGCCGAGGTCATCATGGCGCGCGCCGACAGCAAGGCGACTGCTGCCGCTGTCACGGCGCGCGTCCCCACCCTGGTCAAGGACGTGGCAAACCTCCTGCCGCTCTCGCCCACTCGCCACAAGCGCGTGCTGATCTTTTCGACCGGGGCCGTGCAGCCTTTCGCGCCGGTGCCGCTGCCGCTCTCCCTGCCCGACCTGTTGCGGCAGGAGGGGTTCGAGATCACCGAGTTCACGCCCGACATGCAGGTCAACGCCAAGGATTTTGACCTGGTGCTCTACCTTCTGGCCGAGGAGACGCTGCTGACGCGGCAGCGCATCTTCCTCAACTGGAAGGGTCTTACGGGCAATGTCTTTGGTGCCATGAAGCGCTATTGGCACGACGTTCCGACGCTCATGGTGTCGCTGGGCTTCCCCTATTACCTCCACGACGCGCCGCGCGTGCCCACCTATGTCAACGCCTATGGCTCCAACGAGGACATGCAGGCCGCCGTGGTCGAATGCCTGATGGGCCGCAAGCCGTTTGAGGGCAAGAGCCCGGTGGATGCATTCTGCGGGAGTGAGCAGGGGAAGTATTGACCCCCTCATCCGCCCTTCGGGCACCTTCTCCCACAAGGGGAGAAGGGGACTCGGAGTTGACGCAACCACCGGCTCACCCCTCTCCCCTTGTGGGAGAGGGTGGATCGGCCAAAGGCCGAGACGGGTGAGGGGTGTGGCCGCTAGTCCGGCCGGGTGCCGTTCTTCGCCAGCACGTCCCCGGCCAGATAAAGCGACCCACAGATCAGCACGCGGGCATTCTCGATTTCCGCCGCCGCCCTGAGGGCGCTGGTGATCGAGCGCGCGGCCCTGGCCGGGAAGCGCTGGGCCCGGGCGCGGGCAGCGATGTCTTCGGCCTTGTGGGCGTTCTCCTCGCCCGGGATGGTCAGGGCGATCACCTGCGCGGGATGCAGGTCGCGAAAAGCCTCGAGAAAGTCTTCCGGGGCGCGGGTGTTCATCATGCCCATGATCAGCACCAGCGGCCTTGGCGGCATGGCGGCGATGGCACGGGCCAGGGCCGCCGCGCCATGCGGATTGTGGCCCCCATCGAGCCAGAGTTCATGCCCCGGCGGCAGCAGGGCGCGCAGTTTCCCCTCGCGGAGCGGCTGCATGCGGGCTGGCCAGGTGACGCGCCGGAGGCCTTCGGCCAGGGCCGCCGCGTCCACCGGCAGGCCGAAATGGCGCGTTGCCGCGATGGCCAGGGCCGCGTTGTCGAACTGGTGCGGGCCGGGCAGGGCGGGCGGTGGCAGGTCAATGAGGCCTGACTCGTCCTGGAACACCAGCCGTCCATCCTGTTCGGAGCCGTGGAAATCCTCGTTCTGCCAGAGCGGGGTGACGCCCAGGCGCCGGGCAGCGCGCTCCAGCACCGGACGGGCCTCGTCGCGCTGGATGCCCATGACAGCCGGGGCGCCGGCCTTGAGAATTCCCGCCTTGCTGACGGCAATCTCGGCCACGGAATTGCCCAGGAACCCCTGATGGTCGAGATCGATCGGCGTGATGATCGTGCCCAGCGGATGGGAGATGACATTGGTGGTGTCATAGGTGCCACCCATGCCGGTTTCGAGCAGGAGATAATCGGCCGGCGTTTCGGCAAAGAGTTTGAACGCGGTGACGGTGGTGACCTCGAAAAAGGTGATGGGATCGCCGTGATTGACCGCTTCCACCAGCTCCAGCGCGGCATTGAGCCTGCGCGTGCCGACCAGCTCACCGGCGAGGCGTATGCGCTCGTTGAACCGCACCAGATGCGGCGAATTATAGACATGCACCCTTTTGCCCGCCGCTTCGAGAAAGGCGCGCAGATAGGCAATGGTCGAGCCCTTGGCATTGGTGCCCGCGACGTGGATGGTCGGCGGCAGGTGGTCCTGCGGATTGCCCAGCCGCGCCAGCAGCGGCAGCATGCGATCGAGGCTGAGATCGATCAGCTTGGGATGGAGCTGGCTGAGGCGTTTGAGGATGGCGTCGGTGCGGGACATCTATGTCTCCGAAGTTGGCACGTTGCCGGTCACGCCACCGGCCCGGCTCCTCCCCCTTGACGGGGGAGGCTGGGTGGGGGTGCGACACGCATTCGGCGCCCGCCAATCCCCCACCCAGCTACGCTAAGCCCCTTTGGGGCAAGCTGCGCTGCCCTCCCCGCGAGGGGGAGGGTGAAGAGCTACTTCCTGAGCTCGCCGCCCGTGGTCTTGGTTACCGCCGCGACGACCGCTGCCGAAACCTTGTCGATTTCCTCGTCGGTCAGGGTCCGCTCGCGCGGCTGCAGGGTCACCTCGATGGCCACCGATTTCTTGCCTTCGCCCACATGGGCGCCCTCGAACACGTCGAAAATGTCGACTTGCCTGATCAGGCCCTTGTCGGCGCCGCGCGCAGCCTTGAGGATGGACGCGGCCGGAACGGCACGATCCATGACAAAGGCGAAGTCGCGGCTGACCGGCTGGAACGGAGACAGCTCCAGCGCCGGCTTGGTGCGGGTCGCCTTCCTGCGCGGCTCGGGCAGGGCATCGAGATCGATCTCGAAGGCGGCCACCGGCCCCTCGATGTCGAGCTCGGCACAAAGGGCCGGATGCAGCTCGCCGAACCAGCCCAGGGTGATCTTGGGCCCGAGGGCAATGCGCCCGCCACGGCCCGGATGGCTCCAGCTGGCGGCTTCGGGCAGCACCTGCACCTTCTCGATATCGACGCCCAGCGCGTCGAGCACGGCGGCCAGATCGGCCTTGGCATCCCAGACGCCGACCTTCTCGGCCTTGCCGGACCAGTGGCGGCCAGCGCCATCCATCCCGGCCGTGCCGGTGCGGATGCCCGAGGCATAGGTGTGCTGGCCTTCGGGCTGGTCGGAGAGGAAGATCTGCCCCACTTCGAACAGGGCCACATCGGCAAAGCCGCGATTGCCATTGCGGCGCGCACCGGCGATGAGGCCCGGCAGCAGCGAGGGGCGCATGTCGGTCATGTCCGAGGCAATGGCATTGGCCAATTGCCGGTCTTCCGTGCCGCCACCGAAGCGGGTGGCGTCGTCGTGTGAGATGAAGCTCCAGGTGACGGCCTCGTCGAGACCCCGCGCGGCCAGGGCGCGGCGGGCGATGCGGCGGCGGTTCTGGATCGTGGTCAGCATGAGCGGGGCGACATGGCTGAGGCGCGGCAGCGGCTCGACTGGCACATTGTCGACGCCAACCATGCGCATCACTTCTTCCACAAGGTCCGCCTTCTGGGTCACATCCGGGCGCCAGGAGGGGACCTTCACCGCCCGCACCGGGCCATTGCCCTCCATGACAAAGCCAAGGCGGGAGAGGATGTCGGCAATACGGTCGGCAGAAATATCGAGCCCGGTGAGGCGCTTGACTTCGGCAAGCGGGAAATCGACGACCGTGTCAGGGAACACGTCCTCGCCAGAAATGGCCGGCTCCATGGCCTCGCCGCCGCAGAGCTCGAGCACGAGGCGCGTCGCCAGTTCCATGCCGGGCTCGGTCAGGGCCGGATCGACAGAGCGCTCGAGGCGATAGCGGGCGTCCGAGACAATGCCGGTCTTGCGGCCGGACTGGGCGATGAGATCGGGGTCCCAGCTGGCGCATTCCATGAAGACATTGGTGGTCTCTTCGGTCACGCCCGAACGGATGCCGCCCATGATGCCGCCGAGGCACAGCGGACCCTTGTCATCGGCGATGACGGTCATGGTTTGGTCGAGCGTATAGATCTTGTTGTCCAGCGCATCGAATTCCTCGCCACGCGCATTGCGCAGCACCATCTGCCCTTCGACCTTGTCGGCGTCATAGGCGTGCAGCGGACGGCCCCAGCCTAGCGAGACGAGGTTGGTGATGTCGACGACTGTATTGATGGGCCTGAGGCCCACCGCGCGCAGGCGTTGCTGCAGCCAGTCGGGCGAGGGACCGTTCTTTATGCCCTTCAGATAGCGCCCGGCGAACTTGCGGATGGCCTTGGGCTCGTCGGCGCCGAACTGGTGCGGCAGCGGCGCGATCGGGCTTTTGCCCTTGGAGGGGATGGGCGAGAAATCGGTGGTCTTCAGCGTACCGAGGCCAAAGGCGGCCAGATCGCGTGCCACGCCATAAACGCCGGTGGCGTCGCCGCGATTGGGGGTGATGGAAATGTCGAAGACCACGCCATCCATGCCGGCATAGTCGACATATTTCACCCCGATGGGCGCATCTTCGGGCAGCTCGATAATGCCGTCATGGTCTTCGGACAATTCCAGCTCAGCATTGGAACAGAGCATGCCGTTCGACACCTGGCCGCGGATATTGCCCTTGCCGATGGTCATGTCCTTGCCCGGAATATAGGTGCCGGGGAAGGCGAAGACGGATCTGAGACCGGTGCGGGCATTGGGCGCGCCGCAGACCACGTCGATCAATTCGCCGGTGCCCGCGTCGACCTTGCAGACGCGCAGCTTGTCGGCATTGGGATGCTGTTCGGCAGAGACGATATGGGCGGTGACAAAGGCTTCGAGCGCCTTGCCCTGGCTTTCAATGCCTTCCACCTCGAGACCGATCATGGTCAGGGCCTTGCCGATTTCCTCGGCCGATGCGGTGGTTTCAAGGTGTTCCTTGAGCCAGTCGAGCGTGAATTTCATCTGTGTAGCCTTTTAGCGGAAGTCGCTCTTGCTGCCTTGGATCGGCGGCAGGGCGGAAGAGAGTTTGAGGAGTTCGACCAGCACATTGGCAAAGCCGTTGGCGTCGTCGATGGCCCTGTGGGTGTGGGGAATGTGGCCGTAGAATTCGGCCGGCAGCTTGCTCATCCCCCAATCGAGATAGGGCGCGCCGCGCAAAGTGCCTGCCATCGTATAGAGGCAGATGCCACCGCCGCGAAAAATCTGGCGGCCCTTGAAGGGGCCGGAAAGGGCGCGGGTGCCGGCATATTCGTCGAGATAATGGTCCATCCAGAGACCATCAAAAATCATCGGCGCGGCCACGAAGACCTTCGGGCCGGGCAGCGACTCCACCCAATCGGCAAAGCGCGGCATGACCAGGGCGGGGTCTTCAGCGCCCTCGGTGGCGGCCTTCCAGGCCTCGGGCTGGGTCGCCCACCAGGCCATGGTGGTTTCGTTCTGCATCCTGTCCGAACGCGGCGTCAGCACCGCCTCGAACTCGCCATGGCGGGTGCCATCGGCCTCCACGGCGACGGAGGCAAAGCTCAGCATGGAATTGTGCAGCGGCGTCGGCCCGTCGCTCTCGATATCGGTGACGATGAAGATCGGCCGCGCCACCTTTGCATAGAGATCGCGCCCGGCCGGGAGCACGGTCACCAGCCTGAAGGTCTCGCAGACGATTTCCATGTCCGGCGAAAAACCACCATTGCGGGCGAAATAGGCCTCATGGCCCGCCCGCCACTCGGCATAAGGCCCCTCGCCTTCGAGATCGGTGAAGCTGGGGTCGATATCGTCGAAGCGTTTCACCTCGACCGAGGTCGTTTCGATGACACAGACTTCCTCGCCCGCGCCATTGAGCACCACATCGCGGCGCCCGATTTCGGGCATGGGCTCGTCCCGGCCGATATCGCGCAAAGCGCCACAGGTCGCGGTCTTCTTGCCCGCCAGCACCAGCGCAAGCAGACGGTCAGCCAGCTCCGGGGAATCCCCGAAGCTGAAGCGGATGGGCCCCTTGGTGTCGGGTGTACTGGTCATCTGGATGCCTCAACCTGCCCGCGAGGCATGACCCATCGCCTCCCTCCCCCCTGTGGGGAGGGAATGAGGGTGGGGGTAGGCCACAAGCACAGTGTCTGCGGCGAGACACCCCCACCCTTGGCGCTGCGCGCCGTCCCTCCCCACAAGGGGGAGGGAGACGCAGGAGCCCAAAGAACGGGTTGACCTGTCGGCATTCTAGCTGCTCAGCCCCCCGAACAGCGTCGGCAGGTCGAGCGGGCGGAAGCCGTAATGGTCGAGCCAGCGCTGGTCCGCGTCGAAGAAGGCGCGCAGGTCCGGCATGCCGTATTTCAGCATGGCGATGCGGTCGATGCCGATGCCCCAGGCAAAGCCCTGGTAGACATCGGGGTCGAGTCCGGCATTGCGGATGACGTTCGGGTGGACCATGCCGCAGCCCAGGATTTCGAGCCAGTCATTGCCCTCGCCGATCTTCACCTCGGAACCCGAGCGGTCGCATTGCACGTCCACTTCCATCGAGGGCTCGGTGAAGGGGAAGAAGCTCGGGCGGAAGCGCAGCGTCACGCTCGGCACTTCGAAGAAGGCCTTCAGGAACTCTTCGAGCACCCAGCGCAGCTGGCCGATATGGCTCGACTTGTCGATGACAAGGCCTTCCACCTGGTGGAACATGGGCGTGTGGGTCTGGTCGCTATCATTGCGATAGGTGCGGCCGGGCATGACCACGCGGATCGGCGGGTCCATGGCCGGGGTAATGTAGGGCGCCGCCGGCTTTTCATTGGTCTTTTGCATGACGCGCACCTGCACCGGCGAGGTATGCGTACGCAAAACCTTCTTCACCCCGTCCGGACCCGGCTTCATGAAGAAGGTGTCGTGCATTTCGCGCGCCGGATGGCCTTCGGGGAAGTTCAGCGCGGTGAAGTTGAAATAGTCGGTCTCGATATCGGGCCCTTCGGCGATCGAGAAGCCCATGTCCGAGAAGATCGCGGTGATCTCGTCGATGGTCTGCGAGATCGGATGGATGCGGCCGCGCGCGGTGGGGGCGGGCTTGAGGGGCAGGGTGACGTCGACGGTCTCTGCGGCCAACCGAGCCTCGAGCGCCGCGGCCTTCAACTCTTCGCTGCGCGCTTCGATGAGACCGGCGATCTCGTTCTTGAGACCATTGATGGCCGGGCCGGCTGACTTGCGCTCTTCGGGAGCCATGGAGCCCAGCGTGGCGAGGAGGGCCGAAACGCTGCCCTTCTTGCCCAGCGCCGCAACGCGGACGGCGTCGAGCGCGGCCTCATTGTCGGCAGCGGCAATGGCGGCGGACAGTTCGGTGCGCAGGGTTTCGATTTGGGCTTCCAGGGACATCTTTATTCTCAACTCGGACTTTGTGGCGCGGTTAGAGCAAACAAAAACGCCCTGCGCCAGCCCTTCCGGGCGGCGCAAGGCGCGATTTTTGACCTCAGCGAAGCTGAAAGGTTAGGCGGCGGTGACGCGGGCGTGGGTGACGGAGTCCACGCTTTCCAGATACGCCAGAGCGGCCTTGGCCTTTGCGACCAGGGCTGCGAACGCTTCGGGCTGGGTGATCGCGAGATCGGACAGCACCTTGCGGTCGACAGCAACCTCAGCCTTGCTGAGGCCGTCGATAAATCGGTTATAGGTCAGGCCGTGATCGCGGACGGCAGCGTTGATGCGCTGGATCCACAGAGCGCGGAAGTTGCGCTTCTTGACGCGACGATCGCGATACGCGTACTGGCCGGCCTTTTCGACGGCCTGCTTGGCGATACGGATCGTGGATTTACGACGGCCATAATAGCCCTCGGCGGCCTTCAAGACCTTCTTGTGACGAGCGTGGGCGGTTACGCCCCTCTTAACGCGTGCCATTGTTCAGTGTCCTTCCAGCTCTTAGCGGTTGTACGGCATGTACCACTTCACCAGACCCTCGTCGCCCTTGGACAGGATCTTGGTGCCGCGGTTGGTGCGGATGTACTTGGCGTTGTGGCTGATCAGGCGGTGGCGCTTGCCGGCAACGCCGGCCTTCACCTTACCCGAGGCGGTGAAGCTGAAACGCTTCTTGGCGCCGGACTTGGTCTTCATCTTGGGCATTTTGCGGGTCCTTATAGAAATATTCGGATGGATTGAGGCCCATCGCATTCAAGAACCGCCACGGCATGCCTTTTGGCCGGGCGGTCCGGAAGATGGGGGTCTATAAGGGGAAAGCCGGGGAAAGGCAAGCCTTGCGGTGGCTAGGCACGCGCTGCCGCCAGCATCGGCTCGATGTGATCCTCGAACAGCAGCCCCGGGCGGGCCGCCAGCGCCGCGCCATAGGCGGCTTCGGCTGTGATCGAGACATTGAGAAAGCCGATCAACCCGGCAACCTCTTCCTCGCCCAGACCGTAATGGCCGGCCAGGAGCCGGCGGTGGATTTCGGTCTTGCTGGCGATCATGCCGGCCGCGACGTCTTTCGAATTGCTCATCGAGCCGTCACGCTTGATGTAGTCGTGCAGCGGCGTGCCGATATGAACGCTTTCGGGGATGGTCCGGTAGAGCTGCAAAAGGAATTCGAGATCGGTCATGTTGCTCATGTCCGGGTCGAACCGCCCGTCGCCGCGGCGCCGGTCCCAGACCACCATGGCGTCCATGGACAGGTTCACCCATTTGTGCGCGCCCGGGCCGAGGACGCGGTCCGGCCCGTCGCCCACAAAGCGCAGATGGCGGAAATCCTCGGTCATCACGTCGAGCGCGGTGGTGACGATGCCATATTGCTCCAATGCCAGAACGGCCTTTTCGAGCTTTTGCGGCTTCAGCCGGTCATCGGCATCGAGAATGGCCGCATAAGGCGTCTCGAGCCGGTCGAGCGCCACATTGCGGGTGACCGAGGCGCCGCGGCCCACTCCGCCGCTGGTGAGGAACACCTGGCGCGGGTCATTCAGCCCCTGTTCACTGAGGAAAGCGCCATAGTCGAAGCCGTCATCGGCGATGATCCAGTGCTGCCAATCGGCATGGGTCTGGTCGAGCACGCTGCGCACGGTCGCCGCCAGCGTGGGCTGGGCCTTGTAGGCCGGGGTGATGATGGCGACAGTCTGGGGCACGGTTTGACCTCTGGCTTGAACCTTGGCTATGCCTGACCCATATCTTGGCCAGACGCGCGATGCCACTGAGTTCGGGTCGCGCAGTGGACGTTGCTTGATGATCAAGGACGCTTTGATTATGTCGCGTATCTCGGTGTTTTCCGCCCCGTTTCTGCTCGGCTTCGACAGCTTTGAAGAGCGCATCGACCGGCTGGCCCGATCGGCGGAAGGCTATCCCCCCTACAATATCGAGCGCTCGTTGGATGAGGACGGGACCGAGAGGTTCCTGATCTCCATTGCGGTGGCCGGCTTTGCCCGCACCGACCTCGAGGTGAGCGTGGAAGACAACCAGCTCCTGGTGCGCGGCCGGCAGGCCGACGAGCCCGGACGGGACTTCCTGCATCGCGGTATTGCCGCGCGCCAGTTCCAGCGCAACTTTCTGCTTGCCGACGGCATGCAGGTCAAAGATGCAACTTTGGGACATGGTATGCTCGTTATTGCTCTTGAGCGCCCCCGCGCGCCCAAAATCGCCCGACAGATCGACATTCGCTCCTTGTGAGGAAAGAGAACAAAGAAAGGGCCGAAAAATGATGGATAAGCGCAATACCGAAGACATGATCGATGCCGCAAACCCGCTCAAGCACTTGACGCGCGCTCAGTTCGCGGCGCTCGGCGGTGACGCGGTTGCCTATATCAAGCCGGTCTCGGGCCTGGTGCTGTCGACCATGATCCATGATGCCGAGTTCGATGGGGCCACCCAGTACCAGCTGGTGATGTCCGCCGATGGCACGCCGCTGATGGTGGCCGATACCACCGAGGCGGTCACCGAATGGCTGGGCGACCAGAATATCGGGCTGGCGACGCTGCACTGACCCCTGCTGGCTCGGCAGCTGAAGACAGGACGAATTGCGACGCCTCCTCCCCCTGCAAAGGGGAGGAGGCTTTTTGCTCCCCTCCCCAACGGCTGCCTGATCCGGCAATGCCAGCAAAAACCCCCGCAGCCGGGCCGCAGGGGTTTGCATATCCGTCAATGTCCCGATCGCTCAGGCCGCGTAGGTCGTTTCCAGCGGCGCCGTCAGGATGGCATGCAGGCGTTCGGGGTCCGTCTCCCGGCGCAGCTGATCGGTGACGCTTTCGGTGCGCAGCAGGCGTGCGACACGCGACAGGGCCTTGAGGTGATCGGCACCAGCGCCCACGGGCGCCAGCAGCATGACCACCAGGTCCACTGGCTGATCATCCACGGCGTCGAAGTCGATCGGCTGGTCGAGGCGGGCAAACGCTGCCGTCACGCCCTTGAGCCCCTTGATCTTGCCATGCGGAATGGCAATGCCATTGCCCAGGCCGGTCGAGCCCAGTTCCTCCCGGCCCGTCAGGGTCGAGAGGATTTCCTCCTTGGGGAATGCGGTCAGCTCTGCAGCTTTTTGTGCAAGGATTTCAAATAGCTGGCGTTTATTGGTCACGCCGGTGCAAGTCAGCACCGCGTGCTTCGCCAGAATATCGGCCAATTCCATAAATCTGCCTTAGGATCTATCCAAGTCTTGGCATTGCCAGCGCCGATCAATTCGCGCTCAGGGCCGGATCAATCCAGCCAATATTGCCGTCTGCGCGGCGGTAAACCACATTCAGCCCGCCATGTCCAGCATGGCGGAACATCACGACCTGTTGTCCAGAGAAATCGAGTTCCATCACGGCTTCCTCGACGCTCATCTGGCGCAGGCTCTTGGTCGTCTCGGCAATGACCGGCGGCGCATAGTCCTCGTCCAGCTCGTCAATGGCGTCCGAGGCGCCGAACACGGTATATTGGGCAGTCACGCCGTCCACGCCATTGGCGCCATTGCCCTTGCGGTGCTGCTTGAGTTTGCGGTTATAGCGGCGCAGCCGCTTTTCGATGTTGAGCGCCATCACCTCGAAGGCGCTGGTCGCGTCTCCCGCCTGGGCGCTGGCCTGCAGCACGGCGCCAGAATCGAGATGAACCACGCAGTCGGCGCGATAACCGATGCCGTCCGGTGTCAGGGTGAGATGGCCGTCATAGCCGCCGTCGAAATATTTCCCGACAACGGATGCGAAATGCTCCTCCGCCTTGCCCCGGAGGGCATCGCCGACATCCATGTTCTTTCCCGAAACGCGTAGGGTCATGGCTCTTGTTCCTTTCGGTCGTTGGGCGCGACGCGAGAGTTCCGAAAAGCCGCTTCCCGGCTGTAACGGGACCTGCGTCTGCCGACCCCCCAGATGTGGGGTGCCGACACCTGGGATGCTAGTCCCGGCCGAGGGGGGCTGTCCATGCGCAACTGGGCGGATAGGCGTGAATAAGCAGGTGACAGCCACAAGCCTGCCACTTACCGTTAGCGCGCCATGAATCACGGGTGGTCGTCCCGGCGCGGGCGGTGGTCAGGCGATGCGCTCGAGGCCCTTTTTCTGCCGCCGGCGGATCACCGATGAGGGGATGTTCATGCCCTCGCGATATTTGGCGACGGTGCGCCGCGCCACATCGATTCCCTGCTCCTTGCGCAGCATCTCGGCGATCGTATCGTCGGAGAGAATGTCATTGGCCGGCTCGGCATCGATCAGCTGGCGGATGCGATGGCGCACCGCTTCGGCCGAATGGTCTCCGCCGCCATCCGAGGACGAAATGGCGGTGGTGAAGAAATACTTCATCTCATAGAGCCCGCGCGGGGTCGCCATGTATTTGTTGGCGGTGACCCGGCTGACGGTCGATTCGTGCATGTCGATGGCCTCGGCCACCGTCTTGAGCGTCATGGGTTTGAGATGCGCCACGCCATGGGTGAGGAACCCGTCCTGCTGGCGCACGATTTCGGCAGCGACCTTGGTGATGGTCTGGGCGCGCTGGTCGAGGCTCTTGGTCAGCCAATTGGCGGTATTGAGGCAGTCGCTGAGGAAACTCTTCTCGGCCGTGTCGCGGGTCTTCCTGGTCACCGTCGCGTAATAGACGCGGTTGACCAGCACCCTGGGCAGCACCTCGGTATTGAGCTCGATCTGCCAGCCGCCATCGGGGCCGGGGCGCACGAACACATCGGGCACCACCGCTTCCACCGGGGCGCTGTCGAAGGCCAGCCCCGGCTTGGGATCGAGCTGGCGCAGTTCGGCCAGCATGTCGGCCAGGTCCTCGCGGTCGCAGCCAACGGCCTTGAGCAGCCCGGCCATGTTGTGCTCGGCCAAGAGGTGCAGATTGGCGATCAGCTTCTGCATGATCGGGTCGAACCGGTCGCGTTCGCGCAGCTGGATGGCGAGGCACTCGGCCACGTTGCGGGCGAAGATGCCAATGGGATCGCAGGTCTGGAGCACTTCGAGCACCGCCTCGACATCGGCCAGCTCGGCGCCGAGCAGTTCGGCCACGGCCTCGGGCTCCACCACCAGATAGCCGGCCTCGTTGAGCCCGTCGATCAGATGCTGGGCAATCAGCCGGTCCGCCGGGGTGCGCAGCAGCATATGCGCCTGCGCCTCCAGATGGTCGGAGAGACGCGGGCGGCTGGCGACATATTGGTCGAGATCGGGGGCTTCCCCGCCTTCGAAGCTGCCATTGCGGTCCGGCCCCGAGGCCTGGGCGTGATCCTGCGGGCCGGCATCGGGAAAGACGTTCTCGACGGCCGTGTCATAGCCCTCGGCAATCTCGCTGGCGTCCTTGGTGCGTTCGCCCGAGGCGACGGTGTCCTCATAGGCGCTCATTTCCGCCGGCACGTGCTGCGGCTCTTCGGGCCCCACATCGTCCCCGCCGCCTTCCTCGCGTTCCAGCAGCGGATTGCGCAGCAATTCGGCATCGACGAAGTCGTTGAGCTCGAGATGGCTGAGCTGCAGCAGCCGGATCGACTGCATCAGCTGCGGGGTCAGGGTCAGGCTCTGGCTCTGACGAAATTCCAGCCGTGGCGATAGCGCCATGCGTAATTGGCCCTTGGATGCAAACATTTCAGCCGCGAACGGCTGCTTCCCGGCCGGGACCATGACTCAATTTCCGGCGCGCGGCAAGTTTCGTGCCAATTGCGCTCCAGAGGCAATGGAACCGGCAATCCAGCGACTGGTGCAATGCCCTAGATGGAAAAACTCTCGCCCAGATAGACGCGGCGTGCTTCGGGGTCGGCGGAGATGGTCTCGGGCTTGCCCTGGATCATCACCTTGCCGCCATGGATGAGATAGGCGCGGTCCACCAGGCCCAGCGTCTCGCGCACCGCGTGGTCGGTGATCAGCACGCCAATGCCGCGCCGCGTCAACTGCCGCACCAGGCCCTTGACCTCAGCCACCGCGATCGGGTCGACGCCGGCAAAGGGTTCGTCGAGCAGCATGAAGCCCGGATCGGCCGCCAGCGCCCGGGCGATCTCGACGCGCCGGCGTTCCCCGCCCGACAGCGCCAGCGCATTGGATCTGGCGATATGGCCGATGGAGAACTCCTCCAGCAGCGCCGACAGCCGCCGCTGGCGTTCGGCCTTGTCACGCACGGTGTTCTCTAAGACCGCCATGATATTGTCGGTGACCGACAGGCCGCGAAAGATGGAGGGCTCCTGCGGCAGGTAGCCGATGCCCAATTGCCCGCGCTGGAACAGGGGCAGGCGGGTGATGTCCTGCCCGTCGAGCAGGATCTTGCCGGCATCGGGTTTGACCAGCCCCATGATCATGGTGAAGACCGTGGTCTTGCCCGCGCCATTGGGACCCAACAGGCCCACCGCCTCGCCGCGGCGGACCGCCAGCGACACGTCGCGCACCACGGTGCGCTTGCCAAAGCTCTTGGCCAGGTTGTGGGCCACCAGCCAGCCGGTCTGGTCGATGCGCGGGCGGGGATCGGGGGTCATTGCGAGGTGAACACCCCGGTGACCCTGCCGCCGCCGGCACTGGTGAAGGTGGAAACCCCGGTCGCCATGTTCACCACCAGCTCGGTCGCATTGACCGTGCCGCTGGCATTGACCACTGTGACATTGCCGGTCAGGCGCATCAGCTGGTCGCCCGGCGTATAGACCGCCTGGTCGCCGGTGGCGTCCTGGTCCTTGGTCTTCAATCGCACATTGCCGCCCGAGGCAATGAAGGTCTCGATGTCGGTGGTGCCGCCTTCGCCATAGGTCGCCACCACTTTGGGTGCCCAGACCGTGACAGTGGGATGCACCACCACGACATTGCCGGTGAACACCGCTTCATGCGCGGTCTCGTTCATCACGAACTGGTCGGAAGTGATCTCCACCGGGTTCTGCGCCAGGGCAGGGCCGATGCCGAGGAACAGCATCACCGCAAGGGCAATCGCGCTGCGCTTCATTGCGTTTCGTCTCCAATGGCCCCGGGGTCACCCTCGCCCGGGGTCGAGGGCAGCGTGACCACGGAGCGCTCGAACGTCCAGTCGACTGCGGCCGCGTCATAGACCAGGCCCTGGGCCCGCACCGTCGAGCCATCGGCATAGTCGATGGCCACCGGACCGCGGGTGGTCAACAGCTGGGCCTGCCAATCGAAGATGGAATCGCGCAAGGTCCCGACGGTTCCCGTGGAATCGGCGACATCGGCCAGGCCCGGCACCAGCGTGAGCTGCCTGGCGGTATCGAGCTGCGCCTCGGCGGCCTCCATGGTCAATTGCACGCCGTCGATCCGGTTGATCACCAGATGCGCATCGGTGAGATCGATCAGCTCGCTCTGTGTGCTGGCCGCCCGGGCGCGCTCCGCCCAGACCCGGTAGGATGACCCGTCTGCCAGCGTCCCCACATAGACGGGCGCCTCGATGGCGACGGCATCGGGGGTGACCGTAACATGGGCAATGTCGAACCGGCCGGTAAGGCTGGCCAGGTAGATCTGTGCCATCAGCCCGCCCAGCACCAGCGCGCCCAGCAAGGGCACGGCCAGCCGCAGCATCGCCACGCGGCCATTGCGGCGGGCGAGTTGCTGATAGCTTTGGCGCGGGCCGGCTAGGGCTGGCATGGCTCCCGTCCGACCCGTCAGCTATGGGCGAAGATGTCGGTTTCTTCCCAGCCCATCAGGTCGAGCGCGCAGCGGGTCTTGAGGAAGTCGAAGCATTCTCGGGCCAGTTCGGTGCGGCCTTCGCGGGCCAGCATGCGGTCGAGATGGCGCTTGAGGTCGTGGAGGTAAAGCACGTCGGACGCGGCATAGTCGAGCTGGGCGTCGCTCAATTTCTCCCCGCCCCAGTCCGAGCTTTGCTGCTGCTTGCTGAGATCGACATTGAGCAATTCGCGCACCAGGTCCTTGAGGCCGTGCCGGTCGGTATAGGTGCGCACCAGCTTGGAGGCGATCTTGGTGCAATAGACCGGCCCGGTCACCACCCCGAACCGGTTCTGCAGCACCGCGACATCGAAGCGCGCATAATGGAAGATCTTGGTCACGCCCGGATCGGAGAGAAGCTTCACCAGATTGGGGGCTTCATTGGCGTCCTGGGGAATCTGCACCACATCGGCGCTGCCATCACCGGGTGACAGCTGCACCACGCAGAGCCGGTCGCGATGGGGATGGAGCCCCATGGTCTCGGTGTCGATCGCCACCTCGCGGCCGTAATTGGAAAGATTGGGCAAGTCGCCGCGATGCACTCGGATGGCCATGAATCTGGTCCCGCTTTGAAACTGTCCCTTCCTTGGCACAGAGCGGTGGCCAAGAAAAGGCATGCGCCGCAAGGCGGCTTCCGGTCCGACATAAAGCTTTCTTTATATCGCTATTGCTTTCCGTCCCCGGACCTGCGAGAAACAGCGCCGAAAGTGTGTGGAATCCTGTCCGCACACGCGCACTACCGCGTGCGCCCTCGCCACTTGCAAAGAGGTTTAACGTGGCCCGATCCTCCTATCTGTTCACCTCGGAATCCGTTTCCGAGGGCCATCCCGACAAGGTCTGCGACCGGATTTCCGACGAGATCGTCGATCTGGTCTTCAAGGAAGCCAAGAAGGCCGGCATGGACGCAGGCGCCGTGCGCATTGCCTGCGAAACCCTGGCCACCACCAATCGCGTGATCATCGCCGGTGAAGTGCGCGTGCCCGAGACCCTGCTCAAGAAGGGCAAGGACGGCCAGATCGTCACCGACGCCGCCGGCCACCCCGTGGTCAACCCGGCCAAGTTCAAGTCCGCCGCCCGCAAGGCCATCCGCGCCATCGGCTATGAACAGTCCGGCTTCCACTGGAAGACTTGCCGCATCGACGTGCTGCTGCATGGCCAGTCCGCCGACATTGCCGTGGGCGTGGACGAAGCCGGCAACAAGGATGTGGGCGCTGGCGACCAGGGCATCATGTTCGGCTATGCGGCGCGGGAAACCCCCGAATTGCTGCCCGCCCCGATCTATTATGCCCATAAGATCCTCGAAACCCTAACCGAGGCGCGCAAGGCCAATCATGGCCCGGCCGGCAAGCTTGGCCCCGACGCCAAGAGCCAGGTGACGGTGAAATACGAAAACGGCAAGCCGGTCGGGGTCACCCAGATCGTGCTCTCCACCCAGCATCTGGACGAGACCCTGACCTCGTCCGACGTGCGCAAGATCGTCGAGCCCTATATCCGCCAGGCCCTGCCCGAAGGCTGGATCGGGGATGACACCATCTGGCACGTCAACCCCACCGGAAAATTCGTCGTGGGCGGTCCCGATGGCGATGCGGGCCTGACCGGGCGCAAGATCATTGTCGACACCTATGGCGGCGCGGCCCCCCATGGCGGCGGCGCCTTCTCGGGCAAGGACCCCACCAAGGTTGACCGCTCGGCGGCCTATGCGGCGCGTTACCTCGCCAAGAACGTGGTCGCCGCCGGTCTGGCCGATCGCGCCACCATCCAGCTGTCCTATGCCATTGGCGTCGCCAAGCCGCTCTCGATCTATGTCGACCTGCACGGCACCGGCAAGGTGGATGAGGCGGTGCTGGAAAAGGCGCTGGCCGAGGTCATGGACCTGACCCCGCGGGGCATCCGCACCCATCTCGACCTCAACAAGCCCATCTATGCCAAGACCTCGGCCTATGGCCATTTCGGTCGCAAGGCCGGGCGCGATGGTAGCTTCTCCTGGGAGAAGACCGACCTGGTCAAGGCGCTCAAGGCCGCGGTCGCCTGAGCCTGTTTGATCTCTGGCCACCAGATCGTATATCCTCCGGGCGGTCGATGCCGCCCGGAGGTTTCGCCATGACCGAAGAAGACATGCTGCTGCTCAAGCGGATCGTGCAGACGCCCGGAATTCTGGGTGGACGCCCGCGCGTGGACGGAACTCGCGTGGGTGTGTCTCATATTCTTGAGGCTCTGGCGGCTGGCGATACCGCTGACGAGATTGTCGAATCTCTGCCGTGGCTCACTCACGACGACATCAAGGCCGCACTGCTTTATGCGGCTCACAGCGCTGAAAGTGCCGCCATTCAGGCCGCTGAATAGTGCGCTTCTTGATTGATGCCCAACTCCCCACACACTTGGCCGCCCATCTATCGGCCAAAGGCTGTCCGGCAACGCATATCTTCGAGCACCTTGATCCGCAGGCCGCGGACGTTGAGATTGCCCGCCTCGCCAATGTGCTTGGATGCTGCGTGGTCAGCAAGGATGCGGACTTTGTCGCTTTGGTCGATCGCGGCCTGCTTGACCACACTCTGGTGCAGGTGCGTCTCCCCAATCTCAAAAAGCCTGAACTGCTCTTGAGGGTGGACCTAGCCTGGGATGACGTTGTATCGGCGGTGCGCCGCAAGGCCCGCATCGTCGAAATCCGCTAGGACCATGTAGTTGACCGACCACGAACTCCCCAAGACCCGCACCGGCGAACCGCGCGCCTTTTTCGGCCGCCGTTCGGGCAAGAAGCTGCATGGTGGGCAGAAGGCGCAGGTGGCCGAATTGTTGCCGCAGGTCGAGATCGTCCTGCCCGAGAGGCTGGACCCCAAGGCGCTCTTTCCCGATGCACGGAAAATCGTCATCGAGATCGGCTATGGCGGCGGCGAGCATCTGGCGCGCAAGGCCGCGGAGGAGCCGGAGACCGGCTTTGTCGGCTGCGAGGTCTTTACCGGCGGCATCGGCAAGATGGTGCAGGCGATCGAGGCGCGGGGGCTCACCAATGTCCGGCTCTATACCGATGATGCGCTGAAACTGCTGATGGCCTTGCCCGAGGCCTCGGTTGACGCGGTCTATCTGCTCTATCCCGATCCATGGCCCAAGACGCGGCACCACAAGCGGCGTTTCGTTTCGCCGACCACGCTCGATCAATTGGCGCGGGTGATCCGGCCCGGCGGGCAGTTCCATTTCGCCACCGATATCGAGGATTATGCCAACTGGACCCTGGCGCATATCGTGCGCGAACCGCGTTTCAGCTTCGAGCCGGAGGCCCCGGGCAGCTGGCATCAACCCTATCCCGGCTGGCAGCCGACCCGCTACGAGCAGAAGGCGCGGCGCGAGGGCCGGTTGATCAGTTTCTATTTCAGCTTCACCCGGCGCGGCGCGTAACCTCGCGGTCACTCTGAAAAAACTTTTGCCGGTCTCGTCTCTGGACCTTGGCGCGCAATGCCCCATATCGGGTGCTTAAGCGTCCCGGAGCCGTCTCATGCCAAACGCCCTGTCTGCCGCCGAGGCCGATGCCGACCTGCTGGTCCTGCGGCCGAGCAAGTGGACCCTGGTGGTGATTGTGCAATTGCGCGCTGGCACGATGCGGTTCAACGAGTTGCGCCGCAATATGGGCGGCGTGCCGCAGAAATCCCTGAGCCAGACCCTGAGGGAGCTGGAGCGCGACGGTTTCGTCACCCGCACCGCCTATGCCACCATTCCGCCGCGGGTGGACTACGACCTCACCGATCTGGGGCGGGAGCTTCTGGTGCTGGCCGAGCAGTTCCAGCATTTTGCCCTGCGCAATCGCCAGGCGGTGGAAGAGGCACGGCGGCTGTTCGACGCCACGACCGGCTGAACGCCGCCAGGCCGCGGTTCGGGCGCCGCCTTGGGGGCGGCGCCGGGCTTGGGGTCGATCAGAGATTGACCACTTCGAGCGTGGTGGGCTGCAGGAAGACCACGGCCTGCTTGCCGTCTTCGGTGGTGACCTGGGCCACGATATAGTCGCCCCATTCCTCGACGGAATCGGCATTGATGCCCTTGGCCTGGACCTGCGTCAGCACGTAGTCCGCATCGAAGTCGGAATCGGTGGTCGCGGTCAGCGAGCTGGCCATGGCAGGCAGGGCGGAACCGGCGAGAACGGCGGCGGTGGCGAAAGCGATAACAGTGTTCTTGATCATGGGAGGATGATCCTTTCTGGTTTGAACGAACCGGAAATGATCACCCGCCTTCGACCCTGCAAGCGGGCGAATTGCAGATTTTTGCCCTTGAAACCCGGGTTCGACCACCGACGGTTTGTCCAGGGAAATCAAGGGCTTTGAAGGAAACCCGGTTTCTTCCGGGAAACCAGCGCACACCCCGATGACCGGTCCCTGCAACCCTGTGGCGGGCCCGGCGGTTGATGCTGGAAAAGGAGCGCCGACATGCAGACCAGCGTCACTATTCTCGACACCATCCCCGTCACCCACAATGTCCGCCACTACCGGGTCGAGCGCCCCCGTGGCTATTCGTTCACCCCCGGCCAGGCGACCGAGGTCAGCATCGACCGGGAGGGCTGGCAGGACAAGAAGCGTCCGTTCACCTTCACCTGCCTGCCCGATGCCGAAACGCTCGAGTTCACCATCAAGAGCTATTTCGACCACAATGGCGTCACCAACGAACTCTGGTCGCTTGGCGCCGGCGACCGGCTGATCCTGCGCGATGTGTGGGGCACCATCCAGTACCGGGGTCCGGGGACCTTCATTGCCGGCGGGGCCGGGGTCACCCCCTTCATCGCCATCCTCAGGCACCTCAATGCCACCGGAAAGATCTCCGGCAACCGCCTGATCGTCTCCAACCGCACCGAAAAGGACATCATCCTGCGCGACGAGTTCGAGGCCATGGAGGGGCTGGAGGTGCTCTGGACGCTGACCGACGACCCCAAGTCATCGCTGCTCCAGGAGCGGATCGACAGGGGCTTCCTTGCGCGGCATGTCGAGGACCTCAAGCAGAACTTCTACCTTTGCGGGCCGGACCCCATGGTCAAGGACCTGCGCGGCCTGCTCGATGAGGCAGGGGCAGACGTGGCGAACGTCACCTGGGAGAAATAGTCCCCTCCCTTGCCTTTCACGGTTCGCGGGTCTATAGGAGGGCCAACATCATTGCTCTCTTACGAGGGTGGGTGCCCTGACCGGCCCCCGCTCTTTTTGTTATCTGGACCTTCATGGCTTTCGACCTGACCGAAAAGCGCTACATCAAGGAAACGGGCCTGGAAGCCCGCATCGCCCGTATTGTCGAGCCGGTGGCCAACGATCTGGGCTATTCCCTGGTGCGCATCAAGATCACTCCGGAAAACGGCTGCACCCTGCAGATCATGGCCGAGGACGAGAACGGGCGCTTCACCATCACCGACTGCGAGACCCTTTCCAAGGACCTCTCCCCGGTGCTGGACGTCGAGGACCCGATCGACCGCGAATACCACCTGGAAGTGTCCTCCCCCGGCATCGACCGCCCCTTGGTGCGCAAGCGCGACTATGAGCGCTTCATCGGCCACGAGGCCAAGGTCGAGCTTTCCGACATGATCAATGGCCGCAAGCGCTTCCGCGGCGACATTGCCGCCGTCGACGACCAGGGCGTGACCATCCACCTGCCCGACGCCCCCGGCGGCACCGACCCCGACCACAAGCTCGCCTTCGCCGATATCGCCGAAGCCAAGCTGGTCATGACCGACAAGCTCATGGATATGGCGCGCGCCGACCAGGAGCTGCATCCCATCGACGACGACGAGACCGAAACGGTCGAATATGCCGACGCCGACAATGACGAAACGATCTCCGAGGAGACCAAATAAATGGCCGTTAGCGCGAACCGCCTCGAGCTGTTGCAGATCGCCGATTCCGTCGCCCGCGAAAAGAATATCGACCGCATGGTCGTGATCGAGGCGATGCAGGACGCCATGGAAAAGGCCGCCAAGGGCCGCTATGGCGCCGAGACCGAGATCAAGGTCGAGATCAATCCGCGCTCGGGCGAAACCCGCATGTGGCGCCTGCTCGAGATCGTCGACGAGGTCGAGGAACCCTCCCGCCAGGTCAATCTCAAGCTCGCCCAGGTCAAGAACCCGACCGCCAAGGTCGGCGACTTCCTCACCGAGCCCCTGCCGCCCATGGAATTTGGCCGCATCGCCGCCCAGTCGGCCAAGCAGGTCATCGTCCAGAAGGTGCGTGACGCCGAGCGCGATCGCATGTTCGAGGAATATTCCGGCCGCGTCGGCGAGATCGTCAACGGCACCGTCAAGCGCGTCGAATACGGCAATGTGATCGTCGACCTGGGGCGTGGCGAAGCCATCATCCGTCGCGATGAATTGATCCCGCGCGAAATGTTCCGCTATGGCGACCGCGTCCGCGCCTATATCTACGACGTGCGCCGCGAGCAGCGCGGCCCGCAGATCTTCCTCTCGCGCACCCATCCGCAGTTCATGGCCAAGCTGTTCATGCAGGAAGTGCCGGAAATCTACGATGGCGTGATCACCATCCGCTCGATCGCCCGCGATCCGGGCTCGCGCGCCAAGATTGCCGTGACCAGCAATGACAGTTCGATCGATCCGGTCGGCGCCTGCGTGGGTATGCGCGGCAGCCGTGTGCAGGCCGTGGTGGCCGAGCTGCAGGGCGAAAAGATCGACATCATCCCCTGGACCGACAGCATTGCCGACCTCGTGGTTTCGGCGCTGCAGCCGGCCGACGTCGCCAAGGTGGTTCTCGACGAGCAGGCCGAGCGCATCGAGGTCGTGGTGCCCGACGAGCAGCTTTCGCTCGCCATCGGCCGCCGTGGCCAGAATGTGCGCCTCGCCAGCCAGCTCATCGGCTGGGATATCGACATCCTGACCGAGCAGGAAGAGAGCGAACGGCGCCAGAAGGAATTCACCGAACGCTCGACCCTGTTCATGCAGGCCCTTGACGTTGACGAGATGGTTGCCCAACTACTGGCTTCCGAAGGCTTCTCCTCGGTCGAGGAACTGGCCTATATCGAACCCAACGAAATTGCCTCGATCGAAGGGTTCGACGAGGAAACCGCGGCCGAAATCCAGAACCGCGCCGCTGAATACCTGGCCGAGATCGACGCCAAGTTCGACGAAGAGCGCAAGGCGCTCGGCGTCGAGGACGAGCTCTACGAGATCGCCGGCCTCAATGCCGCCATGCTGGTGGCGCTGGGCAAGGAAGATATCAAGACGGTCGAGGATTTCGCCGGCTGTGCCGCCGATGATCTGGTCGGCTGGACCGAACGCAAGGATGGTGAGACCAAGCGCTTTGACGGCACCTTCAAGGACTTCCCCGTGAGCCGCGAGGAAGCCGAGGACATGATCATGCAGGCCCGCATCCGGGCCGGCTGGATCAGTGCCGAGGACCTGCCCGCCGGCGATGACGGCGATGGCGAGGGCTATTCCGAGGAGGCGGCGGTCTAAGGACCGCCCCTTTCGGGAGCACCGGCTTATGGCCCGGAGCGCGGACATGGTTAGAACCTGTGCCTTGACCCGGCTCGAAAAGCCGGTCGAGGCGCTGGTGCGTTTCGTGCTTGGGCCCGATGGGTCTATCGTGCCCGATGTCGATGCGCGTGCCGAAGGGCGGGGCGTGTGGATTTCGCTCAGCCACGAGGCGGTGGCCGAGGCGGTGAAGAAAAAGGCGTTTGCGCGCAGCCTCAAGGCGCCGGTGACCGTGCCGCCCGACCTGGCGGACCTGACCCGGCTGCGGCTGGAACAGCGCCTGCTTTCGGCGCTGGGCATGGCCCGCAAGGCCGGCCAGTTCGTCACCGGCGCCACCAAGGTCAAGACCGTCCTGCAGTCCGGCCAGGCGCTGGCCCTGCTCACGGCGACCGATGCGGCCGAGGACGGCCGCAACAAGATGCTGGGGACTCTCAAGGCCCTCAACCATGCGCGCCGCGAGGCCGGGATAACCGGTCCGGACGTGCCGCATTTCGAATTGCTCTCAAGTGCGCAAATGGGTTTGGCACTTGGGCTGGAAAATGTGATACATGCAGCCCTGACGACCGGGGCAGCTGCCCAATCGGCGGTGGAGAAGGCCAGAAGACTGGCCCGATACACCGCCCCAGCGATGCAAGACCACACCGACCGCTCCGCGGCGTCCGGTGTGCTTTTGCCCGCGGAACAGGACGAAAGACGATAGGAAGTATGGCTGATAACGACGACAAGCGTTCCGACGACACTGGCGCCAAGAAGACTCTGACCCTCAAGGGTGGCGCCGGGCTGGGCAATCGCCCCGGCGGGATGTCGCGCGGGCCTTCGCGCTCGACCGTGGTCGTGGAAAAACGCACCCGCATCGTGCCCAAGCCCGCCGGCACCGCGCCGGCCGGTAGCGGCCGCCCGGGTGCACAGGGTGGCCGTCCGCAGGGACGCCCGATGCAGCAGCAGAACCGCGCGCCCCTGGGGCTGAGCGCGGCCGAAGCCGAGGCCCGCCGCCAGGCGCTGGCTCTGGCCGGTGCCCGCCAGGCCGAGGACAAGGAGCGCTTCGCTGCCGAGGAAGCGCGCCGCATCGAGGATGACAATCGCCGCCGGCAGATCCGCGAGGAAGCCGCCCGCGCCGAGGAAGAACGCCGCAGGGCCGAGGAGGCCCGCCAGGCCGAACAGGCCGCCGCGCCCCAGGCCGAGCCCGAGCAGTCGCCTGCACCGGCTCAGCGCGAGGAATTCGTGCCCGCCAGCCAGCGCAATCCCGGCCCCTCGACCGTGCGCACCGTGGCCGGTCGTCCCGGCCAGCCGCCGCGTCCGCAGCGGACCGAACGGCCCACGGGTCGCCCCGATGGCGAACGCGGCCCCGCCGGCGCCCGCCCGGCCGGCGAGCGTCGCCCGGCCGGTACGGCCGGTCGTCCCACGGGTGACCGTCGTCCTGGTTCGGGCATGGCCCCGATCGGCAATGTGCCGCCGGCCCCGCCCAGCGAAGCCGATGGCCGCAAGATCCGGACCGGCGCGCCCCAGCATCGCCCGACCACCGAGGCGGAACTGGAAAATGCCCGCCGCGCCTCGCGCGCCCAGCCCGAGCGCCCCACGCGCCGTGCCGATGACGGCTCTTCCCGCGGTCGCCTGACCGTTGCCAGCGCCACCACCGAGAACGATCGCGATCGGGGTCCCTCGCTGGCCGCCATGCGCCGTCGTCGCGACAAGAAGATGGGCCGCAACCAGCAGGATGCGCCCAAGCTGAGCCGCGAAGTGATCATTCCCGAAGTCATCACGGTGGGCGAACTGGCCAACCGCATGGCCGAGCGCTCGGTAACCGTCATCAAGATGCTGATGCAGCAGGGCGAAATGGCCAAGATCACCGACGTGATCGATGCCGACACCGCCGAGCTGATCGCCACCGAACTGGGCCATACGGTCAAGCGCGTGTCCGAATCCGACGTGGAAGAGGGCCTGTTCGACCTGCCGTCCGACGACAAGGCAGAGGACCTGGCCAACCGCGCCCCGGTCGTGACCATCATGGGTCACGTCGACCACGGCAAGACCAGCCTGCTCGACGCCATCCGCGAAGCCAATGTCGTCAGTGGCGAAGCCGGCGGCATCACCCAGCATATCGGCGCCTATCAGGTCGAAAAGAACGGCAACAAGATCACCTTCCTCGACACCCCGGGCCACGAGGCGTTCACCGCCATGCGTGCCCGCGGCGCCCAGGCGACCGATATCGCGGTTCTGGTGGTGGCGGCCGATGACGGCGTCATGCCGCAGACCATCGAATCCATCAAGCATGCCAAGGCGGCCGGTGTTCCGATCATCGTGGCCATCAACAAGATGGATAAGCCGGAAGCCAATCCGCAGCGCGTCCGCACCGAACTGCTGCAGCACGAAGTCTTCGTGGAATCCATGGGCGGCGACGTCTTGGACGTGGAAGTGTCGGCCAAGACCCAGGCGGGTCTGGACAAGCTGCTCGAAACCATCCTGCTGCAGGCCGAAGTGCTCGAGCTCAAGGCGCCCCATGACGGCCGCGCCGAGGGCCTCGTCATCGAAGCCAAGCTCGACAAGGGCCGCGGCGCCGTGGCCACCGTGCTGGTACAGCGCGGGACGCTCAAGGTCGGCGACATCGTGGTGGCCGGGACCGAAATGGCCCGCGTCCGCGCGCTGATCAACGACCAGGGCGACCAGGTCAAGGAAGCCGGCCCCTCCGTGCCGGTGGAAGTGCTGGGCTTTTCGGGCGTGCCGAGCGCCGGCGACCGCTTCTCGGTCGTCGAAAGCGAAGCCCGTGCCCGCGAAGTGACCGAATATCGTCAGCGCGCCATCCGCGAAAAGACCGCTGGCGGCGGTGCCACCAGCCTCGAGCAGATGATGAACCAGCTCAAGGCCTCGGGCATCTCCAAGTTCCCGCTGGTCATCAAGGGCGACGTGCAGGGTTCGGTGGAAGCCATCGTGGCTTCGCTCAACAAGCTCTCGACCGACGAGGTTTCGGCCCAGATCCTGATGAGCGGCGTGGGCGGCATCACCGAAAGCGATGTCACCCTGGCCTCGGCTTCGAACGCCATCATCATCGGCTTCAATGTCCGCGCCAACAAGCAGGCGCAGGACCTGGCCACCCGCGACGGCATCGAAATCCGCTACTACAACATCATCTACGACCTCGTGGATGACGTGAAGAGCGCCATGTCGGGCCTGCTCGCGCCGGAACGCCGCGAAACCTTCATCGGCTACGCCAAGATCCTGGAAGTCTTCCAGATCACCAAGGTGGGCAAGGTTGCCGGCTGTCAGGTCACCGAAGGCATCGTGGAACGCGGTGCCGGCGTGCGCCTGCTGCGCGACGACGTGGTCATCCACGAAGGCAAGCTCAAGACGCTCAAGCGCTTCAAGGACGAAGTCAAGGAAGTGGCCGTCGGCCAGGAATGCGGCATGGCCTTCGAGAATTACGAAGACATCCGCGCCGGCGACGTCATCGAATGCTTCCGCGTCGAGACCGTGCAGCGCTCGCTGTAAGGCTTTCGCCAGTCAGAAAATTGAAGAGGGCGCGGCGCAGGTCGCGCCCTTTTTGTTTCGAACAATGCAACGCCCGGACTTTCCGCTCCTGTCCACCATTATGGACAACGACCGAGGGAGGGGCATGGCCACAGACTGCGGCGGCGGTCCGGGCTCAGATCCATATCCGGGCTCAGCCGACCAGCCGACCGATCCGCGCCAGGACAGTCTCCGGCGATCCCGTCGCGTCCACTTGTTCGCCGAAAGCCGGATCGGCATGGGCGGAAACGCATTCGGCTGACCGCCGCCACTCGAATTCGTTGAGCGCCCGGCCTTCCCGCGCGACCCGCTCCCCCAGCCGCGCCCGCACCACTTCCAGCGGCGCGACCAGGCAGATGCGCCGGACCGGTGCGGTCTCCTCAAGCGCCGCGGCAAAGGCCCTGAGATAGGCAAGATTGGTAAAGGCCATGGGCACGATGACCGTTTCGGCGCGCAGATGCGCCAGCCGGGCCTGGGTGACGATCAGGCGGCGCCACAGCGCCATATCCTGATAGTCGCCGAGCTGTTGCCTGAGACCCAGCATCCAGGCCGGCAGGCGCCGCAGCACATAGCCCACCTGTTCCGGATCGGAAATGGCCGCATCCCTCAGCTGCCGCGCGAGCAATCTGGCCGTGGTCGTCTTGCCGACCCCGAAGGACCCGTTGAGTAGAATGAACATGCCTCCCCCTGCGCGTCTCTGCCGCAGTCTTGGCGCTCAATTTGGCAAACAAAAGGCCCGCCTCTTGCGAAGCGGGCCTTGGTGTTGCTGGAAGCGGGTGACTACGGTGGGGGTCCGCCGCCAGCAATTCGTGAATCTGTTACCCGGGCAGGGGCCTGCCCGGCATTGCGATCAGGCCGCGGGAGCAAAGCCCGGCGTGGCCACGAGACCCGGCGCGGCATTGATCACCGTCACGCGCGTGCCCACAGGCACGCGGGCATAGAGATCGATAATGTCCTGGTTCATCAGGCGAATGCAGCCCGAGGACACATTGGTGCCGATCGTATAGGGCTCGGTGGTGCCATGGATTCGGAACAGCGTATCGCGACCATCCTTGTAGAGATAGAGCGCCCGAGGACCAAGCGGATTTTGCGGGCCGGGCTCCATGCCATCGGCATAGGGGCCGTAGCGGTCCGGCTCGCGCTCGATCATCGAGCGGGTCGGGGTCCAGCGCGGCCAGGTCGCCTTGCGGCCGATCGTGGCATTGCCGCGGAACACCAGCGCCTCGTCCTTGCCCACGCCGATGCCGTAGCGCAGGGCACGGTTGTTCTCCATGACGAGGTAGAGATAGTGCGCCGGGGTATCGACCACCAGCGTGCCGGGCCGCTCGGAGGTGAAATAGGGCACTTCCTGGCGCCACCATTTGGGATCGACGCGCCGCAGATCCATGGCGGCCACCATATAGGGCTCGCCCGTGACCGGACCATACATCCGCTGGTAATAGGGATCGATCATGGGTTCCTGCACCACGGGCTGGCGGGTGGTGGAACAGGCCGAAAGCGCGGTGGCCGAAAGGCCGAGCAGGAACAGGCGGCGGGAAATCACAGGCAACAACCTCTGGCAAACGGGGAGACGGGCAGACGCCAATTTGCGTCACGCCATTGAGTAACGTTTCGTGGCCTTAACGTGGCCTGAATGGGGCGGTTCCTCGCCGCAATGTGATGCGCGGACAGGTGTTGCGGTTTGGCAACGCCCCGGGGACCGGCGACGCCGGTCCTCGGGTCTTCGAAGCCGCCTCAGCGCGCCTTTGCGTTCTCGACCCGCAGCAGCTGATGGATGACCGACCCGCTTGCCGGGGGGCCTTCTGGCACCAGCTTAACCCGCTCTCCGGCAAATGCCGGCGTGCCGCCCCCGAGCAGGATCGGCACGATGTGCAGCCTGATGAGGTCGACCTGTCCGGCGCGCAGCAATTGCCGGGCAACGCTGGCGCCCAGGATATTGATATTGTCCTCGCCCGCCATGTCCCTGGCGCCTCCCGCAGCCTGCTCAAGCGCCCCGAAAAAGAACGTGCCGCCATTGTCGCCTGCCAGCGCGGCGCGGGGGCGGTTGGTGATGACGAAACAGTCAATGCCGGCCCAGGGCGTGCCGCCCCAGATGGTGAGGGCCAGGTCGAAGGTGTGCCGGCCAATGATCGTGGCGCCGAGATCGGCGTTCACCGCGTCCAGAACTGCCCGGTCCGTGGCGCCACCGGGTCCCTCGCCGGCCATCCAGCTATGGAGGGCCTCGCCCCCGTCACCCATGGGGGCCTCAGGGCGCACATTGGGACCGGTCGTGAACCCATCCAGCGACATGGAGACGTCCCATATGATCCGTGCCATGCCAGTCCTCCGCGTCCGATGTTCTTATCAGATGACGGAACACCGGCGGCCAGTTCGACAGGGCGCGCAAAAAAGAGGCCCGGATCGCTCCGGGCCTCTGCAGTTCTTTGCGGGGAAGACGGCGCCTTACTCGGCCGCGTCGTCCTTGGCTTCCCGGGCAATCTCCTTGCCGGTCTCCTGGTCGACGACCTTCATCGACAGGCGGACCTTGCCGCGCTCGTCAAAGCCGAGCAGCTTGACCCAGACCTTGTCGCCTTCCTTGACCACGTCGGTGGTCTTGGCAACGCGCTGGTCTGCCAGCTGGCTGATGTGCACGAGGCCATCCTTGGCGCCGAAGAAGTTGACGAAGGCGCCGAAATCGGCGGTCTTGACCACGGTGCCCTGATAGATCGCGTTGACTTCCGGCTCGTCGGTGATCGAGCGGATCCACTTGATGGCGGCTTCGATCTGCGAGCCGTCCGAGGACGAGACCTTGACGGTGCCGTCATCCTCGATGTTCACCTTGGCGCCGGTCTTTTCCACGATTTCGCGGATGACCTTGCCGCCGGTGCCGATCACTTCGCGGATCTTGTCGGTCGGGATCTTGAGGGTCTCGATGCGCGGGGCGAACTCGCCCACTTCGCCACGCGAGGCCGACAGCGCCTTGGCCATTTCACCCAGAATGTGGATGCGGCCGTCCTTGGCCTGGGCCAGGGCCTGCTTCATGATCTCTTCGGTGATACCGGCGATCTTGATGTCCATCTGGAGCGAGGTCACGCCCTCTTCCGTACCGGCCACCTTGAAGTCCATGTCACCGAGGTGATCTTCGTCACCCAGGATGTCCGAAAGAACGGCGAACTTCTCGCCTTCCAGGATCAGGCCCATGGCGATACCGGCCACCGGCTTCTTCATCGGCACGCCGGCATCCATCAGCGCCAGCGAAGTGCCGCAGACGGTTGCCATCGAGCTCGAGCCATTGGATTCGGTGATCTCGGAGACCACGCGGATCGTGTAGGGGAACTCTTCCATCGAAGGACGGATCGGGTTGATGGCGCGCCAGGCGAGCTTGCCATGGCCGATTTCACGGCGGCCGGGCGAACCCATGCGGCCCGCTTCACCCACCGAATAGGGCGGGAAGTTGTAATGCAGCAGGAAGTTTTCCTTCTTGGTGCCTTCCAGCGAGTCGATGAACTGCTCGTCTTCGGCGGTACCGAGGGTGGCCACCACCAGCGCCTGGGTCTCGCCGCGGGTGAACACAGCCGAACCATGGGTGCGCGGCAGGACGCCGACTTCGGCCAGGATCGGGCGGACGGTCTTGAGATCACGGCCGTCGATGCGGCTGCCGGTGTCCAGGATGTTCCAGCGCACGATCTTGGCCTGGAGGTTGTGTACCACCTCGCCCAGGTCTTCCTTGGAGACTTCGCCGGCTTCGATCTTGGCAGCGTAGGCTTCCTTGACCTTGGCATTGGTAGCGTCGACGGCAGCGTAGCGGGCGGCCTTGTCGGTCAGCTTGTAGGCAGCGCGCAGGTCGGCCTCGGCAATGGCGAGGACTTCCTTTTCGAGCTCGGAATAGTCCGGGGCGGTGAAGTCGCGCGGTTCCTTGGCGGCCAGCTCGGCCAGCTTGATGATGGCCTCGATCACCTGGGCCGAAGCCTTGTGACCGAACATCACGGCGCCCAGCATCACCTCTTCGGACAGCTCCTTGGCTTCCGATTCCACCATCAGCACGGCGTCCTGCGTGCCGGCCATGACGAGGTCGAGCTTGCTGTCGGCGCGGCGGTCGACCGGCAGGTTGAGCACGTATTCGCCATCGACATAGCCCACGCGGGCGGCGCCGATCGGGCCCATGAAGGGCACGCCCGAAATGGTCAGCGCAGCCGAGGCGGCGACCATGGCGAGGACGTCCGGATTGTTCTCCATGTCATGCTGGAGAACGGTGACGATGACCTGGGTCTCGTTCTTGTAGCCATCGGGGAAGAGCGGACGGATCGGACGGTCGATCAGGCGGCTGGTCAGCGTCTCGTTTTCGGTCGGACGGCCTTCGCGCTTGAAATAGCCGCCCGGGATCTTGCCGGCGGCGAAGTATTTTTCCTGGTAGTTGACGGTCAGCGGGAAGAAGTCCTGGCCCGGCTTGGGCGACTTGGCGCTGACAACGGTGGCGAGCACGACGGTTTCGCCCAGGGTGGCGAGCACGGCGCCATCGGCCTGGCGGGCCATCTTGCCGGTCTCGAGCGTCAGGGGCTGGCCGCCCCAGTTGAGCTCGACCTTATGGTGATCAAACTTGATCGACATTTCTTGTTTCGTCTTTCCATTCTGCCGGAAGCGCGGGAACGCGGGGCTTAGGCTAACGCCCCACGAACGTTTCCGGTGTGCCCGCACTCGGCAAACGCACCCTATGTGCGCGCCGGGCTCAAAATCAGGCACGGGTTCATGTCTGGCACAGACAGAACATGGACAAGACAATGAGCCTCTCCAGCGGCGGAAGAGGCCGATAATCCTGCCATGCCCCGGCGGCGCCGGCCTATGGCACCGGTCCTCGGGACCGGCGGGCCCATAAAGGGCAACCGGCGCGGAAGGCTTGCCTCCCGCGCCGGAAACGTCTCGCCTTAGCGACGCAGACCGAGCTTTTCGATCAGCGTCTTGTAGCGGTTCTCGTCCACCTTCTTGAGGTAGTCGAGCAGCGACCGACGGGTCGAAACCAGCTTCAGCAGGCCACGGCGGGAATGGTTATCCTTGTTGTGGCCCTTGAAGTGCTCGGTGAGGTTGGCAATGCGCTCGGACAGGATCGCAACCTGGACCTCCGGCGAACCGGTATCATTGGCCGTGGTGGCGTATTCCTTGATGAGCTGGGTCTTGCGTTCCGCAGTAATCGACATCGGGCATATCCTTTCGAAATTGAGGATGTTGGCCGCCCCAGCCGGGATGTCGTCCAGGTGGGGCCGTGTAAAGGCAGGCTCGAGGCACAGGGCCCGGAAACCGGCTGGCGCTGCTATAGGGCAATCGAGGGCGAAATGCCAGAATTTATTGGCTGGAGGCCGGCTCGTCCGGACGGGCCGCGGCAAAATCCGGATCGAGCGCCGAGAGCGGCACCTCGAACAGCCATTCCACCCCGTCCTCATGGGTCACCCGGTCGACCTGGGCGCCCAGCGCGCCGCCCACCATGGTGCGCAGCACGATGGTGCCGAAGCCCGAGCGCTCGCCCACCACCAGGGGCCGGCCCAGATGCTCGCGCCAGCGCATGGACAGCGCCTCCGGCCCGGCCTGCCAGCGGAGCTCGAGCCGTCCTTCGGCCTCGGCAAAGGCGCCATAGCGGGTGGCATTGGTGGCCAGTTCATGCAGCGCCATGCCCAGGATCTGCGCCCCTTGCGGGTTGACGCGCAGATCCGGCCCCGAAATGGTCACGCGATCGGCTTCGGGCGGGCGGAAGGGCGCGAGTTGCTGGTTGACCAGCTCGCCCAGCATGACGCCGGCGCGGCCATGGGCCAGCAGCAGGTCCGTGGAGCGCGCCAGCCCCATGATGCGGCGCTCCAGCGCCGAGACATAGCTGGAAATATCGGTGGCGCCCCGCGCCGTCTGCTTGGCCATGGCAGCAATCACCGCCATCTGGTTCTTCGAGCGATGGGCCAGTTCGCGCATCAGGAACCGGATGTCGCGGTCGGCAATCTGCCTTTGCTCGGAGGCTTCGGCGAGAGCCCGCGAGACTTCCGCGATTTCCGCGATCGGATAGCTTCGGGGATAGACCGCTTCGCCGCGCCCGAGCCGGATTGCATCCATCTGCAGGCCCTTGACCGAGCCGCCGATGCGCCTGGCGATCATGGCCGCGACTGCGGAGGCGAGCAGCGCGATTACCAGGCCCCAGACCCCCAGCTTGACCACCGATTCCTGCAAGGGCTTCTGCACCTGGGCCGCCGAGGCCCAGGCGATGATGCGCCAGCCGGTATAGCCCGAGCGCCATTCGGCCGTCACCACCGGCTCCCTATTGAGTTCTTCCTCAACCCACACATCGCCCGGCACATCCGTGCTTGCCTGCCGGATCGGCAGGATGTCGCCGATGTCGAGGGCCGCGTCGCTGGTTGCGGCGATGATGGCGTTGTGGCTGTCCACGAGCGCGGCGTGCCAGCCCTCCGGCAATTGCCGCGATTGCAGCGATGGCACCAGATTGCGCGCGTTCTGCGTCATGGTGACCAGCTTGACCCGGCCGGCATCGCTCACCGGAAGCCAGACATTGAACACATAGGCCTGCGCGACCTGACCGAAGAACAGGGGTGAAATGGTCGCCACGCCCCGCTCCAGGGCGCGCGCCGCCGTCTCGGCATCCGAGCTGACGTCCAGCGGCGTGCCGAATGCCACGCGGGTGTTGAGCAATTGCGTGTAAGTCTCGTCTACCGCAATCAGATAGGATCCGGTTCCCGCCAGCGCGCTGAGGGCGCGGTCGTGAAACGAAGCGAGATCGCCATCCAGCAGCGACTGGCTCGTGGACAGCACCCTCAAGGTGGTGGCCATGCCGGCGATTTCCCGATCGACGGAGTGGCCCATGGCCTGCACTGTCGTATTGGTCAGGGCCGCCAGCACCTTTTGCTGGGCCGCACTGGTGCTGTTGAGCAGCACCAATGCCGCGATCAGCGCGGGAATGAGAATGACGAGCACCAGCGCGATCAGATAGACCGCAATGGGCCTGCCGCGCCGCAGCGGTGCTTGTGCCCCCCTCGGGACATCAGACTCCACCATTTGCCCCAGCTTTCCTTCTGGGCCGCTGCGTCAACTGCGGCCTTATACTCAATACTTGGCGCTGGAATCGCTGGCCGGGAAGCTTTCGTCCACCGCTTCGTCGGTTTCGTCCCAGTTGTCGGGCTTGTCCTTCATGCTGTCCGGCCCTGAATTGCGGACCTGGACGGGTGAATCCTTGGGGCCGGGCTTGCGCCCGTTGCGCAGTGCCGCTGCATCGTCCGAATTGCTGTGCTTTTTGCTCATGGGCTTGCCATCCTGTGAACTTGTACAACACACGAGAGGCAAGCGGGTTGCAGGGGCATGGAATCCGTCTGCAGGCTCTGGTAAACAGCCCGACATGACCAAGACCGAAACCGTGCCCCAGACTGCGCCCAAACGCGTCTTCATCAAGACCTATGGCTGTCAGATGAACGTCTATGACAGCGATCGCATGGCCGACGCGCTGGCGCCGCACGGCTATATGCCGACGCAGGAAATCGGCGAGGCGGACCTGGTGCTGCTCAACACCTGCCATATCCGTGAAAAGGCCAGCGAAAAGGTGTTTTCCGAGCTCGGAAGGCTCAAGGAATTGCAGGGCGAAAAGCGCGCTTCGGGCGGCGACATGATGATCGGCGTAGCCGGCTGCGTCGCCCAGGCCGAAGGCGAGGAAATTGCGCGCCGCGCGCCGGTGGTCGACCTGGTCTTCGGGCCGCAGGCCTATCATCGCCTGCCCGACATGCTGGAAAAGGCCGAGGCCAACCGGCACATGCATCCCGCGCTCAAGCGCGCCGTGATCGACACCGACTTCCCCGAGGAAGACAAGTTCGAGCATCTGCCGGCGGCGAAGAAGGAAGTGACCATCAAGCGTGGTCTGACCGCTTTTCTCACCGTGCAGGAAGGCTGCGACAAGTTCTGTTCCTTCTGCGTGGTGCCCTATACCCGTGGCGCCGAGGTCAGCCGTCCGGTAGCCCAGGTTCTGGCTGAAGCGCGGGGCCTTGTCGAGGCTGGGGTGAAGGAAATCACCCTGCTCGGCCAGAACGTCAACGCCTATCACGGCATCGACGCTGCCGGCCGCGATGTGGGGCTGGGGGAACTGGCTTTCCTCCTCGCCGAAATCCCAGGCCTCGAACGCCTGCGCTACACCACCAGCCATCCGCGTGACATGGATGACGCGCTGATCGCCGCCCATCGCGACCTGCCTCTGCTCATGCCCTATCTGCACCTGCCGGTGCAGTCCGGTTCGGACCGGATTCTGAAGGCCATGAACCGCAAGCATACGGCCGCCGAATATCTTGCGCTGATCGAGCGCATCAAGACCGCGCGCCCCGACATGGCGCTGTCGGGCGATTTCATCGTCGGCTTCCCCGGCGAGACCGACCAGGATTTTGAGGATACGCTGAGCATCATCCGCGAAACCGGCTATGCCTCGGCCTATTCCTTCAAGTATTCCGCCCGCCCCGGCACGCCGGGCGCCAATCTCACCGACCAGATCGCCGAAGAGGTCAAGACCGAGCGCCTCTATCGCCTGCAGGAATTGGTCAACCAGCAGACCGCCGACTTCCACGCCTCCTGCGTGGGCAAGACGCTGCCGGTGCTGATCGAGCGCGAGGGCCGCATGCCGGGCCAGGTCGGTGGCCGCTCGCCCTATCTCCAGGCCGTGCATCTGGATGGTTCGCCCGACCTCATCGGCGCCATCCATGAGGTGGAGATTGTCGGCACCAGCACCAATTCGCTGGTCGGGCGGCTGAAGCAGGCCGTGGCGGCTTAGCAGGAATCTGGAGCAATCAACAACGCTTCGAGCGCCGTACTCTAGGCCACCGCCTGCGCCACCATTTCAGGATGCCGCCCGATCACCTTCACATAGGCCACGGCAAAATCAGGCGCCGTGACCCGCGCCTGTTCCCAGTCCCGCAAGGTGCCAACTGGCACGCGGAAGCGGGTGGCAAATTCAGTCTGGGACAGACCCAGATCGGTCCGCGTCTTGCGGATCAGGCGGGCGCGCTGGCCACGCTCTAATCCCTGGGCCGTGACGTCGAAGTCCTCGGGATCGTTGGGATCAGCCGGCAGCACTATAGTTTCGTTCTTCATTCCTGTTGCTCCTTCGCACCGACATGAAGCGGGGCAGGTCGACTCTCCAGACAAAGACCCCGGTAAACAACTTGCCGCCAACCAGGCCCACCACCTTGAACCGCTCTTCGCCGTCTATTTCGCGGATCGAGGGCATAATCATGTGGCTTTCGTCCTCGAAAATTCGATCGCCAAAGGCCAGTGACACCCCATGCTTGGCAAGGTTGATCGCGTCCTTGGTGGGGTCGAACCTGTCAGACGTCATCGTTCATATATACGGGATTTCCGTATAAACCGCAATCGCGATGCGATCACTCGCCCGCCATTCGAGCTTAGCTCTCATGGCCTTGCCGCCTCAAATCGCTCCACTGGAGCGATTTGCGCCCTTGGCGACGGCGGCAAGCGTCACAATATTGCTACAGACAACGAACCCAAATCAGCCTAGCCTCGTTGTGGTCAGGGCGACGCGCTCCGCGGCGCCCCATTCGGGAGCCGAGAAAGTTTGAGCAGGCACTTGCCACCCACCGCCGATAACGCCCTCGCATCGCAACTCGAACTCGCCTTTGAAGACAATCGCCTGGCTGCCCAGCTTTATGGCGATTTCGACCAGAACCTCGCCCTCATCGAACAGCGCCTTGCCGTCAGCGCCACGCCGCGCGGCAATCATGTGTTGCTCAAGGGTGCGGCATCCAAGGTCGATCAGGCGCGCCGGGTGCTGGAATCGCTCTATGCCGGCCTCGAAGAGGGCCGCGCCATCGACATTGCCGATGTCGATGCGGTCATCCGCATGATCGAGACCGAGGACAGCCAGCTCACCCTCCCAACGCTCGAGCGCAAGGGCAAGGTGCGCATGGCCCAGATCGCCACCCGCAAATCCACCATTGTCGCCCGCACCCCGGCGCAGGACGCCTATATGCGGGCCATGGAGCGGAGCGAGCTGGTCTTCGGCACCGGCCCGGCCGGTACCGGCAAGACCTATCTGGCCGTGGCCCATGCCGCGAGCCTGCTGGAGCGCGGCGACATCAACCGCATCATCCTTTCGCGGCCCGCCGTCGAGGCCGGCGAGCGCCTGGGGTTCCTTCCCGGCGACATGAAGGAAAAGGTCGACCCCTATCTGCGGCCGCTCTATGACGCGCTTTACGACATGATGAAGCCCGAAAATGTCGAGCGCTGCATCACCTCGGGCATTATCGAAGTGGCGCCGCTCGCCTTCATGCGCGGCCGGACCCTCTCCAATGCGGTGGTCATCCTCGACGAGGCGCAGAACACCACCTCCATGCAGATGAAAATGTTCCTCACCCGCCTGGGCGAGAACTCCAAGATGATCGTCACCGGCGACCCGACCCAGGTCGACCTGCCGCGCGGCGAGAAATCGGGCCTGGTCGAGGCCGTCAGCCTGCTCGATGGGGTCGAGGGGGTCCATGTGTCCCGCTTCGGCGACAAGGACGTGGTGCGCCATGCGCTTGTCGGCCGCATCGTTCGGGCCTATGAGGCAGACACTGCACGACGTCTGGCTCAGAAGGACGGCGACAAGGAAGGGCTGGCGCGTACACTGGGCATTGCACCGCGAAGCTGAGCCCGCGCTCAGCTTCAAGAGGTGAAGAACACGCCATGCCGGTAGCCCCGCCCCTGGAAATCGCCGTCATCCGCAATGCGGAGGGCTGGCCCGATCATTTCGACGCCCTGGCCGAAAAGGCCGTGCTGGCGGCCTTGGCGGGCGCCAAGCCGAAGATCAAGGGCGCCGCCGAGATTTCGGTGCTGCTGACCGATGATGCCGAACAGCGCGAACTCAATGCGCAATGGCGCGGAAAAGACAGTTCGACCAATGTGTTGAGCTTTCCCCAGATCGAGCCTTTCGATCCGGTCATCGGCCTTCTGGGCGATATCACCCTGGCGCGTGAAACGCTCGAGCGCGAGGCCGCCGAGCTGGGCAAGAGCCTCGAGGATCATTTCACCCACCTTATGGTGCATGGATTTCTCCACATTTTGGGGTATGATCATCTCGATGAGGCCGAGGCCCTTCAAATGGAGGGGCTGGAAACCCAGATACTGGCAGGATTGGGGATTGATGACCCCTATGCCGATTGAGTTTCTGCCAGGAACCCCCACATCACTTGGGGCATTTCCGGTCTCATGGGAAAGACAGAAGCCGCAAGCTGCGCGGCACGAGATGAATGAACGATAGCGACACAAGTGCCCCCCGGGTGGCCGAAAACCCCGAGCCTCCCTCTAGTCCCGCCTCCGCTGCAACGCGGGGGCCGAGCCTGTGGAACCGCATCCGGAGCCTGATGGCCCGGACCACGGTTTCCCTGCGCGATGATCTGCAGGTGGCGCTGGACGATAGCCGGAGCCCCGAAACCGCCGACTTCTCGGAAAGCGAGCGGCTGATCCTGCAGAATGTGCTCAAGCTCTCCAAGGTGTCGATCGACGACGTCATGGTCGAGCGTTCCGACATCCAAGCCGTGCCCTCCGACATCAATCTGGGCACGCTTCTGGCCCGCTTCCGCCAGGTCGGGCACTCGCGCCTGCCGGTCTATGAGGATGGCCTCGACAACATCGTGGGCTTCATCCACATCAAGGACGCGCTGCAAAAGATCACCGAGCCGGTGACCGACCCCGAAAAGGACGTGCCGGTCAAACTGCTCTCGACGGCCCTGAGGCAGAAGATCGGCAAGCTCGGCATCATGCGCACGGCCATGTTCGTGCCCACCTTCATGCCGGCGGCAGACCTCCTGCAATCCATGCGCGCCAGCCGCACCCACATGGCCATCGTGGTCGATGAATATGGCGGCACCGACGGGCTGGTCACCATCGAGGATCTGCTCGAAGCCGTTGTCGGCGAGATCGAGGACGAACACGACGTGACCGAGGCGGCGCTGATCCGCAAGGTCGGCGAGGATGTCTTTGTCGCCAATGCACGCGCCGAGCTCGAGGACGTCCAGGCCATGATCGGGCCGGATTTCGACCCCGGCGAACATGCCGAGGATGTCGATACCATTGGTGGCCTGGTCTTCGACCTGGCTGGCCACGTGCCCAAGCGCGGCGAGCGGATCAACGGCATCAAGGGTTTCGAGTTCGAAGTGCTGGCCGCCGACAGTCGCCGCGTCAAACGGCTCCGCATCCACCGCAAGCGCGACCAGATCGTTGCCATCGAACCGCTGGCCATCACCGACCAGCGCTCCCTCGGGGAAAAACTGGCGGCGGAATAGCGCGGCCGACCAAAATAGTGCCGAGCGCCCGCCTTGAGCGCTGGCACCTGCCCGTCACCCCACCCTCATTCCCTCCCCATCAAGGGGAGGGAGGCGCAGGGCCGTCGTGTCCGTGTTCATCGTCTCCCTCCCCCCTGTGGGGAGGGATCAAGGGTGGGGGTGCCGGACTGTCCGCAAGGGTGGGACTAGTCTACCGGCTCGCCCATTCGAGCAGGCTTGCGAGGCTGACGAACGGCACCCCGGCATGCTCGGTCAGCCCCGAGGCGCAGGTGGAGACGGTCGAGACCCCCAGTTCGCATCCCGGCGGCACATCCCTGCCCACCCGCCGCGTGGCATGGGCGTTGAGCTCGGGCACGAACAGCCCCTTGTCGCCCGCATAGCCGCAACAGGTGATCGAGGACAGCACCGCAACCGTCTCGGCGCAGGCCGCGGCAATGGCTTCGGTCATGGGTTGCTCGAACAGGCGCTGCGCCGAGCAATTGTGATGCACCGCCACCGATTGCAGCCTCTGCGTGATGGTCAGCCTGGGCAGCACATGCTCGGCCAGGAACTGCGCTGAATCCGCCACCACCGCATCGCCGGGAAATTCCTTCAGATGCTTGGCACAGGTCGAAGCATCGGTCACCACCGGCAACCGTCCGGCATCGGAGAGCGCTGACAGGTCGGACTTCAGCGCCCCGCCCACTTCGGCCGCCTGCTCCGGAAACCCCTTCGATTGAAAGGGCTGCCCGCAGCACTGGCCGTTGAGGTGCTCCGGCACGATCACCTCATAGCCGGCCCGTTCGAGCAGGGCGATCATGGCTGCCGGCGTATCGAGCAGGCCGTGGCTGGTTTTCGGCGCGCCGAACATGCGGCTCGGGCAGGCCGGGAAATAGACAATGCCGGACCGCCCGCTCTGGGCAATGGGCACCGGAAAGCCGCTCTTTCGCGGATCCTGCCGGTTGTCGCGGGCCTTGACCGCGCCGGGGCCGTGATGCAGCGCGCGCGACACCCGCGGCACGCGCTTTCCTGTCAGGCGACGCGCCGTCTCGGTCATCGCTTCAACCGCCGGCGCGGGGATGATCGTACGCGCCGCATCGGCCAGCGCCACCCCGCCGCGCATCATCGTTTCCACCGCGCCGCGATGATCGGCCGCGAACCGCGCCACCGAATGGGCCGTCGATCCGCGCCGCTTCGCGCGCTCGCCCATGATCATGGTGCCGGTCTCGATGCCCACCGGGCATCTGAGGGAACAGAGGTTGCACGCCGCGCAGGTATCCATGCCGGCATATTGGAAATCGGCCTCGAAGCGGGCCAGCCGCGCCGGATCCTCGCCTGTCGCGCGCAACCGGGCCCGCTCGCGGGTCACGGCAATGCGCTGGCGCGGCGTCAGCGTCATGTGGTGGCTGGGGCAGGCCGGCTCGCAGAACCCGCATTCGATGCAAAGGTCCACCAGCTCGTCCGAAAGCGGCATGACCTTGAGATTCTTGACGTGGATCTTGGGGTCGTCATTGAGCAGCACGCCCGGATTGAGCAGCTTTTCGGGGTCGAAGATGGCCTTGATCCGGTGCATCAGCGCATAGGCCTTGGCGCCCCATTCCGCCTCGACAAAGGCGGCAATGGCCCGGCCGGTGCCGTGCTCGGCCTTTAGCGAACCGCCATAGCGCACCGAGACCAGTTCCGAGAGCTCCTGGTTGAAGCGGTCGAATTTTTCGGCCGCCCCGTCCTCGGCAAAATTGTCGCTCATCTGGAAGTGCAGATTGCCCGCCAGCGCATGCCCGAAAATGATCGCGTCTTCATAGCCATGGGCGTCGAGCAGGTTGCGCATGTCGACCACGAACTCGGCCAGCCGCTCGATCGGCGCGGCGACGTCCTCGGTCAGCATCGATGTGCCCTTGGGCCGGGCGGCGCCGCCCGAGGTGAAGAAGCCCTTGCGGATGTCCCAAAGCGCATGGCTGCGATGTTCGTCGCGGCTGAGGTCGATATGGGTGGCCCCATGGCGCCTGAGCAGCTCTTCGGTCTTGGCGATCTCGGCCAGCAGCGTCGCCTCGTCTGGCGCGGTGACGTCGATGAGCACGGCGGGCGACGTCTCGGTCAGCCAGGGCAATAGCGGGGCCATGGGCGGCAGGTGCTCGACCGTCGCCAGCGCCCGCCGCTCGATATATTCGGCCGCCGTGATGCCGGTGGTCACCTGCACCCCGCCATTGGCCATTTCGATAATGGCCCGGCCCGCCGATTGCGGATCGGGGAAGGGGATGAGCCCCGTCGCCTTGAACGGGTGCTCGGGCACCGTGTTGTAGGTCACCTCGGAGACGAAGCCGAGCGTCCCCTCCGAGCCGACCATCAGGTGGATCAGGATGTCGAGCGGGTCGTGATAATCGACCAGCGCATTGAGCGAATAGCCCACCGTATTCTTGATCCGGTATTTCTTGCGGATCAGCGCCACCAGCTCGGCGTCGTCCATCACCTCGTGATGCAGCTGGTGCAGGGCCTCGAGCATGCCGGCATGGGTCACGCGGAAGGCGTCGCGGCTGGCCGCATTGCCGCTGTCCAGCGCCGTGCCATCGGTCAGCACCAGGCGCAATCGCGCCATGGTGTGATAGGTGTTCTGCGCCACCCCGCAGCACATGCCCGATGAATTATTGTTGACCACCCCGCCGATCTTGCAGGTGGCCTGGCTGGCCGGATCGGGCCCGATCTTCCGGTCAAAGGGTTTCAGCGCCCTGTTGGCCTCGGCCACGATGATCGCCGGCCCCAGCGTGATCTGGTCGGCGCCCGGGTGAATGTCGAGCCTGCGCCAGCCATCGCCCAGCACTGCCAGCACGCCATCGGTCACCGCCTGGCCCGATAGCGAGGTGCCGGCGGCCCGGAAGGTCACCGGCAGGCCCTCGGCCCGCGCCGCCTTGAACACGGCACGCACATCGTCCTCGGAATTGACGAACACCACCACCGCCGGGATCAGCCGGTAGGAGCTGGCATCCCCGCTCCAGGCATAGGTCATCAGCGGATCGGTGTGGATGGCGCCCCGCACCTGGCCCTTGAGACGGGCGGCAACGCGTTCGCCGGCGGCGAGACGGTCCGGTGTGGGAGCATGGGGCTGTAGGGACGAAAAAGAGGCTTGCTGCATGTCCATTTGCTAACATGTTAGCAAATGGAATGGGAGCGGAATAAGGCCTGATTCTATTCAATCCGCCGTGGCAAATTCAGCCTGCCGCCAGGCCGGCAGCACCGCCTGGCAGGCCACCGTGATGCGTCCGATCAGTTCCTCTACCCGCTCTTCGCCCCGCCTTTCCTTGAGCACATAGATGCCGGTCACTGCCCGCCGCGGCTCGTCGCGCTGTTCGACCTCGAACAACCCTCGCCGGCGGAAATCGTCGCGCATCACATGGGTGTGCACCAGCACCGCATCGGTGGCCAGCGCATAGTCCACGCAGGCCGCCAGCGAATTGGTGCGGAAGGCGACGCTGGTCCGGTCGAACACGGTTTCCACCCGCGCGCGCCGCCGCGCCGGATCGAAAAACCGCTCATGCCGGCTCTCGGCCAGCGAGCTGATGACGATCGGGTAGCTGTCGATCTCGGCAAGGCTGTGGGCGCGGCCGAGCAGCGGATGGTCCTCGCGCACGAAAAAGGCATTGTAGACCCGGGTGAGGGGGACGAAATCGGTGCCGATGGCGCCGCTCAGCCCGTCGATCTCATGGGCCAGGAACATGGAAATGTCGCCCGAAAGCATCTGGTCCATCAGCCGCAATTGGTTGCCAAGGCTGATCTGCACCGGCGCCTTGGGGAATTCGCGCTGATATTGGATGACCATGTCGCGCAGGAACATGGTCCACCACGAATAGCCCGAGCCGATGGAGATGCCCCGCTCGGTGCCGCGCTTCTGGGCGGCGATGGCGTTGAGCGTATTATCGTAGAGCCGCTGCATCAGCCGGGCGTTCTCGTAGAGCGTTTCGCCATAGCGGGTCAGCTGCATGCCGCGTGACGAGCGCTCGAACAGCGGCGCCCCCACGCTCTGTTCGAGTTTGTTCATGTTGAAGCTCAGCGTCGGCTGGGTGACGAACAGCGCAGTGGCCGCCCCGCTCAGCGAGCCGGCATCGGCAACGGCCAGGAATTGGGTCAGTAGCTTGTCCATGACGCGGATCCTCCGGAACTTTGCCTATAGAAATTTTCTATAATGTCTCCGAAATTTCGTAGTTTTCCAATCGTCATTTTTGCGCCAGTCTGATTATGAGAGAGGAGACGGCATCCGCCAGGTCACGCTGGCCAGCCCCCAATTTCCCCACGGTTCCACCAGGCTCCACAGAGGAGAAGATGCTGGTTACCGTGTCGGAATAACTTCCATACAAGATTGTTGCCGCCGGCGCGGCTTGTATGGTAAGGGCGTAACTGGCTGGTTATTTGTGCACTGGCATTGCCGTCATCCGCACAAAACCCGGGGTCTGTAGTGATTGACAATCACAACACGGTCCCTAACGTAGTAACCAGTTGGTGATTTAGCGGCGGGGAGGCCGCTGGCCACTCTTCGTTCCGGACACCGGAACGGCAACTGTTCATGGGAGGAAAGACATGACAATTCGACTCGGACGCCGTCAGTTCCTGATGGGATCTTCGGCTCTTCTGGCCGCGGGTGCGGCTGGCATCAGCCCGGCCTGGGCCCAGAATGCCCTGCGCCTGATTTTCTGGGGCGGCCAGGCCCGCGCCGACCGCACCTATGCGGTGACCGACCTTTACGCGTCAGGCGGTCATGGCGACATCGCCGGTGAGTTCCTGAGCTGGAACGACTACTGGCCCAAGCTGGCGACCCAGACGGCCGGTGGCACCGCCCCCGACATCATCCAGATGGACTACCGCTATATCGTCGAATACGCGACCCGCAATGCCATTGCCCCGCTCGACGACGTGATCGGTGATCTGGGCGAATTCGACGCCGACCAGCTCGAAGGCGGCAAGGTCGACGGCAAGCTCTACGGCATCTCGCTGGGCGCCAACTCGGTGGCAACCCTGGTCAACAAGGCGGCCTTCGAGGCCATTGGCGAAGCGACCCCGGACAATTCCTGGACCTATGCCGATCTTGAACGCCTCGGTGAAGCCTTCAAGGCCGCCGGTACCATGAAGGCCTTCTCCGACGGTTCGGGCACCGAGCCGATGCTCGACAACTGGCTCCGCCAGCGCGGCCAGGCGCTCTATACCGCCGACGGCAAGCTCGGCTTCGGCGCCGACGACATGATCGAATGGTTCGCCATGTGGAACGGCTTCCGCGAAAAGGGCTATATTGTCGACGCGGAAACCCAGGCCCTCGATACCGGCACCCCGGAATCGAGCATGGTCGCCACCAAGAAGGCGGCGATGATGCCCTCCAATTCCAACCAGCTGGTGATTCACCAGTCGATCAACGACGACGAGCTGACCATCACCTCCTATCCGCGCATCGCGCCCGGTGTGGGTGGCGGTCACTATCGCAAGCCGTCCATGTTCTTCTCGGTTGGTGGTTCCTCGGCCGACAAGGAAGCGGCAGCGGCCTTCATCAACTACTTCGTCACTGACGCAGAGGCCGGCAAGATTCTCGGCGTCGAGCGCGGTATTCCGTGCAACTCGGCCGTGCGTGAAGCCATCACCCCGACGCTCGACGAACAGAGCCAGATCGCTCTGAACTTCGTGGCCAATCTGGGTGACCTGGTGGGCGCGCTGCCCCCGTCGCCGCCGGCCGCTGCGGGTGAAATCGACCTCAACCTGCTCCGCGTGATCAGCCAGGAAGTGGCCTTCGGTGCCCGTTCCGCCGAAGACGCCGGCAAGTACTTCGTCGAAGAAGCCGCCGCCATCCTCGCACGGGCGAACGCATAACAAATGACTGTGCATGCGGCAGAAGCGGCTCCGCAAGACGCCGCATCCGGCACGTCGAAATGGTCGAGGGCGTGGCAAAACCACGCCCCCGGCTATCTCTTCCTGTTGCCCTGGTTCATCGGGTTTTTCGGTCTCACACTCGGGCCGATCATCTCGTCCTTCTATCTCAGCTTCACCGATTTCGACCTTCTGACCTCCCCCGACTGGGTTGGGCTGGCAAATTACCAGCGCATGTTCACCAATGACCGCAGCTTTGCGCAGTCCATGCAGGTCACCTTCACCTTCGTGCTCTTCTCGGTGCCATTGAAGCTGGCCTTCGCCCTGGCCATCGCCATCCTGCTCAATCGGGGCATGAAGGGCCTCCCGCTCTATCGCGCCATGTTCTACCTGCCCAGCCTGCTGGGCGCTTCGGTGGCCATTGCCATTCTGTGGCGCCAGATTTTTGCCGGCGACGGCCTGGTCAATCAGTTCCTGGCCAATTTCGGCATTATCGGCCCGAGCTGGATCTCCAACCCGAAATTCTCGCTCTGGACCCTGATCATCCTCTCGGTCTGGCAGTTCGGTTCGCCCATGATCATCTTCCTGGCCGGCCTTCGGCAGATCCCCCAGGACATGTACGAGGCCGCCAGCCTCGACGGCGCCAGCAAGTGGCGCCAGTTCTGGAAGATCACGCTGCCGCTGCTGACCCCGGTGGTGTTCTTCAACGCCATCATCCAGACCATCGAGGCCTTCAAGAGCTTCACCCCCGCCTTCATCATCTCCAATGGCACCGGCTCGCCGATCAATTCGACCCTGTTCTACACGCTCTATCTCTACAACGAGGCCTTCAGCTATTTCCGCATGGGCTATGCCTCGGCACTGGCCTGGTTCCTCCTGCTGCTGATTGCGTGCTTCACCGCCTTCTCCTTCCTCACCAGCAAATACTGGGTGCACTATGACGATTGATGCCCCAAAACTAACCGTGGTGACGGGCGCGGAAAACGATCCGGCGGCTCGCCTGCGCAAGCGCATCTTCTCGGTGCTCGCCCATATAGTGCTGATCGCCGCGTCGATCCTGATGCTCTATCCGCTGCTCTGGCTGCTCGCGGCGTCGTTCAAGCCGGAAAACGAGATCTTCATGTCCGGCATCTGGCCGAGCCTGAGCTGGGACATCGAAAGCTATTTCCGTGGCTGGAACGCCATGCGGGTGAGCTTCTCGGTGTTCTTCATGAACTCCTTCGTGATCGCCTTCCTCTGCGTGGTCGGCAATCTCATTGCCTGTTCCATGGCCGCCTATGCCTTTGCCCGCCTGCAGTTCAAGGGCCGCAATGTCTGGTTCGCGCTGATGCTGATGACGCTGATGCTGCCCGGCCAGGTCACGCTCATCCCGCAATATGTGCTGTTCCGCGACCTGGGCTGGGTCAACACCATCCTGCCCTTGGTGGTGCCGAAGTTCCTCGCCGTCGACGCCTTCTTCGTCTTCCTCATGGTGCAGTTCTTCCGCGGCATTCCGCGCGAGCTGGACGAGGCGGCGATGATGGATGGCGCCGGTGCCTGGCGCATCTACTGGAAGATCATGCTGCCGCTGTCAGTCCCCGTATTGGTGACGGCCGCCATCTTCACCTTCATCTGGACCTGGGACGATTTCTTTGGCCCGCTGATCTATCTCAACCGCATGCAGGACTACACCGTCATGCTCGGCCTTCGGACCTTCGTGGATTCCACCGGCGAGAGCGACTTTGGCGGCCTGTTTGCCATGAGCGTGCTCTCGATCGTGCCGATCTTCGTCTTCTTCCTTCTCTTCCAGCGATTGCTCATCGAGGGCATCGCAACGACCGGTATGAAACGCTAATTCCATGTCTGACATCAAGTTTGCCGCAATCGGCATCAACCACGCCCATATCTATGGCCAGGTGGAGTGCCTGAAGCGCGCCGGCGCCCAGTTCGTCGCCTTCCATGCCATCGAGGACGATCTCGCCAAGACCTTCTCCGAGCGCTTCCCCGAAGCCAGGAGGGTTTCCGACCCGGCCGCGATCCTCGAGGATGACTCGATCGCCGTGGTGGTTACCGCCGCCATCCCCGGCGACCGCGCCGATATCTGCCTGGCCGCCATGCGCCACGGCAAGGACGTGCTGACCGACAAGCCTGGCATGACCACCTTTGCCCAGTTCGACGAGATCAAACGCGTCCAGAAGGAAACCGGCCGCATCTTCTCGGTGCTCTATTCCGAGCATTTCGAAGTGCCTGCGGCCGTGGAAGCCGGTAATCTCATCGCCAGCGGGGCCATCGGCCAGGTGGTCAACACGGTCGGCCTCGGCCCCCATTCGCTCCGGCTCAACAACCGCCCCGAATGGTTTTTCACCCGCAAGCGCTATGGCGGCATTCTGTGTGACATCGCCAGCCACCAGTTCGAGCAGTTCCTGTTCTTCTCGGGCGCCATGGATGGCGAAGTGGTCTCGGCCAGCGTCGCCAATCGCGGCCATCCGGAAAAGCCGGGCCTGCAGGATGTGGGCGACGCTCACATTCGCACCGCCACCACCTCGGGCTATATCCGGGTCGACTGGTTCACCCCCGAAGGCCTGCCCACCTGGGGCGACGGTCGCCTGACCATTCTGGGCACCGAGGGCTATATCGAATTGCGCAAATATGTCGATATCGCCGGCCGGCCCGGCGAAAACCACCTCTTCCTGGTGGACAGGCAGGGTGTCCGCCATGTTGACTGCTCCGGGGTCGACCTGCCGTTCGGCCGCCAGTTCCTGGACGATGTTCGCAACCGCACCGAGACGGCCATGCCGCAGGAGCGCTGCTTCAACGCCATGAAACTGGCGCTGACGGCGCAGCAGATGGCCGAACAGGGTACGGAGTGGGCACAATGAGCCGGGTATTGAACGTCGCCGTCGTCGGGTGCGGCATTGGTCGCAGCCATATCGTCGAGGGCTATCTGCCCAATGCCGACAAGTTCAAGGTCCTGGCCCTGTGCGACCTCAATCCCGAACGGCTTGACCAGGTCGGCGAGGAATTCGGCATCGAGCGCCGCATCGTCAATTTCGACGATCTGCTCACCATGGACGATATCGACATCATCGACGTCTGCACGCCCCCCGGTGCGCATTTCTCCATGGTGACCCAGGCACTGGCAGCCGGCAAGCATGTGGTCTGCGAAAAGCCGCTGGTCGGCTCGCTCAAGGATGTCGATGCCATCCTCGAGGTCGAAAAGACCGCCAAGGGCAAGCTGATGCCGGTCTTCCAGTATCGCTTCGGCAATGGCATCGAGCAGGCCAAGGCCGTCATCGATGCCGGTATTGCCGGCAAGCCCTATTGCGGCACGGTGGAAACCATGTGGCGCCGCGAGGCCCCCTATTATGCCGTGCCCTGGCGCGGCAAGTGGAAGACCGAGCTGGGCGGCGTGCTCATGGGCCACGCCATCCACCCGCATGACATCTTCACCTATCTCATGGGCGACATCGCCCGCGTCTTTGGCCGCGTCGCCACCCGCGTCAACCCGATCGAGGTCGAAGACACCATTTCCGCTTCGCTGGAAATGAAGTCCGGGGCGCTGGCCAGCTTCACCGCCACATTGGGCTCGGTCGACGAGATCACCCGCATCCGCCTGCAGTTCGAGAACGTCACCATCGAGAGCGACCACGCCCCCTATAATCCGGGCAAGGAACTCTGGAAGATCCTGCCGCGCAATGACGAGGTGCGCGACCGCATCGACACGCTGCTCGCCAATTGGCAGCACGTGCCCAGCCGCTTCCAGACGCAGATGGCCCGCTTCCACGATGCCATTTTCGGCAAGGGCGAACTGCCCGTCACCAGCGCCGACAGCCGCCGGGCGCTGGAGCTGGTCACCGCCTTCTATCACTCCTCGTCCACCCATTCCGAAGTCACGCTGCCCCTCGGCCCCGATCACCCGCTCTATGAGAGCTGGGTCCCGGCCGAGTTCCGCTGACCCTGCCAGGAGACAAGACCATGGCAACCTCCATCCAGCTCAGACAGATCAAGAAGGCCTATGGCGATGTGCAGGTGATCCACGGTGTGGACCTGACCATCGAGCCGGGTGACTTCACCGTCTTTGTCGGCCCCTCGGGCTGCGGCAAGTCCACCCTTTTGCGCATGATCGCCGGGCTCGAGCCGATCACCGGTGGCGACCTCCTGATTGACGGGCAGCGCATGAACGAGGTGCCGGCGGCCCGCCGCGGCATTGCCATGGTGTTCCAGTCCTATGCGCTCTATCCGCATATGAGTGTCTACCAGAACCTCGCCTTCGGCCTCGAAACGGCAAAGATGCCCAAGGCCGAGATCGCCGAGCGCGTCCAGCGCGCCGCCGAAATCTTGAAGATCGAGCCGCTTCTGAAGCGCAAGCCCAAGCAGCTTTCCGGCGGCCAGCGCCAGCGCGTCGCCATCGGCCGCGCCATTGTGCGCGAACCGAAAATCTTCCTCTTCGACGAGCCGCTGTCCAATCTCGACGCCGAACTGCGCGTCGCCATGCGCGTCGAGATCGCCAAGCTGCACAACGATCTGGGTAACACCATGATCTATGTGACCCACGACCAGGTCGAAGCCATGACCATGGCCGACAAGATCGTGGTGCTCCGTAGCGGCGTCATCGAGCAGGCCGGCGCCCCGCTCGAGCTCTACAACAATCCGCGCAATCTCTTCGTGGCCGGCTTCATCGGCTCGCCCAAGATGAATTTCATGACCACCAGCGCCGAGGGCGGCACGCTCAAGACCGGTGGGCTCAACCTCGATCTGGGGCGCAATGTCGCCGGCGCCACCACGCTCGGCATCCGCCCCGAACACATCACCATCGCCGATGGCTCGGGCGTCAAATTCGCCGATGTCACGGTGGACCTGGTCGAAAATCTCGGCGGCCAGACCGTGGTCTATGCCACCACCACCGACGGGCAGGCGCTCACCATCGTGCTCGAAGGCCAGCGCAATGTCGAAATCGGCTCGAAAGTCGCCGCCTATGTCGACCCCGCCAAGGCCCACATCTTCGACGCCGAGGGCATGGCCCTGCGATAGGGCAGGGTGAGACCCCATCGCAACCAGACATCGTCACCCTCGGGCCCAGCCCGGGGGTGTTTTGCTTTGGCAGGAATGGGGTGGAGAGCGGACTGGCGGTTTTCGGCTCGAGATGACGAAAAGCTGACCAATTCCGAAGCTTCGATCAGTTCATTCGCCCGATCCGGTGCTGATGTATGAGATATAGAATGATGAAAGTTGACCGTTGGGCTTTAACGGAACAGGCATGTTGACCTTCCGGCCTAGTGCCGTCTTCAGCCACGGAAAGACCTTATCTAGATCGAACCGCAACGGATCTTCGGTCCGACGGAACGAAAGGGAGACGAACTCTACAGGCCGACCAAACACGTCTGCCAAAGTCGAGGGAGTGGCAACTTGAAATCCGACTGGCTCTGACGAGTTTGTTACCGCCAGCATCAGCGGCACTCTATCCGGAGATAGGTCGCAAGGGCCCGTGAAATTCGCAGCATTCGCCAAGATTGCATCTGCCGTAGGTCTTTCCGAACCGCTATAGGCGAAGATATCCCGACACGGTGAGGTCATGACCCCTTCATAGGATCTGTTGCCAGGCACGGTGTGTAAAGTGAAAAGCAGGTAGTTGTGATCGGTGATTGGCACCGCAACCGCTTCTCCTAGGATGCGAGTGGTGGTGTTCAAGCGCTGCGAACCGAAGAAATCATTGCGGGAGATGATGCCCTGCTGCAGCGAGGAGCCGCTTCGCAGCTCGCCATTTACTCGGACCGTCGCAGTCACCTCGTAGGTGACAGTTACCCGGTCTGCAGCGAGCCGTAGGATCGGCAGGCCCAAATTGACCACCAGAAAGCCGGTCGCAACAACGAAGCCGATGGCCAACGTCAGAATGACGCCAAAGTATCTGATGAAATACATCTGCCGAACCTGCACCAGCGCCCTCAAGCTTCTTATCGTCACCCTGGCGATACCTTTCTAGTGACGTGCAAACTCATGCTTAATGACTGCTTTTATGGTCGGGTAGCCATGCAGGAATCGACCGACATGGGGTCGGAAGCGGCCGTCGGCTTTAGGCTGTTAACTCGTGGAAAGCGGAGCATTCTGAGCTCTCGGCTCATTTTGGTTGGCTTCGTGCCAAGTGGAGGCACAGCGCAGCCAACCAGACTCCGGAAAGGGTAAGTCCAATCGGTAAGCTGTACCAAAAGAAGCCAAAGAACCCCGTATAAGCCCAGTCTATTCGATTAGTTGGAATGGCAACCAAAAAGAGGGCCGCTGGTCCAAACGTGATGACTGCGATAACGCCTAAGGTTAACCAGTACCAATTCCACGGAAAGCTGGCCTTGTTCATGCCGCCTCCGGTGCCAAACTGATGAAAAACTTCTGTTGATCCTGCACCCAGAAAGCGGTGTCCCTCAAGCCTATTGTTGTAACACCCTAGCAGTAGCTTTCTAGTGACGGGCAAACGCATGCTTAATGGCCCCTTCATAGTTGGACAGCCAAGCAGCAACCGGCCGTCTGCGTCACCGATCGCAATGGCAGGTTTCGGGCAACCGCGTCGTTGGTGCTAACGGCCGAAACGAGGTCGTGAGCCGTCCTCCCGATTTGCCTCATTGTCTCCACCCCTCAGGTCGTCACCCTCGGCCTTGAGCCGAGGGCCCTGTACTTTGGGGGTTTGGCAGGGGCGCTGTGAAGCGACACAAGTCTGAATGGGCGCGACCTCTGTGACGAGATCGTCAAGTGAAGAGCCCTCGGCTCAAGGCCGAGGGTGACGCGCGGTGGGTGGGGAGGCGGCAGGTTATGGTTGCCCCATCGTGTGAGCTCGGTGATCAGACCGGCGTCGGAAGCGGCCGAGTTTGGCACGCGAGCTACAACAACCGCTGCACTACGCCTCCCCTATCAGGGGGGCGGATGGGGATATCCTCTTGAAGAAGCGCCACAAAACAAAAGTAATCCCCGCCCTCTCAACCATCCCCCATAATCCCCCCATCACTCCCGCGGCGGACGGACTGCAGCGAACTTTTGCGGGGGGAGCCGGGCGTAGCTGGGTCGCTACAGTTGCGCGTCTAGGAAGCGGTCACCCTGCGACGAGCGTTCAATGGGGACCGAGTCCTCTACGAAAAACCGGTGCTTCGATCCGTCCCGAAGGGCAAATCTCTCCGGTGGAGAGATTTGAGGTGAGAAGGCCATAAGCGCTACGCGCGAATGGCTAGGGCGGCGACGTCTCTATTTTGCTATTTTACTGAGACGCACGCGCCTCGGGATACGTCCATCTTCTCAACCGGAGGCGATCACGCCATCCGGTGCTTCGGCACGGCCATTGTCCGGCGGAAGGGTCTTTGACAGGTCCACGCCTAAACCCGGTTCACCCCCGGCATCCCATCGAGCACCGCAAATTCCTGGAATTTCGCCGCTACCGCCTCGGGGTCCTTGCGGTCGGCCGCGATCAGCTCCACCCGGGCCTGGTCCGGCGCCAGGTGCAGCAGCGAATAGCCGTGCCGCCGCGCATCCCCGAACTTGATATGCGGGTTTTCCGCCATTACCGCGTCGAACGCGGCTTCGGCCGGCGGGTTGGAGGTGATCGAGCCGGTGACGAATTCGCTGGCCACCAGCGCCCCGTCCGCCGCCTTCACATCGGCGGCGTAAAAGGCGTGCAAATCGCCGCCGATCACCAGCGGGTTGGACCGCTCGGCCCGGCGCACGCTCTCCAGCAGCCGCTCGCGCCCGGAGCGGTAATGGTCCCAGCCATCATCGCTGTATCGCGTGCCCGGCCCGAGTTCGAGGTCGCGGGCCGAGAGCAGGGTGGTCTGGCCGATGATCGACCAATTGGCCCGGCCCGCCTGCATGGTCCGGTCGAACCAGGCTTCCTGCTCGCGGCCAAGCATGGAATAGCGGTCGGGATCGGCCGGCTGCGGCGCCTCGGGCGCCGGATCGCGATATTGCCGCGCATCGAGCAGGGTCAGATCGAGCAGATTGCCGAAGCGGTGATGGCCATAGATGCGCAGGTCGTCAAATTTCGGCGCCGCCAGCGGGGGCACCGGCATATGCTCGTACCAGGCCTGGTAGGCCGCCGCCCGGCGCTTGCGGAAGGCCTCCGGATTGCGGTCGGTGGGCGAAGCACCGGCGCCATAATTGTCCACCACCTCGTGGTCGTCCCAGGTGAAGAGCCAGGGAAAGCGGGCATGGGCCAGCTGCAGGTCGGGGTCGGATTTGTAGAGCGCGTAGCGGTCGCGATATTCGAACAGCAGCGAGGGCGCCCCGGTGCCGTGCGAGCGCACATGCTGGGCCCCATAGCTCTTTTCGTAGATGTAGTCGCCCAGATGCACGACCAGGTTCAGGTCGCGCTCCGCCATGTCGCGATAGGCACTGTACCAGCCCTGCTCATATTGCTGGCGGGCGGCAAAGGCGAGGCTGAAGCGCGCATTGTCGGCGCCGTCGGCCGGGGCCGTGCGGGTGCGTCCCGCCGGGCTCAGCGCATCGCCGGCGCGGAAGCGATAGAAATACCAGCGATCCGGCGTCAGCCCCGTGACCTCGACATGCACCGAATGGGCGAGCGCCTCGCTGGCGGTGACGATGCCGGACTGCACCACATGGGCAAAGCCCTCGTCATCCGCGATCTCCCAGGCGACATCCATGGGCGGGTGCTGGGCGGCGGGTGCGAAGGTGAAGGCATCGGCCGGGCTCGGCGTGGCATCGGAAAGATCAGCCGCGTCCACAGCACCACGCTCTGGGCCGTTGGCGAGCCGGAGGCCACGCCCAGCGCAAAAGGGTCGGTGTCGAACTGGGCCGCCCTGACCGAACCCAGCAGCGGCCACACGGCCGCCGCGGCAAGGCCGGATGCAAGGAAATGTCTCCGGTTTGGACGCAATGTCATGATGGCTCTTCTCCCAAAGCTCTTGTCGTTGCACGGTTCTGTGACCAGCCGGGCGTGACTGTTCCACGACCGGCCCGATCCGGCCATCCCGCGATGCAAATCGTGATGGGAGAAAAACAAAAAGGGTCCCGAAGGACCCTTTGCACCAAGCCGTTGCCACAGCTTGGAAATTGGAGCGGGCGATGGGATTCGAACCCACGACCCTAACCTTGGCAAGGTTATGCTCTACCCCTGAGCTACACCCGCGCTCCGTTGTCTCCAGCACTTGTAAGTGCGGCGACGGGCGCTATATGCCCAATCGCCGATCCGAATGCAACCCGGTTTTTTGCGATAATGTCATCTTCGCCAAAGCCTGTGGGAATCGGGGGTTGCCACAAGCCCGTTGGCGGGCGCAAAAAGGCCGCCAACACTCTGTTTTACCGCCTGCTGAAGAGTTGAAACCATGACCCTCTCCTTTGATGGCGCCCCTGCCGCCGCCCCGGTTCCCGCCGATCTCGTTCGGGACGGCAGCGATGCCGGCTTCAAGGCCGATGTCATCGATGCCTCGCTCGAGGTGCCGGTGCTGGTCGATTTCTGGGCGCCCTGGTGCGGCCCCTGCCGCCAGCTCGGCCCGGCCATCGAAAAGGTGGTCAGGGAAAAGGCCGGCAAGATCAAGCTGGTCAAGATCAATATCGACGAGCACCCGCACATTGCCGGCCAGCTCGGCGTCCAGTCCATCCCGGCCGTCTTCGCCTTTGCCGGCGGTCGCCCCGTAGATGGCTTCATGGGCGCCATGCCCGAGGGCGAAGTGCGGCGTTTTGCCGACAAGCTCATTTCCGGCGCTCCGGCGGGCCAGCCCCAGGCCGATTCGCTCGAAGCCCAGATTGCCGACGCTCTCAAGGCCGCCGAGGCGGCGACCGCCGCCGGTGAGCTGGGTCAGGCCGCGCAGATCTACGGCATGATTCTCCAGCACGTTCCCGACAATGCCGAAGCCCTGGTCGGGCTTGCCGGCATCTATGTGAGTGCCGGCGAGATCGAGCAGGCCAAGGCGACGCTCGATCTGGTGCCCGAGGACAAGCGCCAGGGCGATGCCTATCTCGCCCATATGCACGCCATCCGCCTCAAGGAGGAAGCCGCGGGCCTGTCCGAGGCGGCGACGCTGGAAGCGGCCATTGCCGCCAATCCCGACGACCACCAGGCGCGGCTCGACCTCGCCGTGGTGCTCAATGCCGAAGGCAAGCGCATCGAGGCCGCCGAAGCCCTGGTCGCCAGCTTCAAGCGCGACCGGGCCTGGAACGAAGAGGCGGCCCGCAAGAAGCTGCTCGAGTTCTTCGAGGCCTGGGGCCCCAAGGACCCGGCCACGCTCAAGGGCCGTCGCCTCCTCTCGGCGGTGCTCTTCTCGTAGCAGGATCAGCAATGCCCAAGCGTCCGACCAGCCCCGCCGAGCTGCCCAAATCCGTACCGGTATTCCCGCTGAGCGGCGCGCTGCTGTTGCCCTTTGCGCATCGCCCGCTCAACATCTTCGAGCCACGCTATATCGAAATGGTCGATGCGGCCCTGCGCGGCGACCGGCTGATCGGCCTGATCCAGCCCGAAGACACCAGCGAGGAAAGCCCCAAGGGCCGGGCGCCGCTGCAGAAGGTTGGCTGTCTCGGGCGGCTGACGCATTTCGAAGAGAGTGGCGACGGGCGCTATTTCATCATCCTCGAAGGGCTCACCCGCTTTCGGATCCTGCATGAGTTGACGGTGATGACGCCCTATCGGCAATGCGTCATCTCGGCCGATGACTATGCCGCCGATTTCACCCGCGATCATGGCGAGGAGGCCGTCGATCGCGTCCGCTTCGTCAAGATGATGCGCGATTATGCCGAGTTCGCCAATTTCGAGCTCAATTGGGAAGAAATCGAATCGACCGGTACGGCGGACCTCGTCAATTTCTGCTGCATGGTCTCGCCCTATGGCGCCGCAGAAAAGCAGGTCCTGCTCGAGGCCCCGACACTGGAAGCGCGGGCGGAAACGCTGATTGCCATGACCGAATATGAAATGGCGCGCGGCGGCTCGGACGGCGCGGCGCCGATCAACTGATGGCCGAGCCGCCTGTTGATCCGCGCCATGTGGTGGACCCCCAGACCCTCGAAATGCTGGTCTGCCCCTTGACCAAGACCCGGCTGACGCTCTCGGCCGACCGCAGCGAACTGATCTCGGTGGCGGCGCGATTGGCCTTTCCCATCGTCAAGGGCGTACCGCTCCTGAGCCTGGACGAAGCGCGCAATGTCGACCCCGAGGAATTGCAGCGCCTTTCGCGGTAGCGGCCTTTATCCCCGCTGGCTGAACCTGCCTCATACTGACCCTCCATGGCCCAGGGCATCGGGGGGAAGCCGGGTGGTTTCAGATGGGCATGCCACCGAGCAGTTTTGGTGCACCGCCCCCGACGCCGGAGGCCGCGCGAATAAGGGCGGATTTGACCGGTCCGGTGCGGTCCACCAGGCCAAGGCCGAAATCGCGCAGCGCCCGCACCGGCGCCACATCGTTGGAAAACAGCCGGTTCATCCCGTCGGTGACCATGGCCATGGACGCGGTGTCGAGCCGTCGCCAGCTCTGATAGCGCTCCAACACATCGACCGAGCCATGGTCGAGGCCGAGGCGCATGGCATCGACGATCACCTCGGCCAGGGCCGCCACGTCCTTGAGACCCAGATTCAGCCCCTGCCCGGCGATCGGGTGCACCACATGGGCGGCATCCCCGACCAGAGCCAGGCGCGGCCCGATGAAGCTGCGGGCCAGCTGCAGACGCAGCGGAAAGCCCATCAGCCTGTCTTCCAGGGTCACCCGGCCCAGGCTCGAGCCCATCACCGCCTCGATCTCGAGCGCCAGTTCCTCGGCCGGCATCGCCAGAAAACGCGGCGCCGCGTCCTGGGTCTCGGTCCAGACCAGCGAGGAGCGATTGCCGGGCAGCGGCAGGCTGGCAAAGGGGCCGGCCGGGCGAAAATGTTCATAGGCCACCCCCGCATGGGGCAGCTCATGGGCAATGGTCGCCACCAGCCCGGTCTGCCCATAATCATGGCCGATCGTGCCGATGCCGGCGCGCTGGCGCAGGCCGGATTGCGCGCCGTCCGCCGCCACGATCAGCGGTGCCTGCAGCACCCGTCCATCGGCCAGCACCAGCCGGCCCAGCGCGTCGGCGCCGGACCAGTCGCTGATCTCCGCCGGGGCGACCATGACGATACTGTCCCCCACGGCATCCATCAGGGCGGCGGCACTCGCCTGGTTGGGGACCATATGGGCAAAGGGCTCGCCGGGTGCCACCTCGCCGTCGAACCGCAGGAATAGCGGCCGCGCCAGGTCGCCCGTGCCCGAATCGGTGATGTGCATGGCAGCAATAGGCTGACTCTGCGCCGCCATCGGTTCCCACACCCCCAGGGCCTCGAACACCCGCCGCACACCAGCGGCAATCGCCGAGGCACGATTATCCCGCGGCACGCTCAGCGGCCGCCGGTCCACCAGCGCCACCCTGATGCCGGGGGCCGATCGCGTCAGCGCCAGCGCCAGGGTCAGGCCCACGGGGCCGGCCCCCACAATGATGACGTCATGCTGCTCGGCGGCCGTCTTGGTCATGAATATCTCCTTGCCGGCATTGTCCGTCTCCGCCGCGCGAGAGGCAAGTGCAGCATTGCCGCGGCGCAGGAATGCGCAACAGATAGGCAAAAACTCACGTTTGAGCAAAATTGAGGCATAATGCTGTCCGGCGGGCACTCGCCACAGACTTGCCACAATGCTGTCAGCGGCCGCCTGGACCAGCTAACGCACTGAAAAACATGAGTTCCTTCTGTCACATGGGCAGTTTGGCACGGCTCTTGAGTCCATTTGTGCATCGAAGACCCAAGCCAGAAAGGGGCATCCATGAAACTGGTGGTTGCAATCATCAAACCATCACGGCTCGAGGAAGTGCGGCAGGCGCTCAATTCCCTCGACGTGCACGGCATGACCGTCACCGAGGTCAAGGGCTATGGTCGCCAGAAGGGCCATTCCGAGATCTATCGCGGCACCGAATATGCGGTGCACTTCCTGCCCAAGCTCAAGGTCGAGATCGCTGTCGACGACGGCATTGCCGATGCGGTGAGCGCCGCCATCCGTGACGCCGCACAGACCGGCCGCATCGGCGATGGCAAGATCTTCGTGCTCGACCTCTTGGCCGTAACCCGCATCCGCACCGGCGAGACCGGCGCCTCCGCACTCTGACGCCCCCGATTTCAGGAGAAACGACACAATGACAGGGTTCAAAACTCCCCTAAGGATTGCCGGTGGCGTCGCTTTGGCCTCGCTGCTGCTCGCATTGCCCGCCATCGCCCAGGATGCGGCTCCCGCTGAAGAAATGGTGGAAGCCGCCGCCAGCGTCGCCCCCGATGTGGTCTTCATCCTCAACACCCTGCTGCTGCTGATCGGCGGTTTCCTGGTGTTCTGGATGGCAGCCGGCTTCGCCATGGTCGAGGCGGGCATGGTGCGCACCAAGAACGTCTCCATGCAGCTTCTGAAGAACATCTCGCTCTTTGCCATTGCCTGCCTGCTCTACTACCTCGTCGGGTACAATCTGATGTATCCGCTGGGCAATTGGGCGATCGGCTCGGACGAGACCGGCGGATTCCTCGGCGCCTTCGGCATTGCCGTCCTCGAAGCGGTGGGCATTACCGCCGACCAGGCCGACGACATTTCCTACGCCGCGACCAGCTCGGACTTCTTCTTCCAGGTGATGTTCTGCGCCACCGCCGCCTCGATCGTCTCGGGCACGCTGGCTGAACGCATCAAGATCTGGCCGTTCCTGATCTTCACGGTGGTCCTGACCGGTCTCATCTACCCCATCCAGGGCTCCTGGAAGTGGGGCGGTGGCTTCCTCGACAGCCAGTTCGGCTTCCTCGACTTTGCCGGCTCCACGGTCGTCCACTCTGTCGGTGGCTGGGCCGCGCTGGCCGGTGCCCTGCTGCTGGGCGCACGCCGGGGCAAGTACAATGCCGATGGCTCGGTGAATGCCATGCCGGGTTCCAACATGCCGCTGGCGACCCTGGGCATGTTCATCTTGTGGCTCGGCTGGTTCGGCTTCAATGGCGCGTCCCAGCTCGCCATGGGTTCGGTGGGTGACGTGGCCGATGTCGGCCGCATCATGGCCAACACCAATGCCGGTGCCGTCGGTGGCGCCCTGGCCGCAATGGTCCTCACCGCCATCATCTACAAGAAGGTCGACCTGACCTTCGTGATCAACGGTGCCCTGGCAGGCCTCGTCTCGATCACCGCCGAGCCGCTGACCCCGACCCTGGGTGCCGCCACCCTGATCGGTGCCGTGGGCGGCATTATCGTCGTGCTGGCCGTGCCGATGCTCGACAAGCTCAAGATCGACGACGTCGTCGGTGCCATCCCGGTCCACCTGCTCGCCGGCATCTGGGGCACGATCGCGGTGGTGTTCACCAATCCCGATGCGAATCTGGGCGGTCAGCTCATCTCCATCATCATCGTGGGCATTTTCACCTTCGTGGTCAGCTTCGTGATCTGGTTCATCCTCAAGGCCACGATCGGCCTACGCCCCAGTGCGGAAGATGAGGATCTCGGTCTCGACAAGGCCGAGGTCGGCGTCGAGGCCTATCCCGAGTTCAAGTAATCACTCAGGGCGGCCGGGCCATGTCGGTCCGGCCGCCCGCTTGCCAGCGGCGTGCAGCCCGCGTTCCTCTTGGCCCGCCACAGAGGCTTCCCACTCGCAAACAGCGCGGACTGCACACCCCTGGCAAGGCTGCCTGATTTTTAGGCGCGTCTCCCGAATTATGCGCAACAAATGGGCATGGAAATGCCCATTTCCGAGTCGCCCTGCGCAAGCTCTCAGTAACCTCTTGTAAAGGATGGGTTATTTCGTGCCGGTTCGTTTGGCACGGGGTTTGACTCTTTGGTGCCGTTCCAGCTCGCGCCACTGCGGCGCCAAGGGGGTCAGATGAAACTGGTGGTTGCCATTATCAAGCCGTCGCGGCTCGAAGAGGTCCGACAAGCACTCAATTCTCTCGACGTGCACGGCATGACCGTGACCGAAGTGAAGGGCTATGGCCGGCAGAAGGGCCATTCCGAAATCTACCGCGGCACCGAATATGCCGTTCACTTCCTGCCCAAGCTCAAGGTCGAGATCGCCGTCGACGACGCGATGGCCGACCAGGTGAGCACGGTCATCCGAGACGCCGCCCAGACCGGCCGCATCGGCGATGGCAAGATCTTCGTGCTCGACCTGCTCGCCGTGACCCGCATCCGTACCGGTGAGACCGGCGCCTCGGCGCTGTGACCCGCTTCCCAATTCCGGAGACTATTCCAATGAAACTGTCCAAAGTTCTGGGGGGCGCAGCACTGGCCTCCCTCCTGGCGGCTCTCCCCGCTTTCGCTCAGGATGCCGCAGCGCCGGCCGCCGAGACCGTCACCGCCGTTGTCGACAAGGGCGACGTGGCCTGGATGCTCGTATCCACCATGGTCGTCATCGTCATGACCATTCCGGGCCTGGCCCTGTTCTATGGTGGTCTTGTCCGCGCAAAGAACGTGCTGAGCGTCCTGACCCAGGTCTTCATGGGCTTCTCGATGATCGCCATCCTCTGGGTGGCCTATGGCTATTCGCTGGCCTTTGCCGGCCCGACCGAGGGCGGCCTCTCCGCTTTCGTGGGTGACTTCTCCAAGTTCTTCCTCTCCGGCGTCACGCTCGAATCGACCTCTGCCACCTTCTCGGCCGGCTTCGAGCTGCCCGAAATGGTGTTCGTCATCTTCCAGCTCACCTTTGCCTGCATCACCTCGACCCTGATCGTGGGTGGCATTGCCGAGCGTATGAAGTTCGGCGCGCTCATGGCGTTCCTGGCCATCTGGTTCACCTTCTCCTACATCCCCATGGCTCACATGGTCTGGGCAGCGGGCGGTTTCCTGTTCGAAAAGACGGCCTATGACTTTGCCGGTGGCACCGTCGTTCACATCAATTCCGGTGTGGCCGCCCTTGTCGCCGCGCTCATCCTCGGGCCGCGCGTCGGCTACATGAAGGAGCCCATTCCGCCCCATAACCTGGTGCTGACCTATATCGGTGCCGGTCTGCTGTGGTTCGGCTGGTTCGGCTTCAATGCCGGCTCGAACCTGGAAGCCAATGCGCTCACCGCCGTGGCCCTGGTCAACACCATCTTGGCGCCTGCCGCCGGCGCGCTGGCCTGGGCCCTGGGCGAAAAGATCACCCGTGGCCACGCCTCGGCGCTGGGTGCGGTCTCCGGCGCCGTTGCCGGTCTCGTCGCCATCACCCCGGCCGCCGGTTTCTCCGGCGTCGGTGGCGCCATCATCCTCGGTGCCCTGGCCGGCGTCATCTGTCTGTGGGCCGTGGTCAATCTCAAGCCGCTGCTGAAATATGACGACAGCCTCGACGTCTTCGGCATCCATGGCGTGGGCGGCATTGTCGGCGCCCTCGGCACGGCCATCGTCGCCAACCCCTCCTTCGGCGGCTACCCGCTCGACGGCTACGACATGGGCGGCCAGTTTATGATCCAGCTCACCAGCGTCATCGTGGCCGTTGTCTGGTCCGGTGTCGTGGCGCTGATCGCCATGCTGATCGTCAAGGCCCTGTTCGGTGGCGCCAAAGTCTCCGAAGCTGCCGAAAGCGACGGCCTCGACCTCTCGACCCACGGCGAACGCGCCTACAACTGATCCAAAGCGGGATCGCATCTCTGCGGGCGGCGCCTCGGCGCCGCCCGATCTTTTTGTCCAGCGATCCATGCGGGGGCTGATGGTTAGCACGCGATTAACCCCACCCCGCTAGCATGAAGCCATTACGGCCCTTGTCGATGGTTTGCGGGCCGACAACGAGTAATGCGTGTTCATGCCCAGCCATCCCGTCCCCACGCTCGACGAAGTTCGCAGCCTGCCCGCCCGCGCCACCCGCAATCCGGGTCGCAGCGCCGCCCCGCCATCGCCGCCGCCGGCCATTGCGATTCGCATCCCCCTGCGCCTGGCCGGGTTCATGCTGCTCGGCCTCTGCGCCGTGCTGCTGGCTTCGCTCGCCTCCTGGTCGGTGGACGACCCGTCCCTGTCCCTGGCCACTGCCAAGCATGCGGCCAACTGGCTCGGTTATCCCGGTGCGGTGATCGCCGATCTCACCTTCCAGTTCCTGGGGCTGGCGGGGCTCGTCATGGTCGTTCCGCTGGCGCTCTGGGGCTGGGCCATGGCCCGCCGCCATGTGGTGACCAGGCCCGGACTGCGCCTCATCTCCTGGATCGGGGCAATTGTGTTGTTCTCGGGGGTCTTTTCCTTCGTCGCCATGCCAGCCAGCTGGCCTTTGCCCACCGGGCTCGGCGGCCTTTGCGGCATGCTGTTCACCAATCTGGCGGGGATGATTGCCGGCTCCGACCCGCAACCCATCACCTCGACGCTGTTCGCCATCATTCTGGCCGCGCCGGCCCTGGCGCTGTTCTGGATCGCCATGGGCCTGGGGACCTCCGTTCCGGCCAGGCCGCAAAAGGCCGGCGCGTCGCGCAAGGCCGCCGAAGCCGACGAGCGCGAACCCAACCCCCTCGTCGAAGTGGCCATGGGGGCGGTGGTGCATATGGGCTATTCGCTGCGCACGGCTTTCCGCCGGGCCAAGGCGGAGCACGCTGCCCGCCGCGCGGCCGAACAGGCCCCGGATTTCGAACACGATGCCGAGCCGCCGCTGCATGCCGGCGCGGCACCGGAAGTGCGGCTCGACCGCGAGCCTGTCTCGGTGGCGCCGCAGCGGCGTATCCACGTCGCGCCCCAGCCCGTCGAGCCCAGCTTCGAGCCCTCCGCCCGCATCAAGGCGCAGCCCGACTACGACGACACGGCCATCGACTATCCCGACGAACCGGAAGACGATGGAGTGCCCTTCGTGCCCGATGCGCCGGTGCCCGCCCGCACCCAGCGCGGCGATTCGCGCTTCCACCCGGCCGATCCGGCAGCGCCCCGCGTTGCTGCCCCGGCTCCGCGCCCGGCTCAGGGTCAGCGCGTGTTCCGGGAGGCCCAGGGGTCGCTGCTCGATGAGCCGCATGGCTTCGAACTGCCTGAACTCAGCCTCCTGGCCGAGCCCAAGCGGGGCGGCCCCTTGCCCGAACATGCACCCGAGCACCTTGAGGACATGGCGCGCCAGCTCGAGGCGGTGCTGGCCGATTTCGGCGTCAAGGGCGACATCATCAATGTCCGTCCCGGGCCCGTGGTCACGCTGTTCGAACTCGAACCGGCACCCGGCATCAAGTCGAGCCGCGTCATCTCCCTGGCCGACGACATTGCCCGTTCGATGAGCGCCATTTCGGCCCGCGTCGCGGTGGTGCCCGGCCGCAATGCCATCGGCATCGAATTGCCCAACCAGACGCGCGAAACCGTCTATTTCCGCGAAATGCTGGCCTCGTCCGATTTCGAGAAGATGAAGGGCAAGCTGCCCATCTGCCTGGGCAAGACCATCGGCGGCGAGCCGGTCATTGCCGACCTCGCGCGCATGCCCCACCTGCTCATCGCCGGGACCACCGGCTCGGGCAAGTCGGTGGGTATCAACACCTTCATCCTTTCGCTGCTCTACCAGATGACGCCCGAGCAGTGCCGCATGATCATGATCGACCCGAAAATGCTCGAACTGTCGATCTATGACGGCATCCCGCATCTGCTGACCCCGGTCGTCACCGATCCGCAAAAGGCGGTGGTGGCGCTCAAATGGGCGGTGCGCGAGATGGAAGACCGCTATCGCAAGATGAGCAAGATCGGCGTGCGCAATATCGACGGCTTCAACCAGCGCGTCACCGAGGCGGCCAACCAGGGCAAGACCATCACCCGCACGGTGCAGACCGGCTTTGATCGCGAAACCGGCGAGGCGATCTTCGAAAGCGAGGAATTCGACCTCGAGCCCTTGCCCTATATCGTCATCATCGTCGACGAGATGGCCGACCTGATGATGGTGGCCGGCAAGGACATCGAAGGCGCCATCCAGCGCCTGGCGCAGATGGCCCGCGCTGCCGGCATCCACATGGTCACCGCCACCCAGCGCCCGTCCGTGGACGTCATCACCGGCACCATCAAGGCCAATTTCCCCACCCGCATCTCCTTCATGGTGACGTCGAAAATCGACAGCCGCACCATTCTGGGCGAGCAGGGCGCCGAGCAGCTCCTGGGCAATGGCGACATGCTCTACATGGCCTCAGGCGGCCGCACCAAGCGCCTGCACGGCGCCTTCGTCTCCGATGCCGAGGTGGAATCGGTCGTTGCTCATCTCAAGAGCCAGGGCACGCCCGACTATCTCGACAACATCACCGAGGAAGACGAGGAAGGCGGCTTCGGCGAGGATGGCGCCGGCGGCGACGACTATGCCGGCTCGGGTGACGAGCTCTACGACAAGGCCGTGCATATCGTGATGACCGACAAGAAGGCCTCCACCTCCTATATTCAGCGGCGCCTCGCTATAGGCTACAACAAGGCAGCGACCCTGATCGAGCGCATGGAGCGCGAAGGCGTCATCTCGCCGGCCAACCATGCCGGCAAGCGCGAAATCCTCGTCGGCAACAATTCCGACGGCTACTGATCCAGGCGCTGACTGCGCAATGGACGTGTCCAATCCCCGCCGGTGCCGCAAGGCGCCGGCGGTGTGTTTTGGACGTATCCCGAGGCGCGTGCGTCTCAGTAAAACTAAGTGAATAGAGACGTCGCCGCCCTAGCCATTCGCGCGTAGCGCTTATGGCCTTCTCACCTCAAATCTCTCCACCGGAGAGATTTGCCCTTCGGGACGGATCAAAGTACCGGTTTTTCGTAGAGGACTCCGGTCCCCATTGAACGCTCGTCGCAGGGTGACCGCTTCCTGGACGCGCAACTGGAGCGACCCAATTACGCCCGGCTCCCCCCGCAAAGTTCGCTGCAGTCCGTCCGCGCGGGAGTGATGGGGGGATGATATGGCAGGGTTTGGGGGGCGGGGATTAGTTTTGGGAGGATTTTCCATCCTGGAGCACAAGCCCTTCAAACGCCGCGGTCCTGCTTCGGAGACATTCCCTCTCGACTCTATTTCAGTCTTGACTTATATAAGTGCAGACTGAAATAGAGACACGGAAACGGAAACCGCCATGCCTTTTGACATTGCCGAGCATCTGGGTGCTGTTCACCGGGAAGTCCGCAACGTGGAGCGCGATGGGCAATCCGCCAAGGACCTTATCGCCTCACGCATCTATGACACCGACATCAACGACCTATGGGAGGCCGTCACCAGTCCCGAGCGCATCAGGCGCTGGTTCTCTCCTGTCTCGGGTGAACTCAAACTTGGCGGGCGCTACGCCGTCGAGGGTAATGCGTCGGGGACGATCACGGCCTGCGAACCGAAGCGGCACTTTGCCGGCACATGGGAGTTCATGGGCCATGTGAGCTGGATCGAAGTCTATCTCGAGCCGGCCGGCAACGGCACGCGTCTCGAAATCCATCACATTGCCCCCCACCCGAATCCGCATTGGGACACCTATGGCGCCGGAGCCGCTGGTGTGGGCTGGGAACTTGGGCTTCTGGGGCTGGCCGAGCACATCAAGCGCCCCGCCGACGATGTGAGGGCCGAAGGCGTCAACGGCTGGGAGACCTCTCCGGAAGCCAAGGACCTGGTGCGAGCCGCAAGCACGGATTGGGGACAGGCCTCCATTGCGGGCGGCGACGATCCGGACCAGGCCATGCGAGCCGCCGAGGCCACGCGGCGCTTTTATTCTGGCGAGCCCCCATTGGAGTCCTGATGCACGCATTCGACGTCCTGGGTGACCCTGTTCGCCGCCGTATTCTGGAGCTGCTGGCGGAGAAGGAGCATGCCTCCGGTGAGGTGGTGACAGTGATCGTCGCCGAGTTCGGTATTTCCCAGGCCGGCGTCAGTCAGCACCTGAAGGTGCTGCGGGACAATGGTTTTGCCAGTGTGCGGGCCGAGGGGACGCGACGGGTATATGTGCTGGACACGAGCCCGCTGCGCGGCATCGATGACTGGATGGAACGCTTCCGCGTCTTCTGGCCGGTGCGCATGGAGGCCCTGGCCACCGAAGTCGCTCGCGGCAAGAAGGCCAGGGGCGAAAAGCCCTAGCGTCTTCGCGCGTGCAGACCATTGATCGCCATTTGGTGACCAATGACGCCATTGGAACTTTCCACCTGTTGCCGCAATTGCTGCCTAGGTTAGGCTCTACCAAAAGACCCGCGAGGAAATCCCGCCGATGATTCGCCGCACCGCACTGATGCTCGGCCTTGCCGCTGCCCTGTCGCCCGTCCTCCCCGCGCTCGCCCAGAGCCGGGCCCTGACGCCCGAAGAGCAGCAATTGATCAACGAGATCAACGCACACAATACGGCCATTCGCACCATGGTGGGGCGGTTCCTGCAGATCGACACCAATGGCGGCCGGCAGGAGGGCACCTTCTTTCTCGAGCGCCCCAACAAGATCGCCTTCCGCTATGCGCCGCCCAGTCGCGAGGAGATCGTCTCGATCGGGCGCGGCTTCTATGTCATCGACCGGCGCGAAGAGACCTATTACGCTTATCCCCAGGACTCCATTCCGCTCCGGCAGTTCCTGGGCGAGCAGATCAACCTGCTCAATGCCAATGTGATCGACGTCACCAATACCGACGGCTATCTCTCGATCACGGTGGTCGACCAGACCGTGGCCGGTACGGTGCAGGTCTCGCTGATCTTCGATACCGAAACCAAGGACCTGTCACAATGGACGCTGGTCGAGCCCGACGGGTCGGAGCTGACCTTCTCGCTCTATGACGTGCAGAAGGGCGTGGAAATCCCCAACCACTTCTTCACCTTCCCCTCCACCTATCGCGGCAAGGACCCGGCGAGCTGACCTCCCGGCGCCGCCGCGACAAGAAAAGAAGCCCCGGTCGATGCCGGGGCTTTTGCCTTAGAGCGCTTTCAGCAAAAGTGGATACCACTTTTGCGGTTCGAAAGCGTGACAAAACAGAGAGATAGAGCACCCGTTCTGATTCAGTCAGAACGGGTGCTCTAGTGCCCGAAGGCCAGCAGGGCCACCAGCCCCGCGCCACCCACCACGATGCGCCACCAGGCGAAGGGCGCAAAGCCGTAGCGCGAGACGAAATTGAGCAGGTATCGCACCACCAGCGCCCCGACCACGAAGGCGGCGGCAAAGCCGATGGCGACGCTGATCGCGATACTGCCATCGATCAGGTCGCGGCTCTTGTAGAGGTCATAGCCGAAGGCCCCCACCATGATGGGCAGGGCGATGAAGAAGGTGAATTCGGCCGCCGCCCGCTTGCTGGCGCCGAACAGCATGCCTCCCACCACCGTCGAGCCCGAGCGTGACACGCCCGGCACCAGCGAGAGCATCTGGAACAGGCCGATGACGAGCGCCAGATGCCAGGGAAACCGGTAGATGTCGTCATATTTCGGCTCGAGCTTGAGCCGGTCGACGATGAGGAGGATGATCCCGCCCACCAGCAGGGTGATGCAGATCAGCAGCGCCGATTCCCACAAATCCCCCTGGATGAAATCGCGCAGCAGGACACCAGCCACCACCGCCGGCAGGCAGGCGAGCACCACCGAGAGCGCGAACTGCCAGGCATAGGCCTTGCCGGTCAGCGCATCACGGATCAGAAGGCCCAGCCGGGCAAAGTAAACAGTGATCACCGCCAGGATGGCACCGAGCTGGATCAATACGATGAAGGTCTTGGGCTGGCTCAAGCCGAAGAAATGGTCGGCCAGCAACAGGTGGCCCGTGGAACTGACGGGCAGGAATTCTGTGAGCCCTTCGAGGATTCCCAGAATCAGGGGCACAAAAAGACCTTGATCGGCGTTCATTTGATCCCCTAACTCGTTTCCAAGGGTCGCTTTGGTCCAAAGCTCTTAGCCGTGTTCGCCCAAGGCGCCAAGGCGGGTTCGGGCAAGGCAGACCCGCAACCGTTCCAGAGCGATTTTTTTCATGCCGAGCCTCGTGCACCATCCCCTCGATCCAGCCTCCCGCCTCATCCGGCTCATGTGCGCCGAATATGGCGTGCCGCTGGACCTCGACGAGATCAAGCCCTGGCTGCGCGAAGACGCGCTGCTGGAAGTCAATCCGGCCGCGACCCTGCCCATCCTGTTCACCGATGCCGAGCAGCCGGTGATCGGCATTCTGGCCAGCATCCATGCCGTCGAAGACCTCTACACGCCCGATGCGGTGGGTGGTCTCATTCCCACCGATCCAATGGAGCGGGCCGAGATGTGGCGCCTGGTCGAATGGGCCCTGGTCAAGCTCAATGACGAGGTGACCCGCTACCTTATTGAGGAAAAGATCGCCAAGCGCGACCAGCGCGGCGCCACGCCGGAACCCTCCGTGCTGCGGGCCGCCAAGGCCAATTTCGTCGAGCACATGCTCTATTTCAACTACCTGCTGGCCAGCCGCAACTGGGTTGGCGGCGACGAGATGAGCCTGGCCGATTTTGCCCTCGCCGCCCATTTCTCCACCCTCGACTATATGGGCGATATCGACTGGGCCAAGGCGCCGGCCGAAACCCGCGACTGGTATTCCCGCATCAAGTCCCGGCCTGCCTTCCGCACCCTGCTCAACGACCGCGTGGTCGCCATGCCGCCCTCCAAGGGCTATGCGGACCTGGATTTCTAGGCTTGTCTGGCGGCATGGCCGAAGCCAGGAGTGAAAAGCTTGTCGCCGAACTGAAGGCCCGCGCCGAGGCGCTCGGCTTCGATGCCTTTGGCATCACCACGGCCGATGCCCGGCCCGACCTGCCTGAAAAGCTGCGCGTCGCGCTGACCGAGGGCTGGCATGCCGGCATGGAATGGATGGAGGAAACGGAGGACCGGCGGAGCGATCCGTTGGCGCTCTGGGCCGAGGCGCGCTCGATCATCCTCCTTGGCGTCAACTACGGCCCTGAAACCGACCCCATGGCGCTGCTCGCCGACAGGCATGTCGGCATCATCTCGGCCTATGCCCGCAATCGCGACTATCACGACATCATCAAGGGGCGCCTCAAGGAACTGGCGGGCCTGTTGGCGCGCCGGGCCGGGGCGGACGTAAAGGTCTTTGTCGATACCGCGCCGCTGATGGAAAAGCCGCTCGCCGAGGCCGCGGGCCTGGGCTGGCAGGGCAAGCATAGCGTGCTGGTCAGCCGGGAGTTCGGCTCCTGGCTGTTCCTGGGGGCCATTCTCACCACGGCGGACCTGCCCCCCGACGCGCCGCATCCGGAAAGCTGCGGCTCCTGCACCCGCTGCCTCGATGTCTGTCCCACCAATGCCTTCCCCGCGCCCTTCCGACTCGATGCACGCAAGTGCCTGGCCTATTACTCGGTCGAGCACAAAGGTCCGATCCCGCGCGAATTTCGCGCGCCCATGGCCAATCGCATTTATGGCTGCGACGATTGCCTGGCCGTCTGCCCCTGGAACAAGTTCGCCTCCGTCAGCCGCGAGGCCAAGCTGCGCAGCCGGCCCGAACTGGAGCGACCGGCCCTGGCCGAACTCGTGGGCCTGGACGACGCAGGGTTCCGGGCGCTGTTTGCCGGCTCACCGGTCAAGCGCATCGGCCACGCCCGCTTTCTGCGCAATGTGCTGATCGGCATCGGCAATTCCGGGGATCCGGCCCTGTTGCCCGCGGTCGAGGCTCGATTGGACCATGGCGACCCTCTCATTCGCGGAGCGGCGGTCTGGGCCCTGCGGCGGCTCGATCCGCACCGGGCCGAGGCCATGCGACTGGACAGACTCTCCCGCGAAGGCGATAGCTCCGTGCGCGCAGAATGGGATGGAGTGGTGTGATGCAGGCGTTTTTCTTTGGGCTGGGATTCTCCTCACTGCGCGCCGCCGCCGCCATGCGCACGCACGGCTTCGAGCGCATCGGGGGCACCGTCCGGTCGGCCGACAAGGCCGCGCGACTGGCCGCCGAGGGGATCGATACCACGCTGTTCGACGGGGCGGCCCCGGGCCCGGAGGTCGGCGCGGCCCTGGCCGAGGCGACCCATGTGGTGCTCTCGATCGCGCCGGACGAGGACGATGATCCGGTCATGCGCCACCATCGCGCCGATCTCGATGCGGCCCCGGCGCTTCAATGGCTCTGCTACTATTCGACCGTCGGCGTCTATGGCGATTTCGGGGGTGACTGGATCGACGAGACCGCGCCGCTGGTGCCGCGCAACATGCGCTCGGATCGCCGTGTGCTGGCCGAAGAGGCCTGGCGTGACTACGCCGCGGCGCGTGGCGTCCCGCTCTGCATTCTGCGGCTGGCCGGCATCTACGGCCCGGGGCGCTCCACCTTCGACAAATTGCGCGCCGGCACCGCCCGGCGGGTGATCAAGCCCGGCCAGGTATTCAATCGCATCCATGTCGAGGACATTGCGCGGATAACCGCACTCGCCGCCCAAAAGCGCCTCGCCGGTACGTTCAATCTTGCCGATGACGAACCCGCCCCGCCCCAGGACGTCATCGCGCATGCCGCCGAACTGATCGGCATGGCCGTGCCGCCCGACCTGCCGTTCGAGACCACCGAAATGACGCCGATGCAGCGCAGCTTCTATCGCGACAACAAGCGGGTCTCCAACCGCGCCATCAAGCAGGCGCTGGGCATCGACCTGCTCTATCCCGATTATCGGTCCGGTCTCGCACACATCCTCGAAAGTGAAAGATGAACATTCCACCCGCCCGATCCGCTCCCGAACGCATCGTACTTGAGGGCCGCTATGTGCGGCTCGAACCGCTGGACCTGCGACACGCCGCGGACCTCTATGCCGTCTCCACCATGCCCGGTGGGGCCGAGCGCTATCGCTGGCTGTTTTCCGACGCCCCGCAATCGCTGGCCGAGATGGAAGCTCGGATCGAGATGGGCAATGCCGGCTCCGACCTGGCGGTCGCCATCATCGACAAGGCCAGCGGCCGGGCGCTGGGTCAGCAATCTTGGATGCGCATCCGGCCCGAACATGGCTCCATCGAGATCGGCGGCGTCTATTGGGGCCTGCCCATGGCGCGCAGCCGCCTTGCCACCGAGGCGCTCTATCTGTTCGCGCGCCACGCCTTCGACGATCTGGGCTATCGGCGGTTCGAGTGGAAGTGCAACAATCGCAACGAGCCCTCCAAGGCCGCCGCCACCCGTTTCGGTTTCAGCTTCGAGGGTGTTTTCCGCCAGGACATGATCATCAAGGGCGAAAGCCGGGACACCGCCTGGTTCTCGATGCTGGACAGCGAATGGCCGGCCCTGCGGGCCGAATATGAACGCTGGCTGGACCCGGGCAATTTCGATGCGGCGGGGATGCAGAAGACGAAATTGGAGGCGCAAGGCGCGCGCTGAGGTCAGATCATCCCCAGGACCGCGTCCCTGAGCCGCGTCAGGTCCTGGTCCCGGCTCAGCCGGTGGTCGCCGTCCGGGATCAGGGTGAAGGTCACCTTGTCGTGCAGGATATGGGCCAACAGTTTCTGCGCATGGGCGGGGGGCACGTCTGGGTCCTGCCCGCCCTGCAGGATATGCACCGGGCAGCCGGTTTCGATCACCGAACCGAACAGGCGATGATGGGCGCCATCCTTGATCAGCGTCCGCGTGTATCGATACAGGCCATCGCCATAGGCGCTTTCGCGCTCGAAATAGCCCTGCCGTTCGAGATCAAGCGTCTGCGTCGCGGTCATGCGCGCCGGGATCAGCGTGCTGGTGGCGTCCACGGCCGGCGCGATCAGGATGAGCCCCTTGAGCGGCGTGCCTTTCGCCAATTGCCTTCGGGCCAGCAGCAGGGCGAGCCAGCCACCCATGGAGGAGCCGCAGACGATCTGTGGCCCTTCGGTCAGGGCAAAAACGGCTTCGGCCTCTTCGAGCCAGCGGCTGATGCTGCCCTGGTCGAAATCGCCGCCGGAAGCGCCATGGCCGGAATAGTCGAAGCGGGTGACGCAAAGGCCCCGTTCTGCGCCCAACGCGTCTAGCGTCATCGCCTTGGCGCCCGTCATCACCGAGCGGAAGCCGTTGAGCCAGAACAGGCCCGGCGTCCCGCCCCGGCGTTGGGTCACCGCGATCTCGCGCCTCGCGTCGGCCTCACCGACAGGGATATGGATCAGTTCGGGGGAACTCATCGTGCTGAACGGCCTTTTTATCTGGTGACGCGGGCGTAGCCGCGGCGCAACGGCCTGAAAATAGAGTGCCCGCGCCAGTTGACTTTAGCTGCCGCTACCACGATTTTAGGGCCGAATTCACCCCCTGGCATCATCAGCACAAGGAAAGCTTGCCATTCGCCGTCCCATGAGACCCGTTGCGCCCCAGAAAGATGGGCCGCTTGCCAACGAGGATATCACCAGCCCCGACGTTCAGCTTATCGATGCAGAAGGCGAGAACCGCGGCGTCGTGCGCACGCGCGATGCATTGGCCGAAGCGCAGGAGCAGGGTCTTGACCTGGTCCTGATCGCCGCCAATTCCAATCCGCCCGTCGCCAAGATGCTCGATCTCGGGCGCTACAAGTATGCCGCTCAGAAAAAGGCGGCCGAAGCGCGCAAGAAGCAGAAGGTGATCGAAGTCAAGGAAGTGCAGATGCGTCCCAACATCGACACGCACGACTACGACACCAAGATGAAGGCGGTGCAGCGTTTCCTGGGCGAGGGCGATCGCGTCAAGGTGACCATGCGTTTCCGTGGCCGCGAAATGGCGCACCAGGACCTGGGAATGCAATTGCTGATCAAGGTCAAGGAACAGACCGAGGATATCGCCAAGGTCGAAAGCCAGCCGCGTTCCGAAGGCCGGCAGATGGTCATGGTGCTGGCGCCGAAATAAGGCGACGGTTCCACAGTCCAAAAATATCAAAGCGGGTCGCAAGGCCCGCTTTTTTGTTGCAATTGATGGCCTGTGCCGACAGTCTGAACGCATGGTCGGCCAATGATCGCGTGCGGCCCGGGTCAGCATTCAAATGCAAGACCGTGTCGATGCGAGAGCGATCATAGTAGAGGCTTTATCGGGTCAGGCGCTGATTGGTCGTAATATCGCCCTCGGAGCGGTCCCGTCGCTACAGAACGGAGAAATATAGTGGAATTGTTTTGGACATTCGCCGGCATCGGCGTTCTCATCTTCGCTGCCACGGCCGGAGTGTCCATGTTGATCCTGGCGCTCAAGCATAGCGGCAAGATCTAGGACCGGTTCGCACTCAGCCGGCCTCCGGGGGGGGAGCATGGGGCTATTCCGGTTCGTCATTCGGCTGTTTTCCGCGCGAAGGTCGAAAAGCACCGTCGAACCTTGGCGCGGGATTCCGGACTATCCGCCCAAGCCACGCGAGATGCGCGTCGTCCTTGTCCAATCCACGCAGACAACGCTTCAGCCTGTCGAGAAAATCCTTCGCGGGTCATGCTGGGTGGTCGATGGCGATACCATCGTCATCGACAAGGTTCGCATTCGGATCGCCGGGATCGATGCACCGGAGCTCGACCACCCCTATGGTCAGCAGTCGAAGTGGGCGCTCGTGAAGCTGTGCAAGGGCCAGATCGTGACCGCCCGCATCAAGCCCGAATTGTCCTATGACCGGCTGGTCGCGGAATGCTTCCTGCCCGACGGGCGGGACCTCGCAGCCGAGATGGTTCGCGCCGGACTGGCGCTGGACTGGCCAAAGTTTTCGGGCGGAAAATATCGCCATCTCGAACAAGCCGATGCGCGCAAGAAGCTCTGGCGGGCATCGGTGCGGCAACGTGGCATGATGGGGACAATAAGTCGCCTTCCCGAGTGAACGCACCGTGCGGCGTCGGCAACGGGCCAATAGGCCCGTCGCGCGGCGTCAGTTCTGCCCGTCAGGCGGCCTGCCATGCCGGGGCAATGCCGGTGCCGCGGCCCATGTGATAGCCGAGGCGGATATTGAGCATGCCAAGCGGTTCGACCAGCCGGGCGGTGTCGAGTGGCCCGGTCTTTTCGACGGCAAAGCCCGAGGTCCGGACCAGCTGCTCCACCGCCGCGATAGCGGCCTCGTCATCGCCGGCCAGGAATACGGGAATGGACGCGGTCTGCGCGGCGGGCACCTCGAGCAGGGCCGCAAAGATGGTGTTGTAGGCCTTGACCAGGCGGGCGCCGGCGGCAACGGCCTGCAATTCTTCGGCGGCCGAAGTGGTGTGGCCGATGGTCAGGCCCGAATAGTCGGGCTTGAGCGGATTGGAGATGTCCACGACGATCTTGCCCGCGAGATCGGTGTCCCGGGCAAATTCGAGCGCCGGTCCATAGGGCAGGGCCAGCACCACGATATCGGCGCGCGCGGCGGCTTTTGCCTGGTCCAGCACTTCGGCGGTCCCGTCCAGCGTGGCGGCGAAGGCCTTGGCAGCGTCGCTATTGCGCGAGCCGAGCAGCAGGTCGGTCTTGCCGGCGAGGCGTTTCGCCAGGCCCTTGCCCATATTGCCCAACCCGATAATGGCGATGGTGGTCATGAAGTTCTCCTTTCAAGCTTTGGCTGGCGCTGATATGCCCCTTGTTGTTTACTTCAGGAATTGCATGAATTGTTGTAACTGAATTGCGGAACGGTATCGAATGAGCGAATTGGAATCGCTGCGCACCTTTGTCTCCGCCGCCCGGCTCGGCAGTTTCGCGGGCGCGGCCCGTCAGTTGAACCTCTCGCCGGCCATGGTCGGGCGTCGCATCCAGGCCATGGAGGCGCGCTATCAGCTCAAGCTGATCGAGCGCACCACGCGCAGCCAGCGCCTGACCGATCAGGGCCGCCAGTTTCTGGAGCGGGCCGAGGCGGTCATTGCCGCGGCCCAGGCCCTGGACGAATGCGGTCAGACCGCCACGCTGTCGGGACGCATCCGCCTGACCGCGCCGACCACGCTGGGCGTACGCTGGCTGCCCCCGATCATTGCCCGGTTCACCGCCGAAAATCCCGGGGTGATCTTCGAACTCAGCCTCTCGGACCGGCGCGTCGATCTGGTGACCGAGGGTTTCGACCTGGCGGTGCGGGTCGGAGAACTGCCCTCGTCATCGCTGGTGGCGCGGCGGGTGGGCACCTATCGCTTCGCGCTGGTGGCCTCACCTGATTTCCTGTCGCGCAACCCCGCCCCGACAACGCCAGCGGACCTTGCCCAATATCGCTGCATCCTCAATCTCATCCTGGTACCGCGCAATCGCTGGGTCTTTGTCAATGCGCAGGGCGAGCGCAGCACGGTCGAGGTTGCCGGCGCCATCGAAGTCGACAATGGCGAGGCGCAGCGCCGGCTGGCCATTGATGGTGCCGGTATCGCCTATCTGCCCGCCAATCTGGTTGAAGAGGACCTCGCCGCTGGCCGGCTCATCTCACTGCTGCCCGAATGGCAATTGCTGTCGCTGCCCATTCATGCCGTGCATCCCTCCCGGCACCTGGTGCCCCGCCGGGTCAGCGCCTTCATTCAGGCGGTGGTCGATGCCTTTGCCTGCCCGGAAAGCTGAACGGGCGGCGCTCCTAGCCGCCCAAGACCTCGTCGACATCGGCCTTCATCGGAATGGCCGGCTGCGCGCCGGGCTTGAGGCAGGCAAGGCTGCCCGCCACAGCAGCGCGCCGCAGGGCCGTGCCGAGATCATGGCCCGCATCGAGGCCGGCGGCGAGATAGCCGCAGAACGTGTCGCCGGCGCCAACCGTATCGACCGGCTTGACCTTGTGCGCCTGTACCGCAATCGGGCCATCAGGTGTGCGGGCGCGGGCGCCCTCGGGGCCGAGCGTGACGACGATGGTGCGGCCGGTGCGGTTGACCCAGTCCTGCATGGCCGCGTCGAGCTGGTCGATGGGGCGGCCGCTCAGCAGGGAAAACTCGGTCTCATTGGCCACCACGATGTCAGCCAGCGGCGCCAGCTTGGCCGTGTCTGGCAGGAAAGGCGCCGTGTTGAGGATGGATCGCGCGCCCTTTTCGCGGGCGAGCTCCAGGGCGCGACGCGTCGCAGCCTGGGGCACTTCCTGCTGCACGAGCAGCGTATCGCCGGCAGAGAGGCCGGCCAGGCCCTCCTCGGCATCCGCCGGGCTCACCGTGCCATTGGCGCCGGGGAGAATGGCAATGACATTCTCGCCCGCCGCATCGACAAAGATCATGGCGATGCCGGTGGCGGCCTCCGCCTTGCGCATGCCGGAAAGATCGACGCCACCATCCTTGAGCAGCGCCAGCGCCAGGTCGGCAAAGGCATCATCGCCCACCGCCGAGACGTGGCGCACATTGGCACCCGCGCGCCGCGCCGCCAGCGCCTGGTTCGCTCCCTTGCCGCCCGGCGCCATCGAGAAGGTGCCGCCGGCCACGGTTTCACCCGGCTTGGGCAAGCGGGTGACGGTGCCGATCTGGTCGAGATTGGTGGAGCCGAAAACGGTGATCATTTCAGAATCTTCTCTATCGTGTTCCAGTTGCGCATGGTGTCGAGATGGCCCTTGCCAAGCCTGGCGTAAAGCGGCTTGAGAACCTCTTCCACATTCTCGGTATAGCGCCCATTGGGCTGGCGGTAGGCGGCGATATAGAGCTCGCGCGCATCGATACGCAGGATTTCCGTATCGCCCGGCCGGCTTTCGAGGACGATGCCTTTGGGGAAGGGCTCGTCCGACAGCAGCACATGGCGGTGGAGATCGGCCTCGGGGTCGAGCCCGGCAAAGGGATGGCCATCCAGCATTGCCTTGAGCTCGGCCTCTGTGCGCAGCACGACGCCGACGGCAAAGCCGAACTTCTTGCCGATGGCCTGTTCCAGCGTCGTCTTGATGGTCTCGGGCTTGCCCTTTGCGGCGAACCGCACATTGCCGCTCGCCAGAACCGTCTTCACCTCCGCAAGGCCGGCCGCCTCCATGCAGGCCTTCAACTCGGCCATCTTCATCTGCCGCTTGCCCAGATTGATGCCGCGCAGGAATGCGCCCCAGACCTGGCTGTTGTCCTGGCTCATGGCATGGTCTTCTGCGGATAGATGGTCTCGCCGCGCGCCAGCATGTCGACGAATTCGCCGATCCGCTTCTTCCGTCCCGCCTCGGTCTTGAGCGAGATGGTGCGGAAGGTGAGGGCAAAGCGGTTCTGGGCCGTCAGCCCGGCATAAGTCTTCTGCGCCGCAGGATTGGCAGCAATGGCGGCCAATAGATCGGCGGGCGGTTCCTGCGTGGTCTTGTATGCTGCGTCCCACCGGCCGTCGGCCTTGGCAGCCTCGACATGGACCAGGCCGAACTCGGTCATCAGGCCCGCCTCGGTCAGCCGCGCGACATTGTCGCGATTGACCTGGCTCCACACCGATTTCGGGCGCCGTGGGCAATAGCGCTGCACGAAGCTCACCTCGTCCCAGCTCTTCTTGATGGCGTCGATCCATCCCCAGCACAGCACCGCCTCGATGGCCTCGACCGGCGTGATCGTGGGACGGCCAGACCCCTTCCTGAAGATGCGGATCCACACCTCGTCGGCGTCCTGGTGGTTCTGCGACAGCCAGCTATAGAACGCATCGAAGTCGACGAATTCGTGCAGCTTGTCCGTCGGGACGACGACCGGCGCCATGGTCCTAGACTGTCGGTTGGGGCTGCACCAGCGCGGCAAGCACCGGCTCCAGCCGCTCATCGGCAGGCAGGGTGATGCCGAACTCCCCGCTGAGGACCGCCCGCAATTCCTCCACGCTCCCCAGCACGCGCTTCTCCGCCTCGCCCTCGACCGGCTGGCGGGTGAACTGGGTATTGTGGAGCTTGAGGCGGGCGCCGCTGGGCGCCAGCGCCACGCGAAGCTCGCGCGTGAACGGTGAGGCCGGATCAGTCGCGATGCGCTGGTTGATGGGCGCGATATCGGCCTCCTCGACCGTATCGAGTGTGAAGACATAGACCGCACGCCATTCTTCGCCGAGCTTGGCCTCCAGCGTCCAGTCTGGATCGCCGCCGGTGAGGCGGAAGGTCTCGTGCGGTGTGGTCTGTTCGACATCGGCCCTGAGCCGCAATGGCGTGGTCAGCGTCAACCCGCCGAAGCCGACATCGGCGATATGGTTCTGTCCGTTGATCTCCACCAGCAGCAGCAGGTGGCTTGGGGGCAGGGCGGCGCCGTCCGGATTGCTGAGGACAACCCGCGCCAGAAGCGGCCGCACGGTGAAGTCGAGGTCCTGGAGAATGCGCATGAACAACAGGTTGTGTTCAAAGCAATAGCCGCCCCGCTTGTCGGCGAGGAGCTTCTTTTCAAGGCTCGGCTGGTCCAGGGCCACCGGCTCGCCCAGAAGCGGCGTCAGGTTCTCAAAGGGGATGGCGGCGGGATGCAGGGCATGCAGCAGGTCCAGTGTCGCCAGCGTCGGCGCGATCGAACCGGCAAATCCGATTCGGTCGAAATAGGCTTTGAGATTGACCTTTTCGGGCATCAGCCACCCACGCCGCTGTTGAAACCGGGCACACTATGGTCAAGCGGGGCGGCTTTGTCACCTGCCGGCCGGAATCCGCCACTGCACCGGGGAAAACTCAGGCCGCGGCCCTGCGCACGCGAATGACGACATCCACATGCGCCACTTCCATGCCCTCAGGCGCCTTGGGCAGCGCCTTGAACTCGACCGCATCGGCCGGGATGTCGATCATGCGCTGCTCGTCTTCGACATAGAAGTGATGATGGTCCGACGTGTCGGTGTCGAAATAGGAACGGGCGGCGTCAATGGCGACCTCCCGCAGCAGGCCGGCTTCGTGGAACTGATGCAGCGTATTGTAGACCGTGGCCAGCGACACATTGACATTGGCCGTGCTGGCTTCGCCGTGCAGCTGCTCGGCGCTGACATGGCGATGCGCACCGCCGAACAGCAGTTCAGCAAGGGCCACGCGCTGGCGGGTCGGCCGAAGACCGGCCATGCGCAGCACGGCTGTCAGGCAAGGCTTGCGGGACGGGAGCGGCCGGGCGGTCGTATCTCGGTCGGGCATAGGGCCAGTAAGTCTCGTCGTTTCAGGTCCGGATTTGATGATTTCTTATACTGGCGCAGGGACCCGGATACAAGCACGGCGCGCCGCCCGCCCGGGGCATGCATCCCATGGCTGGCTTGACCCTACCCCGCCTGCCCTATACGAGACGGGGCTTGAGCGAGAGTGGGGAGCCTCCATGTCCGAGCGGCAACACGCATTTAATTACGAAGAATTGCTGGCCCATGGTCGTGGCGAATTGCCGGGCCAGGGTGATGCACGCCTGCCGGCTCCACCCATGCTGATGTTCGACCGCATCACCTCCATCACCGAAGATGGTGGCGCCCATGGCCGTGGCCAGGTGCGGGCCGAACTCGACGTCAATCCGGACCTGTGGTTCTTCAAGTGCCATTTCATCGGCGACCCGGTCATGCCCGGGTGCCTGGGGCTCGATGCCGTCTGGCAGATGACCGGCTTTTTCCTCTCCTGGATCGGCCAGCCCGGCAAGGGCCGTGCCCTGGGCGGGGAAATCAAGTTCACCGGCCAGGTGACCGATGACGTCAAGCTGGTCGAATATGGTATTGATCTCAAGCGCGTCATGCGTTCGCGCCTGACGCTGGGCATTGCCGATGGCTGGGTCAAGGCTGACGGCAAGGTGATCTACGAAGCCAAGGATTTGCGCGTTGGGCTCTTTACCGAGGCCCAGCTCCACGAGCAGAAGACGGCCTGAAGGCCTTAATGCCGGCCCGAAACGAACTATATAAGTGCGACGCCGCCCCCGATGCGAACGCACGAAACGACTGAAACGAGGACGAAATGAGACGAGTTGTCGTAACCGGCATGGGTATCATTTCTTCGATCGGCAACTCGCTCGACGAGGTGACGGCGAGCCTGCGCGCGGCAAAGCCGGGCATCGTTTTTGCCGAGGACTATGCGGAGCTCGGTTTCCGCAGCCAGGTCAAGGGCGATCCGCGCCTCGATCCCTTCGAGATTCTCGATCGCCGCGTCACCCGCTTCATGGGCAAGGGTGCGGCCTGGAACTATCTGGCCATGCAGCAGGCCATCGCCGATGCGGGGCTGGAGGAAAGCGACATTTCCAACCCCATGACCGGCATAGTCATGGGTTCGGGTGGCGCCTCGACCCGCACCATTGTCGAGGCCGCCGATATCACCCGCAAGAACAATTCGCCCAAGCGCATCGGGCCACTGGCAGTGCCCAAGGCCATGGGCTCGACCGCCTCGGCAACCCTGGCCACGCCCTTCGGCATCAAGGGCATCAACTATACGATCACCGCGGCCTGCGCGACGTCCAAGCACTGCATCGGCAATGCCATGGAACAGATCATGCTGGGCAAGCAGGACATCGTCTTTGCCGGCGGCCACGAGGACCTCGACTGGACGCTGTCGGACCTGTTCGACGCCATGGGCGCCATGAGCAGTGACTTCAACCAGACGCCGGAAAAGGCCTCGCGCTGCTATGACGCGGCGCGCGATGGCTTCGTCATCTCCGGCGGTGCCGGTGTGCTGGTGCTCGAGGAATTCGAGCACGCCAAGGCGCGCGGCGCCAGGATCTGGGCGGAGCTGGTCGGTTATGGCGCGACCTCCGATGGCCTCGATATGGTCGCCCCCTCGGGCGAAGGAGCCGAGCGCTGCATGCGCATGGCGCTCAAGAACATCAAGGCGCCGATCGACTACATCAACCCGCACGCCACCTCGACCCCGGTGGGTGACCTCAAGGAAATCGAGGCCCTGCGCGCCGTCTTCGGCAATGAGGACAAGTGCCCGCCCATTTCGGCGACCAAGTCGCTGACCGGCCACAGCCAGGGCGCCACGGGCGTGCATGAATCGATCTATTCGATTCTGATGATGCGCAACCGCTTCATCGCCGAAAGCGCCAATATCGAAACCCTCGACCCCGCCTTCGAGGACATGCCGATCCTCCGCCAGCGCCGCGACGATGTCGACCTGGGCTATGTGCTGTCGAATTCGTTTGGCTTCGGCGGCACCAATGCCGCGCTGGTGTTCAAGCACCCGGATGCTTGATCGAGTGCGCCCCACCCCCACCCAGCTTCGCTAGGGCCATCCGGCCCAGCTGCGCTACCCTCCCCACACGGGGGAGGGAGACGATGAACACCGGCTTCGCAATCTGCGCCTCCCTCCCCTTGATGGGGAGGGAATGAGGGTGGGGTGGTGCCGCTAGGAAACCTCAACTTTGGAGCCCATGGCTTCCAGCCCTGCAATAATTCTGCGGAGAGCTGTATCGAAGTCCGCGGCGGACGAGCCTTCACTTCCGAGCGTATCTCGGTAAACACCGACGACGGGCGCGAATTCCACCTCGACCACCCATCTTTGGCTACCGTCCAAGTACTCGACATGGTGGCGATCAGCCACCTGCACGACGTAGCCATCGCTGTGCTGAACCTGTTGCGGTGCACCACATTGAAACATCAGGCCCTCAATACCCGATCTCGGAAAACCGCGCCTCTCTTGCGTCATAGACCAGCAACCGCCCAATCAGCGGCTCACCCACGCCGGTGATCAGCTTGATCGCCTCCATGGCCATCAGTGTGCCGATGACGCCGGTGACGGGGCCGAGAATGCCATTGGCCTCGCAGGAGGGCAGGGCGTCGTCGCTGGCCTCATCGGGGTAGAGCGCCGCATGCGGCGGGCCGCCGAGATGCGGGGCAAAGACCGTCACCTGGCCGGAAAACATCGAGACGGCGCCCGAAACCAGCGGCTTGCCCAGCCGCTCCGTAGAAGTGGCGACGATGCGGCGGGTGACGAGATTATCGGTGCCGTCCAAGACCACGTCGCAGGTCCCGACAAGGGTATCGGCATTGCCCTCGGTGATCGCTTCGGCATGCAGGTCCAGACCCACATGGGGGTTGAGCGCGCCGGCAAAGGCGCCGGCGCTATTCGCCTTGCCCGTGCCGACCGAGGCGCTGGTGTGGATCACTTGCCGCTGCAGATTGGACAGGGAGACCGTGTCGGGATCGATGATGCCGAGATGCCCGATGCCGGCGGCGGCCAGATAGGCGATGGCCGGGCTGCCCAGCCCGCCAGCACCCACCACCAGCACGCGGGCGGCTTTCAGCTTTTGCTGGGCCGCGCCGCCAAAGCCCTTGAGCACGAGATGGCGCGCATAGCGGCGCGTCTCGTCCGGGCCGAGGGGCGGCTCAGAGGCCAAGGGGAACCGCCAGGAAACGCCGGTCCGGCCCCTCGAAACCACCGGGATAGACCGAGATGATGGCCACCGCATTGGAAAGCGTCGCGCCCTCGAAAGGCATGACCACGCCATAGATGCGATAGTCCAGCGGGCAGCCGCGCGAACGGGGCAGGTTCTGGTCGCGATGCACCAGGCGGGCCGTGCCGCCATCGGCAATGCTCAGCTCATAGCCGACGGGCTCGGTCCCGAACCATTCGGCACAGGGGCTGGTGGCCACAGTGCCGAAGGTCGAAAGGTCCAGGGTGTAATTGCCCGATACGCTGCCGGGCAGATAGCCGGGGGCGCCGAAGGTCAGCGCCTTGGCGTCGCTATCGGGCACGCCATCCCCGATCATGGCGGCGACTTCGACCGGAACATGGATGGCGAATTCCGCAATATGGTCGGCGGCCTTGTCGGCGACCACCTGCCGCACGGCCTCGAGGCTGGTCTCTTCGCTCTCCGCCTGGAACCGCACCGGCGTGCCGACCACCCAGCTGTCGGTATCCAGGTCGATGACGTACAAATTGGAATAGGCAAAGCCCGACCCGTCCTGGATGCCGAATTCCTCGAAGGCGAAATAGCGGAAGTCCTCGGAAAAGCCGACATAGTCGATCAGGGCCCGGTCACCCGCCGCTGCGGGAAATGTTGCGGCCAGGGCCAGAACGGCGCTAGCGGCCAGTCGAACCGTGGCCGCCTTCGCCACGCTCGGTTGCATCCAGTTCATCAATTTCTACCAGTTCCACCGCTTCAACCCGCGCCACCACCATCTGGGCAATCCGGTCGCCCCGGCGCAGCACGAATGCGTCCCTACCATGATTAATCAAAAGAATTTTGACTTCCCCGCGATAGTCGGCGTCCACCGTTCCGGGGGAATTGAGGACGGTCACGCCATGCCGCGCCGCCAGCCCCGAACGGGGCCGGATCTGCGCTTCATAGCCCTGGGGCAGGGCGATCGCGAGGCCGGTCGGGACCATGGCGAAATCGCCCGGTGCGATGGTCAGCGTCTCGTCCGCCCCGATGGCCGCGGCAAGGTCCAGACCCGCCGCGCCCGCGGTCTGCTGGCGCGGCAGGGGCAGGCCCGCGCCGTGCGCGAGCCATTTGAGATCGATCCGAATGCTCAAGGCGCCCGCACCAACGCATAGAGTTCCTCGGGCAGGCCGGCGGCGCCGTTGATCAGGTCGAGCATGGGGATGACCTGTTCGGCGCGCGTCTTGTCGGCCGACAATGTCATGTTGGTTTCGACGATTTCCGCTCCGGAGATGACGATGGTCATCGTCCGGTCGGCGAAGAAAGCCTCCACCATCTGCCGGGTCTGCTCGTCCATCTCGTCTTCCGCACCCAGCTCGCTCTGCATGTCGGCCGTGGGCAGTGCCACGCGGATCAGGCCTGGTCCGGCTTCGGTGAAGGTCATGCCGCCTTCGTCCTGGCCCAGGTCGAGATCGGCGAACTTGCCGTCCTCCACGATGATGCAGGTGGCGCTGCCATCGGCATTCTCGGTCAGGCTGCCTTCGGCGCAGAAGCTGTCTTCTTCGGCGCTCCCGCCCTCGGCGCTCATCTTGACCATGGAATAGACATCGGCGCCCATGACCTGGGTCATCGTGGCCTTGGCTGTGGTCGGGCTGGTGATGGCCACTTCGATATTGATGTCGATGCAGCCGGCAAGTCCGGCGGCCAGCAGCACGGTGGCCGCAAGCTTGCCCAGAAGTTTGACGCTCATTCCGGTTCTCCCGTATTGGGCGGCCCTCACCGCCCGATGGTGCAATCTAGGTGTGGTTGCCCCGGCCCGGCAAGCGGTCGCCTGGACCGGGCGGTATCAGGGCAGCGTCAGGACGCGCCAGATCAGGGCGCCGATCAGCACCAGCGCCGCGCCGAGCACGGCCAGGGCGAGCCCGCGCATCAGCCGATCCCGCGGACGGTTCATCATGGCACGGTGCTCGGCCAATGCCAGCTCCGCCTGGGCCATCAGGCGCGGCACCCGGCCGGCGGCCTCGCCCATGCGGGTCAGGTGCCCAACAAGGTCCTCAAGGCGTCCGACAGGCCCCTCCTCGCGCCGCAGCCACTCGGCCACCACCGGTTCGGCCACGGTCCAGATGTCGAGATTGGGGTCCAGCGTGCGGGCCACCCCTTCCACCAGCACCATGGATTTCTGCAGCAGCACCAGCTCGGGCCGGGTCTGCATTTCAAACAGGTCCGTAATGGTGAAGAGCTGCCCCAGGACGCGGGCCATGGAAATGTCGGCAGCGGTGCGCCCATGCAGCGGCTCACCGATCGAGCGGATGGCCAGGGTGAAATCGTCCACCGACTGGTGCGGCGGCACATAGCCGATGTCGAAATGCCGCTGCGCCACCAGGCGATAATTGCGGGTGATGAAGCCATAGAGGATATCGGCGAGGAAGCGCCGTTCGGACTTGCCGATGCGCCCCATAATGCCGAAGTCGACCGCGATCACATCGCCGGTCCGGGGATCGGCGAACAGATTGCCCGGATGCATGTCGGCGTGGAAATAGCCATCGCGGATGGCGTGGCGCAGGAAGCTCTGCAGCAATTTGGCCGCGAGCGCCTTGCGGTCGATCCCGACGGCCTCGATGGCCGCATGGTCGCGAATGGGGATGCCATGCATCCAGCTAGTGGTCAGCACATTCTGCGCCACATGGTCCCAATGGACCTCCGGAATGACGAAGCCACTGTCGTTCTTTATGTTCTCCGCCATTTCCGAGATGGCGGCCGCTTCCAGGCGCAGGTCGAGTTCGAGCCGCATCGAATGGTCGAGCGTGCGCACCACTTCGGTGGGCTTGAGGCGCCGGCTGGCGGGCGAGAAGGTTTCGGCCAGTCGCGCACCGGCATAGAGACTGTCGGTGTCAGCATGAAAGCGTTCGGCGACGCCCGGGCGCAGCATCTTGACGGCGACCGTCCGGGGCACTTCGCCGGGCATGCGCAGCCGCGCCTTGTGCACCTGGGCGATGGAGGCCGCGGCGACCGGCTCGCTGATCTCGGTCAGCTGCGCCGCCTTGGCGCCCAATGCGGCTTCCAGGATGCCCGGCACCAGTTTGGGATCGAAAGGCGGCATCTTGTCCTGCAGGCCGGACAGATCGGCCGCGGCCTGGACACCCACAATGTCGGGTCGCGTGGCCAGGGTCTGGCCAAACTTCACATAGGATGGCCCCAGCTTGTGCAGGGCGGCATTCAAGCGCTCGATACTGCCGGTCTTGCGCACCGCCCGGCGCTCCACCAGCCGCGCCAGGCCGATGCCGGCCTTCATCATCGGCGGCAGCGATTCCACCGGCAGCACGGAAAAGGCACCCTCGCGCGCCAGCACCCAGCCGGCATGGAACAGGCGGAAAGTGGAACCGAGCGACATCGACTAGAGTTTCCAGCCCGAAAACAGCGTCGCGATATTGCCCGTGAAGCTCTGATGCTTGACCCGCTTGAACCCGGCCTTGCCCAGCATGGACGAGAAGGACGCCGGGTCCGGGAATTTGCGGATCGACTCGATGAAATATTGATAGGGCTGCGCGTCGCCGGTCACTACCCGGCCCATGGGCGGGATCAACTGGTCCGAATAGAGCCTGTAGACGCTGTCGAACCCGGGCACGTCGACCTGCGAGAATTCGAGCACCAGGATGCGGCCGCCGCGCTTGAGGACACGATGGGCCTCGTCCAGCGCCTTCTGGATGCGCGGCACGTTGCGGATGCCGAAGGCGATCGTATAGGCGTCAAAGCTCTTGTCCTCGAAGGGCAGCTCTTCGGCATTGGCCTCCACGAACTGCACCTGCCCCGGATAGCGCCAGGACTTGGCGCGCTCGGCGCCCACGCGCAGCATGTCGGCATTGATGTCGGAGACAACCACCTCGGCATAGCCGAACGAGGCATTGACGATGCGCTCGCCGATATCGCCGGTGCCGCCGGCCATGTCGAGCACGCGATAGGGGCGCGAGCCGGCCTTGGGCGGCGCCAGCTCGCTGACCATGGCGTCCTTCCAGAGCCGGTGCACGCCCACGCTCATCAGATCGTTCATCAGGTCGTAGCGGTCGGCAACGTCGTGGAACACCTTGTTGACCAGCCCCTGCTTGTCCTCAAGGGCGACGACGCGTTCGCCGAAATGGGTGGTTTGGCTGGGCTCGGTCATGGCAAGGCTCGATGCACTTTGTATTGATGGCAATACGTTCCGTATCGCGGCGCACCATATATAAGGCCTTGGCAATTGCCCATGCCACAAAGCCGCGCAGGGTGAAGGAGTTGTCCATGCCTGAACTGCCCGAGGTCGAAACCGTCCGCCGGGGTCTCGCGCCCTGGCTCGAAGGCGCGACCATCGAGACGGTGACCCTCAATCGCCCGGACCTGCGCTTTCCCCTGCCTGCGGGCCTGCAGTCCGCCCTTGAAGGCCAGACCGTGACCCATATTGGCCGCCGGGCCAAATATCTGCTTTTCGCCCTCTCCGGAGGCCAGACACTGCTCAGCCATCTGGGCATGACCGGCTCCTGGCGCTTTGCCGAACATGGCATCGACAAGCCGCCGCGCTATTACGAGCCGGGCACCGAGCCCAGGCATGACCATATGGTCTGGCAGCTCAACCACCCCCGGCATGGCCGTAGCCACCTCATCTATGCCGATCCTAGGCGGTTCGGCTTCATCGATCTCTATGCCGATCCCGGCGACAGTCCCTATCTGCAGGGTCTGGGGCCAGAGCCCCTGGGTAACGAATTCTCCGCCGAACAGATGGCGGCGGCCTTTGCCGGCAAGAAAGCGCCGATCAAGGCGGCGCTGCTGGACCAGCGCGTGGTGGCGGGCCTTGGCAATATCTATGTGGCCGAGGCCCTGCACCGCGCCCATATCCTGCCCACGATCGAGGCACGGACCCTGGTGACCCCGACCGGCAGGCCGAAAAAGGCGCTCGAGAACCTGGCCCTCGCGGTGCGGGAGGTGTTGGTCGCCGCCATCGAGGTCGGCGGCTCTACCATCCGCGATTTCCGCAGCGTTGAGGGGGCGGGCTATTTCCAGCACAGCTTTGCCGTCTATGATCGGGAGGGCGATCCCTGTCCGACCCCTCTTTGCAAGGGCGTGGTCAAGCGCATCGTGCAGTCGGGCCGCTCGACCTTTTATTGCCCGGTGTGCCAGAAGGCGCATTGAGGGCTCTTCCTTCTCCCCTTGTGGGAGAAGGTGACGCGCAGCGCCGGATGAGGGGGGCTGGAAATTTAGTCTCTGAAGAGAACACCTCACCCGCCCTTCGGGCACCCTCTCCCACAAGGGGAGAGGGGAAACCGAGAGTGGGAATCCAGTTGACGTCCCCCATTCAATCTCCTATAGACCCCCCGACTTGGCGGCAGCGTGCCGCCGCTTTCATTTCATCCCGGCAGGTTGCGGCGCCTCAAGCGGCGCGGTTCTGCCGGTTGGACGACCCAAGAGGACCGAAATGGCCAATACGCCGTCAGCCAAGAAGGCGACCCGCAAGATTGCTGCCCGCACCGCGATCAACAAGTCGCGTCGTAGCCGCGTGCGCACGTTCATTCGCAAGGTCGAGGAAGCGATCACCGCTGGTGATCACGCGACCGCCTTCGCCGCTCTCAAGGCTGCCGAGCCCGAGATCCACCGCGCTGCCACCAAGGGCATTGTCCATGCCAATCTGGCGGCCCGCAAGGTCTCCCGCCTCAACAGCCGCGTGAAGGCCCTGGCCGTCTGATACGGATCGGGCCGGGCGCGCCTCCACCAGGCCGCCGCTGCGCTACAATTCGGGCTCCGCAAGGAGCCCTTTTTGTTGTATGGTAGCGGCGCAAGGATTTTCGCCATTGTTCTGTCACATGACTATTTTGCAACGGTCGTCCTGGCGTGAGAACGAAGGGTGAAGGCTGCGTTTTAGTGAGGCATGCCAATGGCTTGTGGCATTGGCGGTCCGGGAGTGACAAGCACTCGGCCGGTGTGGTTCGCAGTCAGGTGGAATTTTTTTTTACCATGACCAACCCGGCTAAGTGTTCGAATCTGCCTTGAGTCACAGGCTCTTGCCGGACCCTTGTTTTGGGCGGCGGGCAGCGGCGAAAAACAGCTCTCCGAGTCAAGTCCCTATTTCAACGATTCACGTGTTGCGGGTCCAATTTCGAGCCTCTAATGTACTTTGGCCGGCGGGGAAAAGAGGGGTGGAACGACCCTCCCTAACCCGGCGGTGAGCCTCCTTCAGGCGGCTCGGGACTTGGGGCAATTCCGGCAGTCCTGCCGGCAATTTCAGCCAGTGATTTTTGTATGGGGTGCTTTCGGGCAGCCGGTCAAATTTGAGTTGGCAGCGTTCATTCGACCGTCGGCCGGGGCAGGCCGGGTTCAAGTGAAAGGTCAAGAGGGAAGCGGCGACACCAGCGGTCGCCGGACAGATTAAGTGCGTCCGCGTGTCGGACGCAGGGGCGAAGCC